>WOZA01000011.1 GCA_011620505.1 Anaerolineaceae bacterium
AGGTGAAAGGCGGTTCATGGCAATTCCGGAACAGCAGATCAACTATCAGACCATTCTGACCAAATACCAACCCCACTTCCCCGAAGGGATGCTTGGCGTGCTGGTTTTTGAGGGCAACAAACTCGAAGCTTCGAGCAGCTCCCTTCTGCCTGACTCATTGGAGGGTTTTCCGACATCGGCCACACCCCAAAAGATTAACGCGCGCAGGGTGAACGAACAGCCCTGCCTGGTCTACAGCGACTTCCTGCCGGATAAAAAGCAGGTATGCCTGATCTTCCCGGCGCTTATTCGCCTTTCCCGCTTGCGAAGCCAGGCTGCCAAAGCCATGGAAGAACTCAAAGCCTTGAGCGCACCAAAAACCAGCGGTCTGAGCAGCCATGAGGAAGAAGTGCTGGCGGAATTCATCCAGGCCGCTACCAGTTCAAAATACGCCCAGGACGCTGAAAGCCACACCAAGCCTGTGCGCGTAAGCGAAACGCAAAACACGCCAAAATCAGCCCAGTCCGCCACGCAAGCGCTCTACTGGCCTTACTGGTTCCAAGTTTTCTAAAGAGGTGCTCATGCCCAAAATTCTCTATCTGCTCGACGGTCACGCCATCGCATACCGCGCTTACTTTGCCCTGACTTCCGGTGGATCCACCCGTTGGGCAACCAGCTCCGGCGAGCCTACTGCTGGCATTTATGGCTTTGCCAGCATGCTGCTGAAACTGCTCGAGCAGGAAGAGCCAGACTACCTTGCTGTTTCTTTCGACACCGGGAAAACCTTCCGGCACGAGATGTACCCCGAATATAAGGGCACCCGCGCCAAAATGCCGGATGATCTGCGCGCGCAAATTGAACGCATCCGCGAGATGGTGGACTGCTTTAACATCCCCCGCATCGAGGTGGAGAATTACGAGGCCGATGACGTCATCGGCAGCCTTGCCACCTGGGCAACCACCAAGGAAGGGCTGGGGGTCAAGATCGTCACAGGCGACCGCGACCTGCTGCAGCTGGTAAACAACCGCATCGTGGTTAGCCTCCCTAACATCAAAAGCGGTCAGACTGACGACTACTTTGCCGAAGATGTTGAAGCCAAACTGGGCGTACTGCCAGAGCAAGTGGTGGACTATAAAGCGCTGGTTGGCGACCCCTCAGATAACATTCCGGGCGTGAAAGGGGTGGGTGAGAAAACTGCCGTGAAGCTGCTCAAGGAATATGGCAACCTGGACAATATCTATGCGCACCTCTCAGAGATCCCCGGAAAAGCCGGAAAAGACCTGGCAGCCGGCAAGGAGTTTGCCTACCTGAGCCGGGACCTGGCACGCATCCGCACCGATCTGCCAGTCACGCTTGACCTCGATCAGGCAAAGCCAAGCCGCTTTGATCCTCTGGCTGTGGAAAAACTGTTCCATCAGCTTGAGTTCCGCACACTAACGCAGCGTTTGAAGAAGCTCAATCAGCGCCTCAAACCTTCGTTGATGCCTAAGCCGGAGCAGGAGAGTCTTTTTGGCAGTGAACCCGCTCCAACAGCACCCAAGCCCGACGAGCCTCTCAACACAGATTTTGAAACTGTCGTTGTGGACAGCCCTGAGAAGCTGAAATCCTGTGTGAATGACCTCAAAAGTGCCAGCACGATTGCATTTGACACCGAAACCACCGGGATCAACCCGCTTCAGGACCAACTTGTGGGTATTTCGCTGACGGGCAACCCAGAAAAGGGGTATTACGTCCCTGTTGGGCACCACGAAGGGCAACAATTGCCGCTTGATGACGTGCTTTCAGCCCTGAAACCACTCCTGACCGATCCAAAGATCGCCAAAATAGCGCACAATGCCAAGTATGATCTCTTGGTTTTGCGCCAGGTGGGGATTGAGGTCAGCCCAATCACTTTCGACACGATGGTGGCGGAGTGGCTGATCACACCGGATTCACGCCACCTGGGTTTGAAAGCGTTAGCCTGGGTGCGGTTGGGGGTGGAGATGACCTTCATCGAGGACCTGATCGGCAAAGGCAAAAACCAGATTACCATGGCGCAGGTGCCCATCGCCGAGGCAGCACCCTATGCCGCTGCTGACGCGGTTATGACCCTGCGGCTGCTGCCATTGCAGGAGGCTGACTTGCAGTCCCATGGAGTCGAGAAACTCAACCGTGAGATCGAGGTTAAGCTCATCCCCGTCCTGGCAGATATGGAAGAAGCCGGCATCCTGTTGGATTTGCCGTTCTTCGATCGGTTCTCGCACGAACTCGTCCAGGAGATCCGCAAGCATGAGCAGGCCATTTACCAGCAGGCAGGCGAAGAATTTAACATCAACTCCACCCAAAAGCTTTCAGACGTGATCTTCAAAAAATTGGCGCTCGACCCGCCTGACGTTACCAAGAAAACCAGCAGCGGAAAGTTTTCAACGGCTGCCGGCGTACTGGAGGAGATGAAGGGCATCCACCCCATCATTGAGCTGATTTTAAATTACCGTGAACTAACCAAGCTGCAATCCACATACGTGGACGCATTACCGCAGCAGGTAAACCCCAAAACCGGTCGGGTTCACACCACATTTAACCAGACAGGCACCGTCACAGGCCGTATCGCCTCGCAAAATCCGAATCTGCAGAACATCCCCACCCGAACCGACCTCGGGCGCCGTGTTCGGCAGGGTTTCATCGCCGCGCCTGGCAAAAAGCTCCTGGCAGTTGATTACTCCCAGATTGAACTGCGGATCGTGGCGCATATCGCCCAGGATGAAGCCATGATGGAGGCTTTCCATAAAGGGCAGGATATCCACGCCACCACCGCCGCTGCGATCTACGATGTGCCAATCGAGCAGGTGACCAAGCAGCAGCGCCGCCATGCCAAAGCCATCAATTTCGGCTTGATCTATGGCATGAGCCCCTTCGGCCTGACGCGCGCCACCGACCTGACCCTGGCGGAAGCCGAAAACTTCGTCAAGGAATACTTCAAGGAATTCCCGGGGGTGAAAGCCTGGCTGGATAAAACGCGCATTGAAGCTGCCCAAACCGGCAGCGTGGAAACACTTTTGGGGCGCAAACGCTACTTCCCGAACCTGAAGGCTGGCACAAATTTCGCCATGCGGCAAAGGGAAGAACGCGAAGCCATCAATGCTCCCATCCAGGGAACTGCTGCTGATATCATCAAAATTGCCATGGTGCGCCTGCCGGATGCCCTGCGCAAGGCAGGTCTCAAAGCCCAGATGCTGCTGCAGGTGCACGATGAGTTGATTTTTGAAGTACCCGACGCCGAGATCGAAAAAACGATGAAGGTGGTAAAGGATGTCATGGAACATGCCCTGGAACTCTCCGTCCCATTGGTCACAGAAGCACGGCTTGGCACTAATTGGGGCGAGCTTGAAAAGGTGGACGAGGAACCGGTGGTGGTAGACCTGGAAGGGTAATATAAGTCTGTGTGAATGCCTGATTGTACAGACGCATTTTTATTGTGCCGGAGCCCTGGCCGAGCATAGGCGCATCTCTGATTGTGCCGGCGTCCTCGCCGAGCACAGGGTTTGACCGCAGGTCTCCACCAGCTTGTAAAAAATAGGAAGCCTTCAGCGACAGCCCGCAATCGGCAGAGATGCCGCTACGATCGGTTCCAAATCGAAAAAAACCACAGAAATTGTGTCAATGACAGATCAGCAGCGATAATAATAAGCACCCGTAAAGCGAGACGTAGGGGCGAAGCAATTTAATATAGCCGCATTGCTGGTTCCAAGCTATCCGTATAGAATGCTTCGCCCCTACCGGTAATTTCTACGACGATAACGAAAAGACGGAATTTCAGGATTTAAACAGGCAGGTAGTGGCTGTTGAGTTTCTCGCGCAGTTGCATCACCTGGCGCCGCATGCGGTCGTCGCTCTCCATCAAATCGGCAACTCTATCGCAGGCGTACATCACGGTCGTATGATCGCGCCCGCCAAGTTCCTGCCCGATGCGTGGCAATGAAATGCCCCCATCCTCTCGCAATAAGTACATGGCTACCTGCCGGGGCAGCGCCACGTCGCGCGAGCGATTCTTGCTGGTGAGGCTCTCTTTGGTAGTGCCAAAGAAATCTGCCACGACATCCACCACGTAAGCCGGAGTCAGGCTGGTTCTCTGCGGCAAGTAATCCGCGAGGGCATGCTTTGCCAGGTCCAACGTCAGTTTCTGTCCGCTCAGATCGGCATAAGCGTTCACGCGGTTCCAGGCTCCCTCAAGCTCCCTTACGTTGGTGGGTATAGCGCGGGCAATCGTCTCGAGGACATCCTGAGAAATATCCCTGCCGGCTTTCTCGGCTTTGCTGCGCAGGATGGCAAGGCGCATCTCATAATCCGGCGCCTGCATATCCACCGTGAGCCCCCACTCGAAACGTGAACGCAGGCGTTCCTCGAGGGTGGCCATCGCCTTGGGCGAGCGGTCAGAGGTGATCACGATTTGTTTGTTCTGCCCGTGCAGGGCGTTAAAGGTGTGAAAAAATTCTTCCTGGGTGGTGTCTTTGCCGGCGATGAACTGAATATCATCGATCAGGAGCACATCCACCTGGCGATATTTTTCGCGGAATGCCGGGGTTGTCTTATGTCGAATGGCATCGATCAGGTCGTTGGTGAATTCCTCAGAAGAGACATAAAGCACGATTTTTCCCTGCTTGACGACCTCGTTGCCAATCGCGTGCAGGATGTGGGTTTTGCCCAGTCCAACGCCGCTGTAGATGAAGAGCGGGTTGTAAGCCCGGGCTGGATTCTCAGCCACTGCCAGGCTGGCAGCCTGGGCCAGGCGGTTTGCCGCACCGACCACAAAGTTATCGAAGCGGTAGCGCGGATTCAGATGCGTGTCGAAAGTGCTGCTTTCCACTACTTCAACGCGCTTGGGAGCCCGCACGCTTTCCTCTTCCATCACCGGAGCCGGCGCAGACCAAACTTTAAACTCAACATTTACCTGGCGCGCCATCATCCCCGAGAGTTTGTTCGTAACGATGCTCTTCAGGCGGCTTTCAAGCCAATCACAAGCGTAGGCATTACTGGCACCAAGGGCAAAGGTTCCTGATTCTTCCTCGTAGGAGATCAGCTGAGTGTTCCGGACCCAGGTATCAAAAGTTGCCTTCGAAAGGTCCATCTGTAATTGTCCGATTGTTGCCTGCCATGCTTGTTGAGCATTCATTGTGCCTTCTCCCTTCTTACTTCCTGTGAGGGGTGATAATTTATCGATGTTGAAACGAGCGATTCGATTTCCTCTAAAAACGCATCACGGTTGAGCTTTACTAAATTGTCTTGCTCATTGAGTAGAACGATTCTACCATCCAAAAATAGGGTTCCATTACACTTTGTCTTAAAAATTAACGATTCTTTAAGAATGAGAGTCTTTTCGATTTTTTCTTTCCAAACCCAGCCAATTCCCAGCTTTGGAAGAATCAAGCCAAACACTAATTGACAGGAAAACTACCCTTCCAGGACCCCCATATATGGGATTATTATACTAATTTTATAAGAATTCTCCAACCGATGGGCGCTGGAATACCGCGCAAAAAGACACCAAAAATTGCCAAAATAAAAGGATAGTGATTCCCGTTTTGGAATCAGGGCTTTAACATTCGGAATGCTACACGCCGCCCGCGTGTTTCTCAAGCAGCATTATTTTTGCGGCTCTGCGACCAATTTCCACCGCAAAGTTCGTGCCGCGATCCCATGGATACACCTGGCTCATACTGGCAAAAAACAGACCTGGTATGGGCGTCTCAATTGCCGGGATATTAGCGGAATGGTTTACCAGCGGAATGGGTTGGGCGTAAGCTGTTTTGGAAACCCAGATTTTGTTTACCCACTCCCGATTGAAGTCAGGATTGATCTTTGCCAGATGCGGCAGGAACTCATCCGCCAGTTCGTCATCGCTTTTGTTGAAATTAGGGTGGTCGGTTTCGAGATAGTCGCCAATATAGAGGATGTGATCACCGCCGAAGTATTCCGGCTTGAGGAAGTTGGTGTGTTCGACCAACGAGAGGAAAGGATAGCCCGCTTGCTTGGGGATGTTGTACCAGTAGTACCCCTCAGGAGAAAGGGGATGCTTGATGGAGACTGTCATCACCACTGCCCCCATGCTCTTCAGATTCAGTAAACCCGCAAGGTACTCAGGGGGCAAATCCGGTGCCATCTTCGCCATCATCCCAGGCGAAAGCGTCACTAACGCCTGATCAAAGTTTTCTGACGCCCCGTTCACAAAGCTAACGGCTATTTGTCCGTTCTCCTGGCGCTTGAGCGAGCTGACGCGGGTATTGTAATGAATGGTAACCCCGGCTTCTTCGATTTTGGCAGCAAACTTGTTGGCAAAGACCTGGAAACCGCCCCTAAAGGTCCCCAGGCGCGTGGTGCGGGAGTGCAACCGCGCCCACATCCAGGCCATGTTGACCTTATCATGCCAGTTTTCGCCGAATTTGCCAATCATCATCGGCTGCCACATGCTTTCGTAAACTTTGTTGCCGGCATATTTACGCATCCAGGCATCGGTGGTGGTCTTCTCAAGCGTGCGCCAGTTATTGGTCAGCCTCAGGTAAAGCCCCACCAAACCAAAACGAATTTTGTTGATGCCGTAACCCAAGCCGGGGTAAGCCAACGCGGCTGGTATGGAATCAAAGGGGTAAAACTTGCCCTTGTAATACATAACGCTGATCGGTTTCGGGAAAATCACCTGATCCGACCAACCCAACTCTTCAATCAAACTGAGCAGATGGGAATCGGTTTGAAACCAATGGTGATAAAACCGCTCAACCGACCAATCCCAATGGGGTTCTTTAAAGCCGGAAGCCAAACCTCCTGGTTCTGCTGAAGCCTCAAAAATGCTCACCCGCTGCCCGGCTTTTGCCAGGTCCCAGGCGGCGCTCAAGCCGGCAAAACCTGCCCCGATGATGGCAATATGGCGTTGGTTATCAGTCATGTCACGTCCTTCTTGTGTCATTCTTCCATTCTCTCTTCAGAACCAAGGTCTGTCTGTATTTGCTGCACGTTGGTGCTCAGGCTGAAGCCTTCTTTGACGAAAAAGATCGCACCGAGGGCCGTGATGGGGATCCACAAAGCCACCCGCAGGATCAGCGCATATCCCAACGCTTGCTCTGCTGGTATGCCAAATAGCGAGAGCATGAATTTGGCAGCGGCATCAAATGTTCCCAAACCGCCAGGGGCAGCAGGAATTAACAGCACCAGGTTGACCACACCCTCAATTAACAACAGGCTCATAAAGCTCAAATCAAGCCCGAGCGCCTTCATCACGCCCCAATACAGGCCGCCTTCGAAGATCCAGACCAGCATGGAAAGTGCCAGGACTAACAGCGATTGCCCGGGGGAGCGCAGCACGCGCAAACCGTCAATAAATTTGTCAAGAATCCCGCTCACTTTAGGGCGCAGTTTCAGAGGCAGCAACCTGTTGATGAGCCAACCGCTCACAGCCTGGGTTTGCTTCGGGAGGAAGAGCATTGCCAAAAAGACCAGCAAGATCACCGCAAAGATTGCCCCCACAATGACCGAACCAGTCTGGATGCGCCGCATCCACTCAGCATCCGGCGCGATCTGCACCAACTGGCGGAAGTTCAGCAGCACCAGAGCCAGGATGGTGATGCCGTCGAACAAGCGTTCCACCACGATTGTTGCCAGGGAGCCTGAGATGGGAACATCGTCGGTTTGTTTGAGCAGGATCGAACGCAGCACCTCGCCAGCGCGGGCAGGATAGACGTTGTTACCCATATAGCCAATGCAGATCACCGGGAATAACTGCCGCTGCGGAATGCGTTTGAGGGGGTTGAGCAGAACCTGCCAGCGCCAGGTGCGTACCCAGACACCCATAAAATAAAAAACCAACCCCAGCAGAACCCAAGCCCACTTTGCGCTGCGCAGGTATTGCCAGAGTTGATTAAAGTCAATTTCGCGAAATGCCAGGTAAAGGAAAACCGCGCTGATCAGAATTCCCAGCGCTATGTGCCAACGCTTGATTTTCATGTCCCGATTGTACCATCAGCCGGTGTTACAGGTATTATCAGCCAGCCAGAATGTGCGTCACGGCAGCGGCGCAAGTGCCAGCCAGAGACTGGATCATGCCGTAGCGGGCATGCGTGATCTGGTTGCCGCCTGCCTCTCCACGGAGCTGCAAGCAGGCTTCGACCGCCTGGTAAACGCCAGAGGCTCCCAGCGGGAACCCCCGCCCCATGTGACCACCCATTGTTGCCACCGGTAAAGACCCGGTCAACGTCAACGAACCATCCGTAGCAAGCTTCCAGGCTTGCCCGCGTGGAGCGAAGCCAGCTGCTTCGAGCGACAGCAGTGCGTGCAGCGTGCTGTTGTCAGAATACTCAAAGAAATCAATATTCGCCAGCGGAACGTTCGCTTTCAGGCAAGCTTGCCCAACGGAAACCGCGGCAGCTTCAAAGAAAAGCGGATCACGGCGATCATGCACTGCCAGCCGGCCCGCGATCAGGCTGGAACTCAACAATTTGACGGGTTTATGCGGCAAATCTTTGGGGACCAGGTCGGTCCGGGTCAGGATCAAAGCGGCAGCACCATCCGCGTGCGCCGCCAGGTCAAAAGCGTTGAGTGGAGCTGCCACTGCTGCGGATTGACTGTAGGCTTTACCTGTCAGTGCTTTGCCGAACATGGCGTTCGGGTTATTGACCGCGTTGTTGTGGGCAATTATCGGAAATCCCTGCAGTACCTCACGCGGGAACTGGTTCTCGTATAGATACCTCTGCAGGAGCAAGGCTGCCTGCCCGGCTGGAGTGAGCCCCTCGGAGGCTTCATAATCTGCATCGAGGCTCGCGCCAAGCAGGTTCAATTCCTGACCTGCACCGACAACATCGGTCACTTTTTCTACGCCCACCACTGCCGCCACATCCACCATGCCGGAGCGAATAGCCTGCCAGGCAAGGTATAGCGCTGCAGCGCCGGAGGCTTCGGCTGCCTCCGCTGTCACCCCTTCTGCCTGTCCTGCCAGGCCTGCTACCTCGCAGACCAAGGCACCAAGATTAGCCTGGTGGGAGGCGCTGGCAGCCAGCATGCTGCCAACATAAATTGCCTGCGGCTGGAGATCAGCCGCATCTTTCCGGGCAGACCTTAGCGCTCGCCCTGCCAATTCCCGTAGCGAAACATCCCAGTGCTCGCGCACCGGTATCTGACCGATGCCAACGATAACAACTTCAGGGTAGCTCGCCATTTCAACCGGTCACGATCTCTCCGCGGTAACGGAGGTAGGTGGCGTAGTCAATTCCGACGCGATTGGCAATATAGTCCTGCGTACTTCTGGCATTCGCGCGGCGCTCTTTTAACGCTCCGCGTACTTTCAGCACAAAAGCGTCTGAGCCAGCACCAGAACCATAAGAAGTCATCAGGATCAGGTCGCCGGTTTTTGCTACGTCCAAAATGGCGGTCAGACCAATAATGGCAGCGCCGCTATAGGTGTTGCCAATTATGGGGGAGAGCAATCCAGTTTCTATTTGCTCGTCTTTGAAACCGAGCAATTTCGCGACCCGCCGGGGAAATTTTTCATTGGGTTGGTGAAAGACGGCATAAGCAAAATCGGCTGGCTTCAAATCCATTTCGCGCATAATCGTTGAAGCAGCAGTCGAAACGTGGCTAAAGTAGGCTGGCTCGCCAGTAAAGCGCTGACCATGTTCAGGATAGATGGCATGCTGACGCCGCCAGAAGTCGGGGGTATCCGTGACAAAAGAGTAAACCGCCTCAATGCTGACCAGCGAACCCTGCTGCGGACCGATAATGTAAGCCGCGCCGCCAGAGGCTGCGGTGTATTCGAGGGCGTCGCCAGGTTTGCCCTGGGCAGTATCCATGCCGATCGCCATCGCGTAATCTGCCATGCCGGAGCCCACCATGCCGATTGCCGCCACCATGGCTTCGGTGCCAGCCTTGCAGGCAAACTCCCAGTCGCCTGCGCTCACGCTGCCCGAAGCGCCAATGGCCTCCGCCACCACCGTGCCGCTGGGTTTAACCGCGTACGGGTGCGATTCCGAGCCCACCCAAACTGCTCTCAATTGCTCAGGGGAAATCTCTGCGCGTTTGAGCGCGTTGCGGGCTGCTTCGATGGACATGGTGATCACGTCTTCATCCAGACCCGCCACCGCTTTTTCGGTCACGGGCAAGCCTTCCTCATTCCCACCCCAAATGCGAGCGATCTCCACCCCAGGCAAACGGTAGCGCGGAACGTAAGCGCCGTAGCCAGTGATGCCAACTTTGCGTTTAGGGATCAACAATTTTCCGCTTTCAGCGTCATGATTTTGTGTTGTTTCCATCATCAGTTCCATTCCATTGTTCAAGAATACGTGTTGCTTCGCTCAAGGTGATCCTGCCTGCCGCAATCAAGGCCTGCGCCAGCGGTTCGACCTGTTCGGTGTTTGCGCCGGCTGCCAGTGCCACCTGGCGGGCATGCAGCCTCATATGGCCCTTCTGGATCCCCTCGGTCGCAAGCGCTCGCAACGCAGCCAGATTCTGCGCCAGACCCACAGCGGCGATGATCTCACCCAGGTCCGAAACGCATTGGACGCCCATCAGTTTCAGGTTGGTCCGTACTCCAGGATGCACACGCGTGGAGCCGCCAACAATGCCGATCGCCAGGGGGAGGGTCAGGCTGCCCTTCAGGCTGCCATCTTCGGTCGTAGTCCAGGTGCTCAAGCTCTTGTAGCGCCCGTCGCGTGCCGCATAGGCATGCGCGCCGGCTTCCACAGCCCGCCAGTCGTTCCCTGTCGCCAGCAGAACCGCATCCACGCCGTTCATGATGCCCTTGTTGTGGGTGGCAGCGCGGTACGGGTCTGCCTCGGCAAAAGCCCAGGCTTCCATCACACCGTCGCGCACCTGCTCGCCGCTGTAACCTTCAAAAGCCAGCACTTCGGCAGGCAGGCGGACCTCAGCGCTTGCCAGGCGGCGGTCAGAAAGGTTGCTGAGGATGCGCAGGTGTGCTCTGGCACCGGTCAGCTGCTCAAGCAAAGGCGCCAGGCTTTCGACCGCGGTATTGACCATATTGGCACCCATCGCGTCCTGCACGTCCAGGATCAGATGCACTACCAGGAAAGGTCCAATTGGGGATTCTTCGATCTGCCTTACTTCCAGGTCGCGAATTCCGCCTCCATGGCGCGTCAAACCCGGGTTGAGGGCACTTGCCTGTTGAAGCAACTCGGGTTTGTGAGTTTCGATCAAGTTCTGCGCCGCATCGATATCCGCCAGGTCGAGCAACTGCACCTGACCGATCATCTCCTGGGAGCTCATCCAGGCTCTAAAGCCGCCGGTGGACTGTGCCAGTTTTGCCATGAACGAAACAGCAGCCACCACAGAAGGTTCTTCCACCACCATCGGCACCAACACCGACTTGCCGTTCACGATGAAGTTCTGGGCGATCCCCAGTGGCAGACTGAATAGACCCACCGCGTTTTCGATCATGTGGTCGGCAGTCTCAAGGGTCAGCCCTGATCCAGGCAGCCAGGCTTTCAGGTCATCCCCATCCAGATTGCTGTTTTGCATGAGGTACTCATGGCGCTCTGGCAGGGTCATTTTGTAGAATTTTTTATTCATCTTCATTCCATTGTACTGAAATCTGCTCAAATATAGCAACCAAAACCTCTAAAAAACTCTCAATAATCGCATTCAGCGGGAAAATCTTAGAGTGGAATAGTTCTTACAACTATTGGAGAATAGTTTATCTGCCCGGTATACTAAATGAGAAATTTGGAAAGAGGTGCTACTTGGAATTATCTGATTCAACCCTATACGACATTCTCATTATTGGCGGTGGACCCGCGGGAGCGACTGCCGGCATCTACGCTGCGCGGGCTGGTCTGAAAGTAGGCATCCTGGATAAAGGCTTGACCACCGGCGCACTTGGCACCACCAGCAAAATCGCGAATTACCCCGGGGTAGATGGCGAAATTGGTGGGGCTGAACTGCTGAAGGTTATGCGCAAGCAAGCCCAGGGTTTTGGCGCGGAATTCATCAACGACAAAGCCATTGGCAGTGATCTATCCAGCAATCCAAAAGCGGTTTTTGGCAACTTTGGCGTTTATTCCGCCCGCGCCCTCATCATCGCCACAGGTTCGATGGGACGAGCCAACCTGATCAAAGGGGAAGCAGAGCTTTTGGGGCGCGGCGTTTCTTACTGCGCCGTATGCGACGCGGCTTTCTTCAAGGGCAAGGACGTGGCAGTGATCGGTAAAAGTGACGAAGCAATTGAAGAAGCTCTCTACCTGACCCGCTTTGTCAAAACCCTGCATTTTTTCTCACCTACCGAGCAGGTAGATGTGCCAGCTGAAACCCTGGCGGAATTAACGGAGAAAGTAAACGTCGTCATGCATCCGGGCAGCGTGGTCAGAGAAATCTGCGGTGAGCAGAAAGTGGAGTGCCTGCGGGTTTCCGCTCGCGGCAGCAAAGAGGAAGAATCCTTGCCAGTAGAGGGAGTCTTCGTCTATCTTCAGGGCGGTAAACCGATCACCGATTTTGTCGCGGGGCAACTGGAGATCAGCGAGGAGGGCTGTCTGCAGGTGGATCGCGAGAACCAAACGGCCATCCCAGGCGTGTACGCAGTGGGAGACGTGTTGTGTTCGCACCTGAAGCAGGCAGTCATCGCCGCCTCAGATGGCGCGGTGGCGGCAATCTCCGCGGAGAAGTGGCTGCGAGGTAAAGCCAGGTATCGCACGGACTGGGGTAAATAGCAGCAGGTTGCCATAGATTGATTCGCTCGAGAATGTTCTCTTTCCATTACAGTTCGGATCGGAAGTCTTAATGATGGAAGAAACCAGGCTGCCGACCCCTCTCGCAACCCTACGCCCACACCACGCACTGTGTGCCTTGTTCTTCGAGGGCAAAGGGTATAGCCAGGCGTTTATTGACAACATGACCTCTTTTCTGGCTGACTCCAGCCAGATGCTGCAAATCACAACTGGATGCGACGCTTTCTGCCAAGCTTGCCCTAATAATGTCAACGGGCAGTGCAAAGACGAAGCCAAAGTCTCGCTTTTTGATCAGCGCACCTTGAAGCTCACTGCTACGCTTCTACAGGCTGACCAACCCATCCCCCTTTATGAACTCTGCCAGGGTGTCTTCGATGCCATCCTGCGGCAAGACCTGCTGGCTGAGGTCTGCGGCGAATGCGAATGGGCGCCGCTCTGCCAGGGTAAATGGCAGCAGGGCGATTTCAACCCCCAGCTACTCCAATCCAGTTCTACAAGCGATTAGCCCACTGACACCTGTTGACTAAAACCGCTATAATCAATCTGATCACACTATTGGAGACACCATGACCAACTCTGACCCCGGCATTCAAACGCCCTCAAATGATAACCTCGAGCGCACCAAACGCGCTCAACTCGAACAAAGCGCCAGCAACGGATCCCGCTACTTTTTCTGGATCGCCTTTTTCTCAATCTTTAATCAAGTGATGGACCAATTCAGCTCCGAACGCCGCTTTATCTTTGGCTTGGGCACGCCCCAATACATCGACCGCCTGCTGGAAGGATCCAACCCTGCTCTGATCTGGGGCATCATCATCGCCCTGTCAATCATCTTCATACTTTTTGGCATTTTCTCAGGCCGCGGGAACGTTCCGATCTACATCGTTGGCATTCTTTTCTACTTGGTGGACATGGCTTTTTCGATCCTCTCCGGAAATATGGTTG
Organism: Anaerolineaceae bacterium; assembly: GCA_011620505.1. Taxonomy (GTDB): domain Bacteria; phylum Chloroflexota; class Anaerolineae; order Anaerolineales; family Anaerolineaceae; genus Mesolinea. Next base: position 13,617 of record WOZA01000011.1, read on the forward strand.
GCACCGTGGTCCACGTCGTCTTCACAGTTCTGTTGGTGATGGGCCTGATTGCAACCATGAAACTCAAGGAACCATCGCCAGCCTAACCGTAGACCTGAAAACACAACAATTTCATAGCAGTCTCGCACAAGTGTGAGGTTCTACACTCACTATCTTCAGTTAACCTGTTATTAACATTTGTAGTAAAATAGGCTTTCCATAAGATGTGAGCGAACGATGACTGAGATACCTTTATATGAAATATGCCTAAGACTGGCAGCCGCCCTCGTCGCTGGCGGCGCGATAGGCTTTGAACGTGAACGCGACAGCCAGCCTGCCGGCTTGCGCACGCATATGATCCTCGCCCTGGGTGCTGCCCTGGTGATGATTCTCTCCATCAATATGGGCATTAAATTCGGTTCTGACCCAGCCAGGTTGGCAGCACAAGTCGTCTCGGGGATTGGCTTCCTTGGCGCAGGCGCTATTTTACGCTTCGGCTTCAACGTAAAAGGTCTCACGACCGCCTCCACCCTCTGGACTACTGCCATCGTCGGCATGGCAATTGGTTATGGGTATTACCTGGTTGCGCTTTTTGCGGTCGTTATCTTACTCTTCGTCCTGACGCTCGTGGAACGCTTTGAAAAGAAGTTTGTGCGCGTTAACGTCATCCGCACAGTCGTGGTTGATGTTCACGACCGCGAAGGCATCCTGCGCGAAGTGCGCAAAACCATCACAAAACATGCGGATGACATTTCTGTATTCAATGTGAACAAAAGTATCAAAAACAGACGCATGCGTCTTGAAATCGTGGCGCGTTTTAACCGAAACGAAAAGCTCGAGGATTTGATGGAAGTCATTACTGCCATCGACGGCGTACGAGGTATCAAAATCGAGTAGACTCCACATGTCAAGGCAGGGGGCGATTGATGTATACTTTTCAACACCATGCCGGATCTGAAGACCCTGTTAGCAAGTTACGACCTTGCTTTTCTGCGTGATATCGCTGAGCTCTGGGGGATTGAACTCCAGGCGGTCGAACGCCGCACTGTTCTGGCGGAACTCGCTAAGGCGATGACCTCCAAAGATCTTTTCGATGAGGTGTTTTCCGCACTGCCCCCTTCAGCGGTTGACGCGCTCATTAATCTTGGCACGATTGGCGGCAAGATGCCCTGGCAGACTTTTGAGCACGCCTATGGCGAACTCCGTCCAATGGGTCCAGCGCGCCGAAAGCGCGAAAAACCCCATCGCTTTCCGCAAAACACGGCTGAGAAGCTCTGGTTTCTTGGGCTTGTCGGAAGGGCTGCTTTGCGCGAAAACCAGGATTTGAGCGAGTTTGCTTTCATTCCCGATGAGTTCCTTGCCTGGCTGCCAGAGTCCGAGCAAGCCAAAGTGGAGGGCACCACTCTGCGCCAACTTCCCGCCTGGTCCAGCTCCAAAGTGACCGCCCTCCCACCTCACGGAGACCAGGTGCTGGATGATATCTGCACGCTCTTCGCCGCACTGCGCATGGAACTCGTTGAACGATTGCCGGGTTTGAGTGGAAAAGAAACAGGCTACTGGCAACTTTTACAGACGCTGGTGAAAACACTCAATTTGCTCGACGAGACCGGGCAACCCAATGAAAACGCGCGCGTTTTCCTCGAAAGACCGCGCGGAGAAGCATTGAGATGGCTGGTGCAAAGCTGGGCGCAATGCCTGGAATTTGATGAATTGTGCCTGGTGCCGCAATTACACTGTGAGGGTAACTGGCAGCACGCCACGGTTGCCCCGCGTCGGACGATCCTCGACCGCCTGGGTGCACTCCCAACCGACACCTGGTTCAAAACCCAGGATTTGATCGATGATATTTATCAATACCAGCCGGATTTTTTGCGCAGCGGCGCAGACTACAACACCTGGATTATCAGCAGCACTGACCCCGATGGCAGTTTACTGCACGGTTTTGAACACTGGCAGGACGTGGAAGGGCAATATATTCGCTTTCTCATCGAGGAAATGCTCGTCGATCTGGGCATGGTGCAAACCGGTCAGCTCACAGACCAACCTGAAAGCCAGGTATTTCAGATCATGCCCTTGTTTTCCAAATCGCTCAACCCGGAGGGAAAACTCGAGCTGCCAGAAGAGAACCAGCCAGTTTTGGTAGGCAGGGATGGAAAGCTCGAAATGACACCGCTGGTGCCGCGAATTGCGCGCTACCAGCTCTCGCGCTTTGCAGAATGGCGCTCGCTGCGCCCGGACCGTTTTGTCTTTCAACTTACGCCGGCCTCGCTGCAGGCAGCCGCGGAACAGGGTTTGGAACTCAAACACCTGCGGGCGTTGCTGCGAAAATATGGAAAGCCAGGCATCCCACCTGTGCTGCAAAAAGCCCTCACACGCTGGGAAAGCCATGGACTGGAAGCCCGCATCGAACCCCTGCTGGTGCTGCGCCTGGCAGAACCCGAACTGCTTGAAAAACTGCGCGAGTCGAAGGCGTCTGGCTGCCTTGGAGAAACTCTCGGACCAACCGCTGTTTTGGTAAAACCGGGGTGTGGGTCCAGGGTGAGGGCTGCTCTGCGTGAGTTGGGCATCCTGACCGATTTACCTGGAGAGGATGAGTGAGATCGACCAAACCGGGGTTCTTCGTGAGGTTGTTGCGCTTCAGTTTTCTTTGGGCTGGTCTGGCGGGTTTTTTGCGGCTTTATGGCGCGATCACGCAGCAGCCTGACATCCTGGGCTTCAGCCAGAAAGCCTGGCTGCCTGCTTATTTGATGGTGGCTGGTGGATTAATGGGGTTGCTAAACCTGAGCACCTGGCTGATACTGAAGCGTAAGAACTTTGCGCCCGCGTGGCTGCCATGGGCAGGCGTGCTGATGAATATCACTGCCTACTGGCTCGAACGACTCTTGCTCTGGGCACCCACTCAGCGCAGCACAAACGCCACTTGGATGATTGGATTGCATGCTGCCTGGCTATTGTTGGCATTAATCAGCCAACTGCAAATGAAACGGAGATCAAATGAACACGTCTAATCAGGAAATTGAAGTCAAATTCCTCATCTCCAACCTGCCTGCCCTGCTTGGAAAGATCGAGAGCCTTGGCGCCCATACGCTGCGCCCGCGCATGCTTGAGGTAAATCTACGCTTCGACACGCATGACATGAAATTAAGCGAACGCGCCCAGGTGCTGCGCCTCAGGCAGGACGATCAGGCAATTTTGACCTTCAAAAGCCCGGGCGAAATCGTGAACGGGGTCATCTCCCGCACTGAACTGGAGGTGGTTGTCAGTGATTTTCAGACCACCCGCGCGATCCTCGAGGCGCTTGGCTTCCAGGTTTTCATGACCTACGAGAAGTATCGTCAAAACTTCAAATTGAACGACCTGGTGGCATCAGTGGACGAGATGCCCTACGGCAATTTCATCGAACTTGAGGGAAACAGCCCGGAGCACGTGCGCGCTACCGCCGACCTGCTTGGGTTGGACTGGAACCAACGCATCAACCTGAGCTATACAGCGCTGCTCGGCCTTTACAACCAAAACACCGGGAAAACCTTCCGGGACTTAAGCTTTGAGACTTTTTCTGGCTTACGCGTTCTGCCTGAGCAACTTGGGCTGGCTTACGCTGA
>WOZA01000096.1 GCA_011620505.1 Anaerolineaceae bacterium
GTTTGCTGAAAAACTAAAGAACGACGACTTCAGCGCCGGCTTCTTTGAGTTTGGCGGCAGCGTCGTTGGCGACGTCTTTGCCAACAGCTTCGAGGACCTTGGCATCAGGGGTTTCGGCCAGGGTCTTGGCTTCAACCAGACCCAGGGAAGTGAGCTGGCGGATGACCTTGATGACTTCGATCTTTTTGGGACCAGCAGATTTGATGACAACATCAAACTCGGTCTTTTCTTCGACTTCTTCTGCTGGGGCAGCAGCAGCGGGACCAGCGGCCATAGCCACCGGTGCAGCGGCGGAAACGCCCCATTTTTCTTCCAACAGTTTGACGAGGTCAGCAGCTTCCAACACGGAGAGTTTGCTCAGTTCCTCAACGATTTTTTCTAAATCAGCCATTTTTTACTCCTATTTTTTCCTTTATATATTTTTTCTATTTCTCGCTAAAAAACGAGCACTCTTATGCAGCCTCAGGCTGCTTTTCTGAATTAGCTTTGATAACCGCAGCCAAACCACGTGCTGGTTCAGCCAGGGTGCGCACCAGCTTGCTGGCGGGCGCCAGGATGGTGCCCAACAGAGTCGCGCGCATAACGGGCAGTGTGGGCAGGTCAGATAATGCGGTGACCTGTTTGACGGTCAGACCAGCCTTATCGAGGTAACCACCGCGAACGGCGAAGTTCTCATTACCTTTTACCAGTTCCGCAAGGGCTTTTGCCACCGAAGGGGCATCCTCGAATGCGAAGACGACCACGTTGTTGCCTTCCCAGAATTTAGGATCGTATTGATAGCCCTTCTCTTCCAGGACACGGGTAAACAAGCGGTTTTTTACAACATGTAAACGTCCGTCTGCCTCGCGCAGTTTGGCACGAGCTTCATTAACCATCGGCATGCGCATCTTGCTGTAGGACAGCACGAAGATCGCCTTGCTTTTGTCGACCCACTCGCGATACTGGTCAACTATGACTTCTTTATGTTCTTTTGAAAACGCCAATGTACTTCAACCTCCTTCCAATCAAAATAAAAAATCTCTTTCCGTTTTCCCACAGAAAGAGATTCAGGACGATCAGGATCTACTTGATCTGACTTTGAACCTCCACCTCGGCGGGAAATTAAGCCGTAAACGGCACCAGCTTTCTTAAGTAGAGCAGTATTCAGTTTTCAGTCTGCCAGTATACCACACTCTGGCAGGAAATTCGGCAGTTTTAGGCTGCTTCTGACTCCATCGACACAGCTGCGTTGACATCCACCTTGACACCAGGGCCCATGGTGGAGGCAATTGTGACCTTACGCACGAACAGACCCTTAGCGCCGGATGGACGAGCTTTTCGTAAAGCGGTCATCAAGGCAGCCAGATTGACATATAAATCTTCCGCTGAGAAGGAAATCTTGCCAAGCGGAACGTGAATGTTGGCGGTTTTGTCGAGGCGGAACTCAACGCGACCAGCCTTGGCAGCTTCAATCGCCTGGGCAATATCGCCGGGCTGCACAACGGTGCCAGCTTTGGGGTTTGGCATCAGGTTGCGGGGACCAAGCACACGACCAAGACGGCCAACTTTTCCCATCATGTCGGTGGTACCGACTGCGACGTCGAAATCGGTGAAACCGCCCTGGATGCGGGCGATATCGTCATCGGTCTCGGCCACAAAATCTGCGCCGGCTGCTCGCGCGGCCGCAGCAGCTTCGCCCTGGGCAAAGACCAACACACGTACGGTCTTGCCAAGCCCCTTGGGCAGCACGACCACATCGCGGATTTGCTGATCAGCCTGGCGGGGATCCAAGCTGGTTCGAACGTGAACCTCAACAGTCTCGTCGAATTTTGCAAATTTCATTTCTTTTACTAATTCCAACGCTTCCCTGGGGCTGTAAAATTTATCAGCCTCGATCTTCCTGGATGCGTTTTCGTAATTTTTCCCGTGTTTAGACATGCATACTCCTTTGTGGTCCAATCGGGCTTACGAGCCCTCCCACAGTCTCTGATTGCTGTTTGGTTAGTCGCTGATGGTGATGCCCATATTACGGGCGGTGCCTTCAAGCTGTTTCATCGCTGCTTCAATGTCGTTGGCGTTCATATCCTTAAACTTTGCTTCAGCGATTTCACGAATCTGGGCGCGGGTGACCTTGCCAACTTTGGCTGTGTTGGGGGTGGCGGAGCCTTTTTCAATCCCGGCAGCTTTTTTGAGCATCATAGCGGCGGGCGGTGACTTCAGTTCAAACTTGAAAGAACCATCCTGGTAGATGGTAATGGCGGCGGGAATGATTTCACCGACCCGATTAGAGGTGCGCGCGTTATAGTCCTTGCAAAACGCCATGATGTTGACGCCGTGCGGAGCCAAGGCGGGACCGATGGGGGGTGCAGGGTTGGCCTTACCGGCCTGGATCTGCAGTGTAAGTTGTGCTTTTACTTTCTTTGCCACTTAAATTCTCCTTGGTGGTGCAAACGGGCAGGTGCCCTCCCACAAAAATCCGGATTGCTCCGGTTTATGACTTTTCCACCTGCAGGAAGTCGAGTTCCACAGGGGTTTCTCGCCCGAAGAAGTTCACCATGACGCGAATCTTCGAACGTTCCATGTTAATTTCGTCCACCGTACCGCGGAAGTCGTTGAAGGGACCATCCACAATACGTACGCGGTCGCCGGGTTTGTAGGTGACGCGATAGGTAGGAGCTTCGTCTTCCATGCGGCGCAGAATCGACTGCACTTCTTCCGGACGCAGCGGAGTAGGGTCATCCCCCATACCCACAAAACCGGTCACACCCGGGGTATTGCGAACCACAAACCAGGATTCTTCCTCCAGGATCATGTTCACCAGCACGTAACCGGGGAACACATGGCGCTCAACGGTGCGGCGCTTGCCATCGCGGACTTCGATTTCTTCCTGGGTCGGGATGACCACATCAAAAATCTTGTCTTTCATATTCATTGTTTCGATGCGCTGTTCAAGGTTCTTGCGCACCTTATTCTCGTAGCCGGAATAACAATGAATCACATACCAATTGCGGGCGTCGCCTTCAGCTGGTTTGTCTGGTTTGCTTAATGAATCACTGGAGGTTTCCTCAGCCGGCAAGCCTTCAGTTTCTTCGGGCAGGCTGGGAATCACATCTTCCACAGATTCATCTTCCTTCGTAGTCATCAGAACTTCACTTTCGCACGAATTAAATGTTGACCAAAAGCCCAACCAGGCGTGCAAAGATAAAATCGAGGACACCCAAAATCGCTGACATGATGATCGTCACAATCAGAACGATCCGAGTCAGAGCCAGAGCTTCCTCACGAGTGGGCCAGGTTACCTTGCGCAGTTCACCTGCGGTTTCTTTGAACCAGTGATTGATTCTCTGAAAAATGTTCGGTTTTTCACTGTTTGCCATCAAGGCCTCCTGCTTTACAATTCAACGCCGTAGGTCATACGGCATCGGTAAATTTCAACAGGTCAGGTAGGAATCGAACCCACAACCCCCGCTTTTGGAGAGCGGTGCT
>WOZA01000095.1 GCA_011620505.1 Anaerolineaceae bacterium
GGCGGGTCGATAAGGTATACTTCTATTAACCTGTTTTGTTTTCGTTGAGGAGGAGCTATGAAAAAGAGCAGCCAAAATCATCGTGTTTCTCTCCCCGCTTTGGTGCTTCTAACTTGGATGCCTGTAGGCCTGACTGCCTGCACCCAAACGGGCAATCCAGCCGATCCGGGTAGGCGCTGGGTGTCGATTGTGATGGGCATTCTGCTCCTGCTGGCTTACCTGGGCTTGGTGATTTACCTCTGGCGCGCAGGCAAGCTCAGCACCTGGTTTGCTGCTGGCAGCACCGCTATCCGACTGAAAACTCAGGATGCACGCTTCAAGAGTGAACTCAAAGGGCTGGAACGCGATAAAGCCGCGCTGCTCGATGAACTCGGTGAGAAAGCCTGGGCAGCCAGGGTCAGCGACCCAAGTTACGAGAGTGCGTATAACCAACTTCTAACCATACAGAAGCAGATTGACGGCGCAGCGGATCACCGCCGTTCGCTCGAAGAGAAAAAGGCGGAGCTGGCTGAGCAGCGCGAGGCCGTGGCGGAGCGGTTTGATCAACAGATTGAAGCGTTGAAAAACCAGCAGGCAGGTGTGGAACACGATCTGACAGACGCCAAAAACCGCGTGCGCGCGCTCGAAGCCGATCTGGACACCGCCGCGCAAGAAAAAGTCCGCTTCCAGCGCGACGTGAAAGACACTCGCAGCCGCATCATTGAAATGGAACGCTCGGATGACCCCGACAAAGAGGAGCAACTCCGCGAATTAAACAGCCGGCTGAGCAGCCTGACCACATCTCTCTTGGATGCCACCAACGCCGAGCCGGAATTGGCAGCGCAGTTGCCCGGGCTGCAGAACCAGGTATTGGCCCTGAGCACGCAGTTCAACGATTTGCAGGGTCAGATCCAAGCTCTGGAAAGCGACCTGAAAAGTGAGTTGCTTCCCCTGGATGATCAACTTGAAGCCCTCGAGAAACAGATCAAAACCAAGAACAGCGAGATCAAAACCTTTGGAGAGCAGCTTGCCCAGATGGCGAAAGCTCTGGGTGCTCAGGTCGAAAAAGCCCGGCCGTTCTCGCCCGAGCTGACCGAGCTTTATCAAAAGCTGGACGTGATCAGCAGTAAGGTGGATTTCAAAGCCCAGGCTAAAGAGGATGTTTCCAGCAACTTGGGTGCTGTTGATAAGACCGCCTCTCGAAATTTCTATGTCTTGGTGTTGATCGGCGTGCTCATCATCATCCTGGCGATCTTGCTCCTGACCGGCGTGATCTGATTCAAAGGGATATTTACCCCAAAACTCCCAATCAAGTTTGAAGGAGGCTACTCCCTTGCCTGAATACAGCGAAAGCACCAGACCGATCGTTGAAGAACTAACACTTGGAGAGAAAGCCTGGTTGGTTTCAGGCGGAGGGGATTTTTGGCACATGCGTGCGATCCCGCGGCTGGGCGTTCCATCGCTGTCTTTACACGATGGACCCCACGACTTGCGAAAGACAGTTCCAAAGCATGGTCAATCCGGTCAGGAGCAGACCGTCCCTGCCTCCAACTATCCAAGCTTGTCGACCGTCGCATGTTCGTTTGACCGCGACCTGGCTTTGGGCTTGGGCAGGCAATTGGCGCGGAGGCCAAAGCTGCTGGGGCGGACGTCTTGCTGGCACCGGGTGTGAACATCAAGCGTCCTCCCCTCTGCGGGCGGAACTTTGAGTACTTTTCGGAAGACCCCCTTGTGGCAGGGTATCTGGCAAGCGCTTACATTAGCGGCGTCCAGAGCCAGGGCACAGCAACCAGTCTGAAACACTTCGCCGCCAATAATCAGGAATTCTGCCGGATGATCCGCAGGGGGAACCCAAGGTGTATGACCTCAATTCCACCCTCTGGGATGCTCGCAAACGGATTAGGGGCAAGCTGCTTGCGGTAATCCTTGGAAGAGCCGCCCGCAAGAGGACTTCAGCTGGGGGAGAATTCCAGGAAGCCAATGATCGCATCGTGCAAGCATCGGTTATGGACGCACCCTTGCGTTCATATGCTGTCGACGGCGCGCCGATGAAATTCCCCGAAGCCATCGCCCTGTTCCTGAACAGCAAGATCTTTAAGGCAATCCGGAAGTTGTTGGAGAAAGACAAAGCGTAGAAACCGACGCTGGGTATGCTCTGCATTGGGTTGAACTTAGCCAAAAACAATAGGTTAAAGTGGACAAACCATTATTTTGTGATCCAGAATTGATACACAAAATCAATTGTATATCAAGTTTACCTAAAGAATGATACACAAATCACAGAATATCCATTAGATCCTTGAACATGAGTATTTCGGGCCTGTTGCCAGCCGATGGTTGAAGGATTGACAGGATCTTTTCATCTTTGAGTTTGTTCAAAATCCTGCGGCCCGTCTGGACATTCAGACCAGACTGCCTGATGAAACTCGTACTATCAATCATAGGATTCGCAAACATAGTGTCCAAAATCTGGATGACATGAGGAGAATTGGATATCGCTGTGATGCGCAGTTTCATCTGTTGATATAGGGAGAGCACTTGGCTAACTTTTAGGGCGTTCTGTTCAGCCTGTGTTGCCACAGCTTGAAGGAAAAACCTGAGCCAGGCTTCCCAATCATTATCCTGAGAAATGGATCGCAAGCTGTCGTAGTACTGGTCGCGGTTTGCCTCCAGATATTCGCTAATGTAGAAGACAGGTGCTTTGATTATCTTTTTATGCCACAAAAAAAGCGGGATTAAGATGCGGCCTGTACGCCCATTTCCATCCAGAAAGGGATGGATAAGTTCAAACTGAGCGTGCATAATTGCGGTTTGCAGGATAGGTTCCTGATCGTCCAATTGCATGTAATCAATCAGGTTGCTCATATGTTCAGACAAACTTAACGGCTCAGGTGGCACGTAAGAAGCCAACTCAATGAATGCACGAGGATTTCCAATCCAGTTTTGTTCTTTGCGGATCTGACCCGGAGACTTGTTCGCACCCCGGACGCCGGTCATCAGTTCTTTTTGGATGTTGCAGATAAGGGCGTTGTTCAGGGGTAATTGGCGTTCGATCCAGCCTATCGCGTTGCGCATCGCAGTGCGGTAATTCAGGACTTCCTTGATATCCTGTTGTTTGCTCACGCTTTCAGGGATCAGATTCACCTCGTATTTCAGAACCTCATCAATCGTGGTAATAGTGCCCTCAATTTTTGATGAAAGGATAGCCTCTTTCGTCTCCAACGGAGATAGAAACAAAGATGGATTGATAATTGAGGACAAAATACCATCATAGTAAGCCAACTTACGATTGGCCAGACCAATCAATGGAACTAAAATTTGCCAATTCCAGGTAGTCATGTCCAGTGGCAATTGATCGGGTATGTAAGGTTCCATGGGAGTCCTTCCTCTCAATTTACAGGATTTTGTGGATCATTTTTGATATGCAATTATTATTGTATACCAAAATTTGCTAAAATTGATACACAAATTTGGTGGATAAGTTA
>WOZA01000070.1 GCA_011620505.1 Anaerolineaceae bacterium
AATTGGTCTTCGCGGACTTTACCAGCCGCTTGTTTGGTCTCAAGGTCGGGCAAACAATAGACAGCGATGGAACTCGGATAGAGAAATTTGACTGGGAGGCAATCCCGCCTTGATTGGACTTCTGCCAGGTGTAGCAGGTTGAGAGTACCTTCCACATTGACCTTATGGGCGAGTTCAGGATTTTGCTCAGCTTTCGTGGAAAGGATTGATGCCAGATGGAACACGACACTGAAGTGGTACTCCTCGAAAAGCTTTTCGAGCAGCGCGAAATTGAGAATATCACCAACCTGCCAATGGCGGACGAGCGGCTGAAGCACATCGTCCAGGGGATTCAGGTCGAGCGCGACGATAGCCTTTTTTTGGTCCGCAAGGTGATGAATGAGGCCGTGACCAATTTCTCCGTTTGCTCCAGTGATCAGAATAACTTCCTCGTGCATAAATCGTCTCCTTTATTTCGGTTCATTAATTGGAAAGTGGACGTACTCCCGGCGAATGTTGCTGGTGGGGGAGGGTGAGATACGCAAAACGGTGACAGTCATGTCATCCCGCGGGCGACCAAGATCCTGGCTGATCGCCTGGGTGAGGATGGCATCCGCCATGGCCTGAACGGTGGGTTCATCATCTTCAAAAAGTGACTCAACCAGGACCCGCAGATCCAGAGGCTGCTCGTATTGGACGCCGGCCTGGAGGATTCCGTCAGAAACGAGGATGAAATCGCGCCCTTCTTCGATTTCAAACTGAAACACAGAAGGAGAAGCGCTGTGGTTTGCATCGATCGTTCCATCAAAACGCAGGTATTCTGCGGCGCCTTCAAAAACAGTTACCACCGGGGTGGTATTGTTTTTGGTGATGACGATGGATTGCGATTCCAGATCACAGGAAATTATGTTTAAATTGACCTGAGCTTTTCCTTTGTGTTCCTCGAAGATATTGGAAAGCACAGTCCGGGAGGCGGCACCATCGTGCAAGCCGCTGGCAATCAGGCTCATGATGGAATGGACGGCTTTCATCGCGATGGTTCTTGAGCGGCGACCGCCAAGTTTCCCCTCAGCCATGATGATGGAGATCCCGCCACGGGGACGCTCAATGATCTCAACTTTGTCACCCTGTTCTGCTGAGGAGAATTGATCCACTTTTGAGATAGCTGCCTGAAGTTCCATGCCATCATTTTATCGCATTCCAATCGCGTGAACACAGGTGACCTTTAATTCATGTAAAATAACTCACCAGATAATGTGGAGATTATTGTGAAAAGACCCCTGATCTTTCTTTCTTTATTACTCCTTTGTGCAGGTTGTGGCGTTCAGACTCCTGCTGTTTTGCCAACCGAAACTCTATCTGTTGTTTCGTTGCCAACAAGCGAGGGGGAAACTGCCATTAGCGTTATCCAGGGAATTACGCACCGCTCACCGCTGGACGGTCAAACGATACCGAAAGTGAGCGGAGTGGTGACAGCGGTGGATGGTGAAGGGTTTTACCTGCAGAGTTTGGTGCCGGATGCAGATGAGCGTACATCTGAAGCCATTTACATTGACATGCAAACCTATCTGAATGTCAGGCGGGGAGACTTGGTGCAAGTTGAAGATGGCAAGGTGCGGGAATGGAATCCGGCTGGTTTGGGTGAAAACTCCCTGACCATCACGACACTTTTAGCGAGCAAGGTGACTATCCTGGGGCAGAATCAACCTCTGCTTACACCTGTGGTTATTGGCCAGGGCGGACGAATGATCCCAAACCAGGTGATTGAGAACGACGTAAATGGTTACGTCGGGCAGAGCCGGCAGCCGCTTGATCCGCAGGAAGATGGCATGGATTTTTTTGAAAGCCTGGAAGGCATGTTGGTGCAAATCAATAACGCCAGAGCAGTTTCGACGCGGAATGCTTACAACGAAGTGACCGTCGTGGCGGACAATGGGCAAAACGCCGGCATTTTTTCAAAAGAGGGCGTGCTGGTGCTGCGAGAATCGGATCCCAATCCCGAAAGAATATTACTGGATGATGCATTCATCCTCATGCCGGAGATACATGTGGGAGCGATCTTCAGTGAGCCGATTGTGGGCGTGGTGGGCTACGATTTTGGTAATTATCGTGTCCAGTTGCTGAGCAAGCCGGTTCTAAGCCAAAACCAACCTTTCAAGGCTGCCGAAGCTCAAGGCGTACAAAAAAATTGGGAATTGGCGGTTGGAACCTACAACCTGGAAAACTTCAACAGCCTTCAGAACGTGGAAACCTCAAAGCAGGTTGCCCGGGAGATTGTGGAAATGTTGAAGGCACCAGACATCCTGGTGCTTGAGGAAATCATGGATGATGACGGCAGCATGGATTCTGAGCAAGTTTCTGCTGAACGAAACATTGCCAGCCTCATCGACGACATTGTAGATGCCAGTAAGGGCGAGATTATTTACAAGATGTTGAATATCGACCCTGCTCGCAACTCAGATGGGGGAATTGCCGGCGGGAACATCAGGACAGTCATCTTGTATCAAACCAAACGGGGATTGAAACTTGCTGACGCCCCCGCCGGGAAGGCAACCGAAGAGGTAGGCCTGCGGGATGAGAACGGGCGCGCGATGCTGAGCCTGAACCCTGGAAGGATCTGGCCGGGAAATTCCGCTTTTGATAATAGTCGAAAGCCCATCATCGCGCAGTTCATATTTAATAGGCAGGATTTGTACGTTATCGGCAACCACTTCAACTCAAAAAGTGAAGACGGACCACTTTACGGTGATCAGCAGCCCCCGCACAGGTCAAGCGAACGGCAGAGGGTCGCGCAGGCCAAAGCTGTGAATGGTTTTGTGAGGGACATCCTGGATATCAATCCAAAGGCATTGATCGTCGTTGTTGGGGACATGAATGACTTCCCCTGGAGTGCCAGCATGAAGACCTTGCAAGGCGAGCTGCTGGATAATTTGGTTTTGAGCTTGCCTGAAAATCAACGGTTTACCTATATGCATGAAGGGAATGGACAGACTCTGGATCAAATATTGGCAAGTAAAGCTCTGGCACCCAGATTGGGGAGCTATGAAGTGATTCACATCAACAGTTTGAGTTTGCCAGTAAATGCTTCCAGTGACCACGATCCGGTGATTGCAGTTTTTGATTTGAGCGCGCTGGAATGAAACCTGTGAAATTGATACGATTAATAATAGTTAGTATTTTAATATTAAGCCTTACTGCGTGTAGTAAAGACGCATTGTTGGTCCAATTAGAGTCTACAGCAACGCTTGAAACGGCGGTATTGCCAACAGGAGTCGACGTCACTCAAACAGTTACGGGGATTGGCACACTGGAAGATTCCACAAGCCAACCTGTGATTGAAGAGGTTGAGGTGGTGCGCCTGAAAATTCCGGAAAGGATCCAGGCTGCAAGTTTTGAATATTCTGGATTGGGGTGGTTTGGGGACTACCTGGTTTTGCTGCCGCAATTTCCGGAAGGAAAAGATTTTACCCG
>WOZA01000036.1 GCA_011620505.1 Anaerolineaceae bacterium
TTCTTGTTTTCGACGGGGGCATCCATAATCAATTTCTCCAAAGTTAAATGTTCACAACAAATCAGTATACTCTCTCGGTTAGAAAGAGTCAATTATTCTCGCATTTTTGATTCCAGTTGTATTTTATCCAAACATCCTTTTTAGGGAAGCACAATATTCTCTTATGCTCACCTACAACTCTTTCCATAATGACTAACCCGGCAATTGTATCACTGCCCCAACGATCAAAAATTGTGCCAGGTGATAAGTGAAAATGACCCAAAACCGGGTTTTCGGAAGGCGGCTGTCGAGCTTTTCCAGGCCAATCATCCCGTCAGACAAGAAAAACAGTATCCCTCCAACGCCAGCCATGACTGCAGCACGGTCCGACCAGCCAGGTCTTGCAAGGCATAATAATGCGCTCATACTCATGGCAAGGACCAACGCGCCATACCCCTTAAGATAAGGCAGAATCGCTTTATTAACGTTAGGCGATTCCGAAAATCTGTTTACCACCGCGTGAATCAGAATGACGCCCAAGAGGTAGGCAGCTACCCCAACCACCAAAACCGGCAGTTTGACCATTGAGAGGTTAAAGCCCCAGATATACATCAACTGGGTAATCGAAAAGGCGCCCATCCCCACCAAAAACCAACGTGTGCCTTTTGGAATCAGAAATATGTCACCAAGTAAAGAAAAGGCCAGGCCAAGCAAAAATGGCAACCTCGCCGGGGTGATTGGCACGCGCAGCACCATGAACAAAAGCAAACCTAACAGCACGATGGGCTTGGTGATGTAATAGACGATTACTCGCTCCCGCCATGCCGAAATCCAGTTGATCAGACTCACAAGTCCGATCCCAACGACTGGCATTGCTCTAATGACTTCTGCTATGTTAGCCACCCGCAAGACCGATTTGTTTCAGAAATGCCTGGTCGTTCTTCCAATCCTTTTGGACTTTAACCACCAACTCAAGAAAAACTTTTTGCCCGGTAGCGCGTTCCAGTTCCTCGCGCGCCTTGGTACCAATTTCGCGGATCATCTGGCCTTTTCTGCCGATCACAATTGGTTTCTGGCTCTCGCGTTCCACGTAAATTGTCGCGTCGATGTACAGTTTGCCATTCTCGCGCTCTTTGTAAGATTCCACTTGTGTGGCAATTGAGTAGGGTATTTCATCCGTCAACATATCCATGCAGACTGCCCGGATCATCTCCGCTGCAATGTCCCGCTCATAATCTTCCGTTATTTGCTCTTCAGGAAAATATTGCGGACCCTTTGGCAGCATTTCGACGATCTCCTGCAGCATGGTTTTTACGCCTGCCCCATCCAACGCGGAGATTTGCAGGGTGCGCGCGTTTGGCAGTTTCTCGCGGTATAACGCGGAAAGCTGAGCAAAACTGGTTCTGTTCAGGCGGTCAGCCTTGTTGAAAACGACCAACACAGGCAGTTGCGTTCTTGAAGCCTGGATTGCGTCCAGCAATTTCTCATCCATCGGATCAGCTGGATTGCTTGCATCGACCAACAGCAATAACAGGTCCGAGTCGTTCAGTGCAAACTGGACTTCCGCATTGATCGATTTGGCAAGTTTATCCTTGGCATCCGTGAGGCCAGGAGTGTCGACAAAGACGATTTGATATTCCTTGGTGGTAAGAATCCCCAACTGACGCCGGCGGGTGGTCTGGGGCTTGGCAGAGATGCCCGCAATCGGCTGCCCCAGGAGGCGATTGAGCAAGGTGCTCTTGCCCACGTTTGGTTTGCCGATCAGTGCTACAAACCCTGAGCGAAATTCTGTTTCTTGATTTTCTTCCATGTTCAACTCCCTTTGAGGCTTACTTTACCTCGGATAATTTCATGTCCTTCATGCCGGAGAAGCCAGGTTTTAGTTTCGAGCCCTCCGGGTGCCGAGAAGCCGTGCAGTTTACGGTCTGACCCGATCACCCGGTGGCAGGGAACCACAATCAACCAGGGATTGCTGCCCACTGCCGCTCCGACAGCTTGTGAGGCACCAGGTTTGCCAACCAGTTTAGCAATCTCACCATAACTCATCAACTCACCAAACGGAATACCTGCGACAACCTGCAGGACTTCCCGCCGGAATCCCTCAACGCTGCTCCATGCCAGCGGTAGTAAAAATCTCTGTAAGCTGCCGTCAAGATAAGCCTGCAACTGCTGAACAGTTCCTTGCAGCACTGTGCTCGCGCTTTCTGCTGCTGGTTCAAGCTCGGTGAACAGACCAACTCTGGTCAATTCGCCTGCAAAGGCTTCTATCCGGAAGCAGCCAATTGCTGTTTTAAGAGTCGTTACATCCATTTGGGTCATTTTCGCCTTGGTCGCAATATCGTAGGGTAATCGTAGGTCAATCGTCAAGCTATTTACTATTGTTTATTGTAATATAGAGTTCGAAAGGGCGACTTCTCTTCTTCTTCTCCTCCTTAAACACTAATGCCGTGGTCGGCGTCCACGGCATTAGTTGCTTTAAACGCCTAAGATCGTTTTTTCAGGTAGATTTGGACTAAAATCAATCTGATCTTTTATTGATAAGGAGACATGATGGAACAAAGAGAAGTCTTTTCACTTGATATCGCTGGTGTGCGGCGCGACCTACCGCTTTTCGAGGTCAAACCAGGCATGCGCATTGCCATCTTAAACATTCTCGGGGATGTGGAATTGGTGGATGCATGCGCGACCGCCCTCGCCACGAAACTTGCAGACAAACCGTTCGATGTCATCATCACGGCCGAAGCCAAGAGTATTCCGATTGCCCATGAGCTGGCAAAAGTTACCCAAAAACCTTACGTGGTCCTGCGCAAAGAGTACAAACCCTACATGGGCGAAGCCTTGAAAGCGGAGACACTTTCCATTACTACCGGTAAACCTCAGAACCTGTTTCTGGATGAAAAGGATATCGAACTATTGAAGGATAAGCAGATTCTGCTGCTGGATGATGTTATCAGCACTGGCTCCACCCTGCAGGGGATGCACCTCATCGCAGAAAAAGCCGGTGGTAAGGTTACCACTGAAGCAGCGATCCTGACCGAAGGCGATCGTGCGGAGTGGCGCCATGTCATCGCTCTGGGGCATCTGCCAATTTTTTACAACTGAGTCGTGACGCTCATCCAGATCGGGCTTGAGAACAAGGTTGAAGGGCGCACTCTCGCCTGGGCGCTTGATTATCCAGGCGTGTTCACCTATGGTTCCGATGATGCCGAGGCTTTACTGCGCATGCCCCGCGAGATGTTGCGGTTCGAAAACTGGCTTAACCTTCGCACTGACCACCCATGGGTGCACCTCGATGGATTGGATATGCATATCGATGAAACCTTTGAGGTCTTATCGGTTTGGTCTGACGGAAGAATGCATGCAGTCTATTCATTTTTCCGTTCAGATTTGGTGCCATTGAGCGAAGAGGATCTTCAGCAGGCTTTACTGATCTATAACTGGCAGCGCGAGGAGCT
>WOZA01000051.1 GCA_011620505.1 Anaerolineaceae bacterium
TTGCCGTGCTTGCCTGGCGAGAAAGAGCGCGATCGAACCGGCAACTGCCGCGTTGAGCGAGTCGAGCTGCCCATATTGGGGCAAACTGAGTAGGTCATCGCACTTATTGCGCACCAGGTCGCGCAGGCCTTCCCCTTCGTTCCCGACCACCAGCGCCACACCCCCATTCAGCCGCAATTGCTGGATCGGACGAGCTTTTGGAGAAGCATCAAGCCCATATACCCAGACGTCTTTGAGCTGCTTCATGCGGTCGATTGCCTGGGCGAGGTTATACTGTGCGATCAGCAAGTGTTCCGACCCACCGGAAGAGGCGTGCACCACTGCGGGCGTGATCAAGGCTGCCTGCGAGGAAGGAATAACCACCCCGTGCACGCCCATCAATTCCGCGGTGCGCAGCAGCGAACCAAGGTTTTGCGGGTCCTGGATCAGATCCAGGAGGAGGAAGAAAGGTGCCTCTCCGCTGGCTTCAGCACGGGCAAAGAGGTCCTCAAGGGCAGCATATGGATACTCGCTGGCCTCAAGCGCGATGCCCTGGTTGTGCCTGTCAATGGCATCCAGCTGAGGTCGCTGGGCTTCCAGCACCTGGACTTTTCGTTCCTTTGCCATCCTGAGGATTTCCGGCAGATGCCCATCCAGCTTTATCCCTTGGAGCAGCATCAGGCGAAAAACGTGCCGGCGTTTGGCGCGCAACGTCTCATAGACCGGGTTGCGCCCGGTGATCCATTCTTTCACCCTTGCTCCCAGGTCCAGGTGGTGCCGTCTTTGCTGTCTTCCAGGATGACCCCGAGGGCTTTAAGCTCATCGCGCAGTTTATCGGAGAGCGCCCAGTTCTTCTCGGCGCGCAGGTCGCGCCGCAAGCTGACCAACAGGTCGATGAACGGGTCGGCGGCATTCCCCTTGCCTGCTTGCTCCTCGAGCTGCAGCCCAAGCACGCCAGTCAGTTCATTGAAAACTTCACGCGCAGGCAGAAGTTGTGCCTCTGTAGCACCATCGCTGCGAGCCTGGTTGAGGTTGCGCACCAGTTCGAAGATCGCAGCCAGAGCAGCGGAGGTGTTGAAGTCGTCATCCATGCTGTCTTTAAAAGCCTGTCGGGCTTGCGCGGCAGCAGCCGCCAAAGCGGTTGCCTTTTCTTCGGGCAGACCAACTGCTCCTGGCAGGGCGGGCTTTTTGGCATTTAACAAGCGGCGATAAACCTGTTCGGTCTGCTCAATCACTTCGTCGCTATAGCTCAACGGGCTGCGATAAGAGCCATTGAGCACCCACAAACGCATCACATCCCCCGGGTGTTCGCTCAGGAATTGGTCGATGGTGATCATGTTGCCGAGCGATTTGGACATCTTCTCGGATTTCAAGCCAAGCATGCCGTTGTGCATCCAGTAAGAGGCGAAGGTTTTATGAGTGACCGCTTCGGTCTGCGCGATTTCGTTTTCGTGGTGGGGGAAGATCAGGTCATTCCCGCCGCCGTGGATATCAATCTGTTCACCCAGGTGCGCCATATTCATTGCCGAGCACTCGATGTGCCAGCCCGGACGACCCTTGCCCCAGGGACTATCCCAGGCAGGTTCGCCGGGTTTGGCAGCCTTCCAGAGAGCAAAATCCATCGGATGTTTTTTGCGTTCGTCCACCTGGATGCGCGCGCCGGCGTTCATGGTGTCAAGCCGCCGACCAGAGAGCTTGCCATAGTCCGGTTTGGATTCAACCATGTAATACACGTCGCCATCCACCTCGTAGGCAGAACCGTTTTGGATCAGTTGGCTGATCATCTCAATGATTTGCGGCATATCTTCGGTGGCACGTGGGTTTTTGGTGGCGGGTTTGACATTCAGCGCGTCGAGATTGGATTTATATTGCTGGATATACTGATTTGCCAGCTCAAAGGGATCGCGCCCCAGTTCGTTGGCTTTGTTGATGATCTTGTCATCCACATCGGTGAAGTTCATCACAAAATTGACCTCATAACCAGAATACTCCAGGTAGCGCCGCACAATGTCAAACACCAATGCCGACATGGCATGCCCAATGTGTGCTTCAGCGTAAACTGTTGGACCGCAAACATACATCCTGACCTTGCCTGGTTCGAGGGTTTTAAAATCCTCCTTGGAACGGCTGAGGGTGCTGTAAACTTTTAGGCTCATAATCACCTTCCTGCTTTCATTCGAGGATTGGTTTGGCAAAAATCATCCGCCCGGCAGAGGTCTGCAAGATCTTGGTGACGGTGACTTCAATTTGCTTATCAATGTAGCGCTGACCATTTTCGATGACCACCATGGTGCCATCATCGAGATACCCAACCCCCTGGTTGTATTCTTTGCCTTCCTGGATCACTTCAATCTGCAGGCTTTCTCCTGGCAGGATTATGACTTTGACTGCATTCGCGAGGTCGTTGATGTTGAGCACCTTGACGCCCTGGAGTTCAGCGACCCGATTGAGGTTAAAATCGTTGGTCAGGATTGGGTAGTTCATCTGCCGTCCCAGCAGCACCAGCCTGTCATCCACTTCGCGCACGCCTTCCACGTCAATATCGCTGATGACCACATTCACGTCTTTGCTCTCCTGCAATTCACCAAGCACTTCCAATCCGCGCCGTCCGCGTTGACGGCGGAGGCTGTCGGCGGAGTCAGAGACGAACTGCAGTTCATTGAGAACAAAACGCGGGACGACCAGCGTTGCACCCAAAAAACCGGTCTTGGCGATATCGGCAATGCGTCCGTCGATAATCGCACTGGTATCCACCAAAACGCGCCTCCCACTCTCACCTTTTGCACGCGAAGGCATTTTGCTGGTCATGTTCTTGTAAAGATTCGCGAAATCTTCCCGTCGTGTCACGAAGAGAACCGTGCTCAGGTAGCCAAAAAGAAGCAAGCCGGCAACAGGCAAAATCTGGCCAAAAGGTTTTGGCAGCAGGGAAAGAGGATATGCCATAATGGCAGCAATGACCAGACCGATGGTCATGCCGATAAGCCCACTCATCAATGATTGGGCTGAGGATTTAGTAAACAGTTTTATCAATGCCTGGAAAGGCTTGATTGTAATGTAAGGCGTGATAATGAAGCCAAACACGGCGAAAATCACCGCTGTGAGTCCGGTTACCACTCCTTGTGAAAGGGCGAGCAAATTGACAAACTGAAGAACAAAATTATAGATGGGGAGACTGGTGAATGCTCCAATAATACCAAGGACAACTGCGCCGATAATGCGTGAAATCAAGATTGCGCTCATATAAGACCTCCATTTTAATGTGCAGAATAAGTTCGCAATGAATAATAATTTCAATAAAATGATAGCACTCTACGAGCCCAGAGTCAAAGATTCTCTCACTTTCTGATGAAGTTCATACATCATTTCTACAAAACCTCCTGCAAGGTCGAATTTTCAGCGGCAAGGATTCAGGCACCCAATTTCATA
>WOZA01000145.1 GCA_011620505.1 Anaerolineaceae bacterium
CGATGCCATGCCAATCAGCTTCATGAAAATCAGGGTTGATGGTCCGGCGACATCCTTCAGGGAATCGCCTACGGTGTCTCCAATCACAGCGGCGATGTGCTCAGGAGTGCCGCGCATGTGTTTCATGTCTTCAATAGTCTTCTTGGCATTGTCGAACGCGGTCCCGGTGTTGTTGAAGAAAGGTCCCAGCAGTGCAGAACACGCCACCGAACCGACCAACACAGCCCCCAATGCATTCATGCCAAAGGCAAACCCAACCGCGATTGGCACCAGGACGCTGATCGCGCTCGGCAGGATCATCTCCCGCAGTGCGTTGCGGGTGGCGATATCGACACAGTGAGAATAATCCGGTTTGGCTGTACCCTCGAGAATGTTCGGGTTCTTTACGAATTGGTCGCGGACTTCATCCACCATCTTTTCAGCAGTTTTTGCGGTTGAACCGATGACCAGCGAAGAGATGAGGAACGGCAGACAGACCCCAATGAACAGGAAACCGAGGTTGAAAGGCGTGGTGACATCGATCGATTCGATGCCCGCGAGTCTGTAAAAGGTCAGGAAGATGACAAAGGCTGTAATGGTTCCAGAGATCATGGCATAGCCTTTGGTGATAGCCTTCATCGTATTACCGACTGAATCGAGCTTGGAGAGCTTCTCAATAACAGGCCTGTCTGCTTGTGCCATCCCGGCTATCCCTGCAGCGTTGTCTACGATCGGTCCAAAGGCATCCGCAGCCATGATGAAGGTGATCAGCAGGTCAGTTCCGATGTTAACCCCCACCAGCGCCAGAAGACTATTGCCTGAAAATGAGTAAACGCCAATCACCACACCCATAAGGACGACCACCGGCAACACAGGGCTGCGCAAGCCGTAGGCAATCCCAGTAATCAGGTTCAAAGCGGCACCGCGCTTGGAGGCTTTGGCAATGTTTTTGACCGGTTTACCTTCCATGCCCGCATAGTAACGCGTGCTCAGAGAGGCGACTGTGGTGATTACCACGCCCAAAGTAGCAGCGATAGCAATAACCCAACTGTCCAGCAATAAAAGGGACATAATTATCGCACCGGCTATGCTAAAAATAGAACTTACAAGCAATCCAATATTGAACTGCGTGGATGGAGACATGCCAGGTTTCCACTCCCGGGTGGCGAAAATGCCGATGGCAGAGGCGAATATACCCACACTCTGCATCAGGAACGGGAAGAAGATGCCGTTCTGTCCATAAATTGAAGCTAAGGCGACCGCTACGATGGAACCTGTGACCAGGTCGTCACTGAAAGTCTGGAAGAGGTCCGCTCCGCGTCCCGCGCAGTCGCCCACATTGTCCCCCACCAGATCCGCGATAACTGCCGCGTTACGAGGATCATCCTCAGGGATATTTTCTTCGATCTTGCCCACCAGGTCCGCGCCGATATCCGCTGATTTTGTAAAAATTCCACCACCAATCTGAGCAAATAGGGCTGCCAGACCGCCGCCAAATGCAAAACCAACCAGTGCGTTAGGATCTTTGAAGATGCTAAACAACACGGAAAGCACAATCAGGCTCAAGCCAGTGATGCAAAAACCCATAACTGAACCGCCAAACAGGGCCACACGGAAGGGACTTTGCTTCCCCTCATTGGCGATATCTGCCGTCTGCAGGTTTGTCCGCACACTCACACTCATACCGATATAGGACGCCAACAAAGAGGTCAGGACGCCGCAAACTGCGGTAACTGCTACTTTCCAGTCCAGGATCCAATACAACAAAGCCGCAAAGAATGGCGTCACCATTAAAATTGTCCTGATTTGCCGCCTGAGGTAAGTGCGCGCGCCATTACGGATATCACTCGCCGGGCCAACCATAGTTTCGGACTGCACCGGGCGGAGTGTGATGCGCAAGATGAAATACCCCGCCAGCGCAATACCCATCAACCCTGCCACCATGGAGACAGCATAGAGTTGCATATCCAATGTAAGCATGAGCACAATGCTCGCGATGAGTACGCCGACCCCTAAAACAAACCAGCGGTTGCGCAGGACTCTGATTGTTTGGTTGCTATTGGGGGTTGGGTTTACAGCAGGATTCGTTGACGACATTGATGACCATTAACCTTTCCGGATTAAATCCTTCATAAAAAATTTGTAAAATGAATAATAAATTGTTTGATGGGGCAGGAAATGCTTGCCCTGATTACTCCCATCCATGTTTCAGCGGTAAATTATACAACTATTGTTCAGACCAGTGAGAAAAGATGGAGAAGTCATTTCAGGACTAACTCAGGAAGATAAGCAGGGTTTAGAACTGAAAATCGTGATTAACGGGTCTGTTTGTAATCAGAAAAGTATTGAAAAAATCCGTCTACATAAAGGGCTCCAGCACTCAAAAAATACACGGAACGCGACACAACCCTCTAATTTTTCCGTTTGCTACTGCGCTTTTTCACTTTATTGGGAGGATCGATCAATATTTCTAATCCGTACATCGCCAGAGAAGGCCCATCGGGTTAAACAAGTTCATTTCTGAGCACTCGAACTGACCTGGAGTTTTGACTATGGTGCCAAAACCAGCAACCGCGGCGATCTGACCTTGCAGTGAAATGAAAAGGATATTTAATACACTTGTTGCGTTCTATCTCCCCACTAATACCGCAAACTGTGTCCTGAAGATTAAGCTGCTTTATGAAGAACGAGAACGACCCAATCTTCCTGGTGAAGGGTTTCGCGCAGGGTCATGCCCAGGCTACGGGCAAGATCTGCCAGATCCTGCGCCTGGTGCTCGAGGATACCGCCGAGAAAGAGCAAGCCAGTTGGGCTGACCAGATCCGTCAATCCGGTGGATAACATATTTGCCAGAATCGGTGAGAGGATGTTGGCGATGACGCGTGGAGCTTGGTTGAGCCCATCCTTTCGATTGAGCACGTCGGTATGCGTTCCGACTTCGAACACAATTTTGTCCCCCACGCCATTCAGGGCGGCATTGTTGATGGCTGAGGGGATCGCCTCAGGGTCGTTATCCACGCCCAAAATGCGGTTGGCTCCGAGTTTGGCGGCTTCAATAGATAGAATGCCACTGCCGGTGCCGATATCAATCACATCCATTTCCTTGACGCCATATTTTTCGAGGGCAAGCATGCAAAGTTGGGTGGAGGGGTGCGTACCAGTGCCGAATGCCATATCGGGTGAGATAATGATCGGAATGCGGCCTTCAGCCAAAGCAGGGTCCACCCAGGCTGGCAGGACGATCAGGTTGCGACCGATTTTGAGCGGCTTATAGTTGGCTTTCCAGGCTTCCATCCAATTTTGGTCGAGGATAAGCTTATATTCGATGGGACCAAGCGGGACAATTTGAGACATATGCCAGATCGCTTCTTCAAGCTGGCGTCGGAAGGCATCAGATTGCTCATCCTGGGGAAAATAGGCGACGACCTGCATGTCACCCGTGGGAACTTCTTCGTGACCGATCGCATCGAAGTGGGTGACGCTGTTAATCACAACCCCGTCGGGGGAAAAGCGGGAGAAAACCTCGGCGACGGCTTCAGCTAATTCTCCACTACAAACGATTGAGGTTTCAAGCCAGGCATAAGGTTTATCCACCGAAGGCATCCTTTAGTTTGTCGAAGAAACTGCGCTCCTGGATCTTAATATCCGTGCCCATGGTTTTACCCAGGGTCTTGAGCAACTCTTCCTGTTGATCAGTCAGCGAGGTTGGGATTTGAACGTTAACAGTTACCAACTGATTCCCGCGGTCGGTTCTCTGAAGGATGGGAACGCCTTTATCCTTGAGACGAAAAACTCGCCCAGGCTGAGTGCCTGGCGGGATGCGTAGTTTAACGTCGCCGTCGAGGGTGGGGATGGTGATTTCATCTCCCAGTGCTGCCTGCGCCATGTTGATATCGATATCGAGCAAAATGTCGTTGCCATTCCTCCGGAAGAATTTGTGCGGAGCGACTTCAATTTCGATGTAAAAATTACCGTTTGGACCGCCATTGGCACCCGGCTGACCTTCGCCCATCAGGCGGACCTGGTTGCCGTTGTCGATGCCGGCGGGAATGTTGACCTTTTTCCGGGTGGTTCTACGTTCAAGCCCTGTGCCGTGGCAGTTAGGGCAAGGTTTTTCAATCATTTCACCGCGACCACCACAGGTCGGGCAGGTGACAACCTGAACCATTTGTCCCAGGAAGGTTTGCTGCACCTGGCGAACTTCACCGGTGCCCTTACAGGTACGGCAGGTAACCGGTCTGGAGCCTGGTTCCGCACCTGTGCCGGAACAAACAGAGCACTTTTCGTTGCGGGTGATCTCGATTTCTTTTTCCGCACCAAAAACCGCTTCTTCAAAGGTCAGTTTGAGGCGTGTGCTAAGGTCAGCCCCACGGCGGGGCGCATTGCGACTGCGGCGCGAAGATCCCCCAAAACCGCCAAACCCACCCAGACCGAAGAGGTCAAAAAGATCCGAGAGGTCCATGCTGGAATAGTCGGGCATGCCGTTGGTGTTGACGCCCTGGAATCCGTAGCGATCATAAGCAGCGCGTTTATCGGGGTCGCTCAGGACGCCGTAAGCTTCATTGATCTCTTTGAATTTTTCTTCGGCATCATCGGCACTATTGACATCAGGGTGATACTTTCGCGCCAAATTGCGGAACGCATTCTTAATATCATCCGCGCTGGCAGAACGGGGTACACCCAAAACTTCGTAATAATCTCGTTTGTTTGTCATTCTCTATTTAGACCACATCCCTGGCAGGGAAACCTGCCAGGGATGAATTTTATACTGTTTTAACTAATCTGCGTGATGAAACTCGCCGTCAACCACATCACCGTCGTCATCAGGAGTTTGACCCTGATCGGTCTGGGTTTGGTCCGGGGTTTCGGACTGGGTCTGGGTGTAGGCAGCCTGCCCAACTTCCTGGAGGACCTTCATGAGCTCTTCCACGGAGCTGTTGATCGCGTTGGAGTCGTCCTGATCGCGCACAGAGCGAACATTGGCGATGGCATCCTCAACGCGGGATTTCAAGTCCGCAGGTACTTTCTCGCCCAGATCTGAGAGCGTTTTTTCTGAGCTGTAAACTGCATTGTCAGCCGTGTTGCGGGCTTCAATCAACTCGCGGCGTTTGCGGTCTTCTTCGGCATGAATTTCGGCATCCTTGCGCATCTGTTCAACCTCAGACTCGCTCAAGCCGGAAGAAGCCGTGATGGTGATGTTCTGCTGGCGGCTGGTGGCTTTGTCTTTGGCGGTGACTTCCAAAATACCATTAGCGTTGATGTCGAAAGTGACTTCAATCTGCGGAACGCCGCGCGGCGCCGGCGGAATGCCATCGAGGGTGAACTTTCCGAGAGACTTATTGTCTGCAGCCATCGGACGTTCGCCCTGCAGCACGTGGATCTCCACCTGGGTCTGGCTGTCGGAAGCGGTTGAAAAGACCTGGCTTTCACGCGTGGGGATGGTGGTGTTGCGTTTGATCAGGGGTGTGGCAATCCCGCCCAGAGTCTCGATGGAGAGAGACAGAGGCGTGACGTCAAGCAGAAGGATGTCTTTGACCTCGCCGCCAAGCACACCTGCCTGGATGGCAGCGCCGATCGCCACGACTTCGTCGGGATTGACGCCTTTGTGGGGCTCTTTATCGAAGAACTTGCGTACAGCGTCCTGTACGGCGGGCATGCGGGTCATGCCGCCAACCATGACCACCTCGTCGATATCGGATGGTTTGAGGTTGGCATCGTTCAGCGCTTGCTCCACAGGTTTCATGGTGCGCTGGACGAATTCGTCAGTCAGCTGCTCCAGTTTTGAGCGCGTGAGCGTGGTAACGAGATGTTTGGGTCCGGATGCGTCAGCGGTGATGTACGGCAGGTTGATTTCAGCCTGCATGGTAGTGGAAAGTTCGATTTTCACCCGCTCAGCAGCTTCCTTCAGGCGCTGCAATGCCTGGCGATCCTCGCGCAGGTTGATGCCATTCTCGCGTTTGAACTCATCCGCGAGCCAGTCGATGATGCGCTGATCAAAGTCATCGCCGCCAAGGAAGGTATCCCCGGAGGTGGATTTCACCTGGAAGACGCCGTCTCCAACTTCGAGAATGGAAATATCGAAGGTGCCGCCGCCAAGATCATAAACGGCGATGGTTTCGTTCTTTTCTTTTTTGTCGAGCCCGTAAGCCAGGGAGGAGGCGGTGGGTTCGTTGATGATGCGCAGCACTTCGAGACCGGCGATCTTGCCAGCATCTTTTGTGGCATTGCGCTGAGTGTCGTTGAAATACGCCGGCACCGTAATGACTGCCTGGGTGACAGGTTCACCGAGGTAGGCTTCAGCGTCGCGTTTGATTTTGCCCAGGATCATGGCGGAAATTTCAGGAGCAGAATAGTCTTTGCCGCCCATCACCACGCGCAGGTCGCCATTGGGCGCCTTGTTGATCTGATACGGCACGCGGCTTTTGGCACGCTGGACTTCGGGGTCATCAGCCCGGCGACCCATGAAACGCTTGATCGAGAAGATCGTGTTTTCAGGGTTAATGATCGCCTGATTGCGGGCAACACGCCCAACCAAACGTTCATTGTTTTTATTGACTGCCACGACGGACGGCACCAGGCGTTCACCTTCAGCAGAAGGAATGACGACAGGCTCACCGCCCATCATGACGGCTGCGACTGAGTTTGTAGTTCCGAGATCAATACCAATAATTTTTCCCATGATTGCTCCTATTTTGCGACTCTGACCAGGGCGGGTCGGATGACGCGATCTTTGATTTGATAACCGGTCTGGATGACTTCAATAATCTGTCCACTGGTATAAGTATCATTTTCTTCGTGTGTGACTGCTTCCTGCGTGTTGGGGTCAAACATGTCGCCGGGTTTAATATCCATGGGGCGAACATCTTTTGCTTCAAGGGATTTGAGTAATTTTTGCAGGATGAGCTCAATTCCCAGGATCCAGCTGGCGCACTCCGGGTCTTCCGGGCGGTGGCGGAGCGAACGCTCCAGGTCATCAGCAACTGGCAGGAAAAATTTAACGTGTTCCGCGAGCAAGCGGTCAGCATAACTGGCATTGTCCAGGTCGATGCGGCGTTTGTAGTTGGCAAAACTGGCCCGCTCTCGCTGGAGGCTGTCGAGGTAGTCCTCATTTTGCTTCCGCAGGTCTTCGTTTTCAGCCTTTAATGATGCCAGGTCTGGGGTTACTTCTTCTGGCAACAGAGTTTCGTTTTTGTTTTCAGTATCTTCAGTCATTTTCTTCCTCGAATGTATTTCAGGGTGTATTGTTCTAATCAATCAACGTGTCGGTAATCAGGTCGGAGAGCAGATCCGCCACGAAATGGACAGCACTGATGGCATGACCATAAGGCATCCGCATCGGACCGAGGATGCCAAGCATACCTGAAAGTTGGTCCTGGATGCCGTAGCGGGTCAGGATGACCGCGCAATCTCTCAGGTCCTGCCAGGTACCTTCCCCTCCGATCAGCACCTGCACACCACCAATATCCTCCGTCAGCACGGTGCGTGAGAACAAATCATTGAGCATGGGACGCTCTTCCAGGAGGCGCAGGGGTGAATGATCCTGGTTGGTTGCGGCGAACTCGGGCGTTGAGAGAACGTTCGATAAACCATCCAGGAAAAGTTCACCTGTGACAAGCTCTTCCGTGAGATGCATTTGATCGAGGATGGCAGCCAGTATTTGCTGAGTAAGGGGATCGGCACTGGCTTCAAGCGCTTCGATTTGGCGAACCGACTTATTTTCGAGATCCTGATTGAATTGATTTGCCATCCGCGAGAGAGATTCCTGGCTGTAAACCTCATCGAGAGCCAAAATCTGCTGACGGATCTCACCGCCCACGAGCACCAGGACCATGAGCACCTGTGACCCTCGGGTGGAGATCAGTTCGATATGCTTGAAGGCGATTTTTTCAGAGTGTGGGGCTGTGACCAGCGAAACCGCCTGGCTTTGATTGGCCAGGACCGAGGCTGCCAGGGGCAGCCAGTGATCCAGACCGCGCCGCGATTGGTAGAACTGGTGGGTGATCGTGTTGCGTGTAGCGATCGGAAGAGCAGTTTGCTGCACCAGGTTGCTGACAAAAAAGCGATAGCCTTCTTCGGTGGGCACACGCCCTGCCGAAGTGTGGGGCTGACGGATGAGACCGAGCTCGGTGAGCGTGTTCATCTCGTTGCGCACCGTGGCGGAGCTAATCTGCAGGCCGTAATCTTCAATCAGAGTCTTGGACGCGACAGGTTGTGCCGTGCGGGTATGCTCGTGCACGATCAGGGACAGGATTATTTTTTGTCGCGAAGTCAGGTCAGTCATGTTTCTCTTCATAATTAGCACTCTCGATCGGAGAGTGCTAAGATAGTTTTGATTAATGTTACCATGCGAGGATAAGCCTCGTCAAGAAAAGCATACCCATCCCTCGTTAATATTGCGTTAGATATTACTGGGGATTTGAGAGCTAACTTAACTGGGTTTTGAAGGAAACTACATGGCGATCGATGCCGCCAAAACGATATTTATAAACCTCATCGCCGCGCATCATGTCGACTTCGGTCAGCCCATGTTCGATCGCCCAGGTGATCACTTTTGCCAGCAGCACCCATCCGGGTGAACAAGGCCCGAAGGCTGGTTCCCAGGCCGAATTGTAGACCCAGAGCTTACCACCAGCCAGGAAGGAGAAATAAGCGGCTGCCTTTTTTCCATCGAAGGTCAGGAAAGAAAGATGCAATTGACCAACCTCGAATGCTCTCGCGGCGGTTTCTGCAAGGAAGCTTTCCATCACCGGGGAAAGAAACGCGACTTTGCTGGGGTCATTGCGCATCATCTCGATAAACGCCTGTATTTCTGCCTGTAAGTCATGTTCGGCAGTGACGAAGTACCAATCGGTTGTGTGGCGGGCTTCCGCGTTGCGCATCTTTCGACGAATCTCATGGCGCTGTTTCTTGGAGATCGAGGCGAGATACGCTTCCCAGCTCGGTTGGAGGGGAATATAGGGCGATGGCTGTAAAACCTCGCTGTTATAGGGCAGGCCTTTTTGCTCACAAAGCTCGCGCAGGAGGGACAGGCTGGCTGAGTCTTCCTCGAAGTTTGCCAGGTCGAGATTACGCGAAAGCAAGCCAGATTCAACCTTGATAAAATCCAGCAAACCTTCAATAAAGCGTGGCAGTTCCGACAGCGGGCAGAGGAAATCGAGATAATCCGAGACTTCGATCTGACCGATAAAACGCAGAGCTGGCGGGTTGTCTGCTTTTTCGGAGTAAAACAGGGGTGCCACACCAATCAACTGACCATCCTGGCGGGCAATGATAAGCTGGAGGCGGCTGGTCTCGGAAGACCATTCTCCCCCGCCGAACGTCTGCCACCAGGTTTTCTGATACCAAAACTCGAGGAACGGCAGCGGATGGTGTGTCTGAGCCACGAGGGCTTGCCATTCAACCTCGAGGCTCTGCCATTCGCCGGGATCGGTGATCAGTGAAAATTGCATGTGACCGATTATACCCTCTGGCATGAATTGTGTACTCCTCAATTTACGCAATATCACTATTGATTTAAAAGGTGTGCCATGAAATTTGACCTGACCGTTTACTCATTCGAAGCTCATCAGCCCAGGCTGCTATGTACCGCTTCCGCGGGGAAAGGTGCCGCACGCGGGCGCGAGGAAGACAGCCTGATTATCAAGCTTTGGCCGTCTGACGCGGTAAGCCTGAGCGACGAAGTGCTGAATCAGACGCTGAGCAAGCTGGCGGCAGCTTTCTTCAAGACAAGTGGTTCGGTCACGAATGCGATGCGCAGCCTGGCGGATGGGCTGAATAAAACCCTTCTTTCTGGCAACAGCCAGCTGCAGGACAAGGATAGCTGGCAGACGACATCGCTGCTCATGGGAGTTGTCCACCATGAGACGTTGTTTATTGGGATCAACGGCAAGGCGGAAGCGCTGCTGGTCAGGAAGAATGGTCGTGAGCATTTCTTTGACGCGGAGCTCGATCCGCGGGGGTTGGGGCTCAGCTCAGTCGTCCATCCGCGATTTTTCCAAACCTCTGTGACGGATGGTGATTTTATGCTGCTTGCTCAGGAAATCCCCGCGGATCTGCTGGCATCCGAACGGCTGAATGCTGACACTGCCAGCCTGGGTGAATTTGTGCCATTGTTAGGTGGAACGGAGGTCATCAGGCTGACCTATGGCGAAGGTTTGAGCCTCAAAGCCCGCCTGGAAGCTAAAGCTTCTCCAGAGATCCAGGAAACTAAGGAAACCGAGAATAAGCAAGGTGAGCCCGAGGCACCTGAAGAGCAGGAGCTCGAATGGCCGGAAGAAGTGCTGGAAACACCCGAGCTCGAAGAAGAGAATGGCTCACTGGCAGAGGACTTGTTTAGAAACGTGCCGCTGGTAAGCCATTCAACTGTCCCAGAAAAAAAGCCAGAAACACAGCCAGAAGAGCCTGCAGTGGCACCAGTAGAACCAGAAATCATCCCCGAAGCGCTCGTGGTTGAAGCAAAAAATGCAGAAGAGGCGCCGTCCGCGCCGATTTTTGACGGGGAGCAGTTCAAAACGGATGCCTTGCACCGCGTGGCGAAGGGAGCAAGCGTTTTGAAGGGTGTCGACGAAAAAATTGAGACAATCTTCCAGAAAAGCAGGGAAAAGAAACGGGAAGAGGGCAAGCCAGTGACCGAACTTTCTGCCCTGAGCAAATGGCTGATTGCTATCCTGGTACCTTTGCTGCTGGTGGGATTGACCACATTCATCTACTTTTCTCAGGGGCAGGGTAACGAGTATAGTTATTACCTGGCACAGGCGGAAGCTTCTGCCAACAATGCGGCGCTGATGCAGACGGATGAGCTGAAGCGCGAGGTTTGGAACCAGACCATCGAATGGTTGGATAAAGCCGCTGCCTACCAAAAATCAGAAGAGGTAAATGCGTTGTATCTGAGGGCGAGGCTGGCTCTGGATGAACTGGATGGAGCCAAAAGGCTGATCTACAAGCCCGCTTTTGCGGCTGGTTTGTTCCCCGACATGAGCGTCAGCAACATCATTTCGCTAAACCGCGATCTCTACCTGTTGGACCAAACCAGCGGCGAAGTCAGACACCTGACGTTGCAATCCCAAGGGTATTCTCTGGACGAGGCGTTTCGCTGCGGTCCGGGCAGTGTTGGGGGAGTACAGGTTGGCAAGTTGGTGGATATGCTGGCAATCCCGATCAACAATCCTGCTAAAGCACCGATTTTAGCGGTTGATGCTGCCGGCAACCTTTTGTACTGTGCGGTTGGTTCAAACCCCACAGCAGCTGTCTTGCTGCCTCCGGACGGCGGATGGCAGGAGCTGAAGAGCATTGCCTTCGACGCGGGGAAGCTGCTCGTGCTCGACTCGGCTGCAAACGCCATCTGGATTTACCGTGGATTCAGTTCGAATTTTGACCAGGTGCCGGTGTCTTACTTCGATGCCATGCCGGTGAAGCTGCAAGAGGCTGTCGACCTGGCTGTGAGCGGCGATGAGCTCTTCCTGCTCCATGCCGACGGGCACAGTTCGCACTGCCTGGCTTCTCAGATCAGCGGTTCGGTAACATGTGAAGACCCTTACCCTTACCAGGGTGGGGTTGACGGAGGGGCAGGCGTGGACCTGGCGAGTTTGAAGTTCAGCCAGATGGCATACTCTCCGCCTCCCGATCCTTCGATTTACTTCCTGGAACCAGAAACAGCTGAGCTCTATCAGTTCAGTCTGCGCTTAAACCTGAACCAGGTGCTCCGACCGGGATTGAGCGATGGCAGTTTGCCGACGGCCAAAGCGACAGCCTTCGCAGTCGCTGCAAACCGGCAGGTGTTTCTCGCCTTTGGCAACGCGGTCTATTACGCGATCTTGCCCTAAAGACTGACCCATCCGAAATGAGAAGGCCCCTGCATGAATACATTGGTGGTTGGAAGTACAGGTTTTTTGGGCTATTTTGCTGAGCGGCAGCTGCTGGCACGCGGGCATCCCACGCGCAGCATTTCTCTTCATCATATGGCAGGACGTAACTCGGCTGCGAAAAGGGAGATCTGGAAATGGCTCTGGAAGACACGGTAAAACCCTGCCTTCCGAAAAGTTCCTGATAGAATTAGCGCATGAAACTGAGCAAGATACTTGACCTGCGTGGGACGAAAATCGCTTATTTAGTGCTGGCGATGGTTGGCAATGTTGCCATGGCACTGCTATTCTTCAGCCTGGTAGATGGGCTGATGGCGCGCTACGGCGAGTTAGTAACCGGGCTGGACACCACCCTGATGTTGGGTATTTTCCTCGGTTCCCTGGCGGTCGGTTTCATTGTGACCATGATCGCCAAAGACAGACGCGGTCTGACTTACGGGGTCTATGGCGGGCTGGCTGGAATGCTCGTTATCGGGTTGATGACCTGGAAGAGCGGTTTGCTCTCAGCACTGATCGGTCTGATGGCAGTTTTTGGCGGTTTTAATGGCGGTTCGTTGGGGGAAATGTTTCAGCGTACCCGTAAACGGAAATAGTTGAACTAATTAAACAGGTTTTGGTGAAGAACTGGTTGGCAGCCAGGGCATTTGCGCGCCCTCAATGCCAAGGTGCTCGGCGAGGGCGGCTCGCATGGCAGTGCGGTCATCCCAAAGGTATTCCTCGCTGCCAAAGCACATGGACTGCTCGTGCCCCTTCCCGCAGGAGATCACCAAATCGCCGGGTCTGGCAAGGCTAATGGCTTTGCGCAGTGCGTCCCCGCGGTCCGGCACGCGGTAAAAATTCACACCTTCCACGCCGCCGGCTTGGATCGCTGATTGCGCCATGTCTTCCAGAATGCCGTCAAGCGGCTCGGTGCGCGGGTCTTCAGCCGTGAGGATGGTGATGTCAGCGAGTTTGACTGAGACAGCGGGCATCATGCGCC
Organism: Anaerolineaceae bacterium; assembly: GCA_011620505.1. Taxonomy (GTDB): domain Bacteria; phylum Chloroflexota; class Anaerolineae; order Anaerolineales; family Anaerolineaceae; genus Mesolinea. The sequence goes on from WOZA01000145.1 coordinate 12,820, forward strand.
GCTTTTCGCGGTCGCGCAGGCCGGCTGAGCCGTAGACGGCGATCACCCGACCGTTCGTCATGGCGCGGGCGGTGACCAGGGCGTTTTCAAGGGCATTTGGCGTATGCGCAAAGTCGACAATGGCAGTGAAGTCCTGCCCAAGCTCGATGCGCTGCATGCGTCCGGGGATGCCCTCAAAGCTCTCGAGATCCTTCACAGCCGTTTCAAGCGGTACTCCGAGCGAAGTGACCGCGGCAAGCGCGGCGAGGATGTTGGAGACGTTATAAATGCCGGCGATGGGGCAGTGGACGGGCAACTGTTGTGTTTCGGTGTGCAGCGTGAAGGTCAGATCGCTGGTGGTGCTGGTGATGCCATCCGCCCAGAAGTGGGCTTCATTAATCCGGCTATAGGTGAGGAAGCCTGGAGGTGAAATGCGTTTCAGATAGTCGTAGGAGCGGTCATCCTTATTGAGAATTGCCAAGCGAAGGTTGCCAATCGGTTTACGCGGGGTTTCCCGAAGCATCTCGAACAACCTGCCCTTGGTTTGGAGGTAATTCTCGTAGCTGCCGTGATAATCGAGATGCTCGTGGGTCACATTCGTGATAACCGCCAGGTCGTAATCGCAGGCGATCACGCGCCCCTGCGCAAGCCCGTGAGAGGTGGTTTCGAGCACGCAGTGCGTCATACCGGCAGCCACCATCTGAGCCAGGTAAGCCTGGATATCGGGGGAATCGGGCGTGGTCACGTGGAAGCCGGTATCGAGCGCCTCGTCACCAATCAGAGCGTTGACGGTGCTGATCATACCGGCGTTAGTGCCGGATTTGGTCAGAAGATGGTGGATCAGCATCGAGGTGGTGGTTTTTCCGTCGGTACCGGTGACGCCGATCATGCGCAGTTTCCGTGCTGGAAAGCGCTGGAAACTCGCCGCCAGGTACGCCAGGGCGAAATGCAGGTCTCCCTGCAGCCGGACGTAGGGGATGGGAAGACCTTCCGGCTTGAGTCGGTCGCTGAAGATGACTCCGGCGCCATTGGCAACAGCGGATGGTATGTAATGGTAGCCGTCGCTGCTTTCACCTTTGATGGCGACGAAGGCGTAGCCCTTCCGGACGCGGCGCGAGTCACTGGTGACCCCGGTGATCATCACTGGCGGGATTGGGTCCAGAGCGTTCAGCGGCGCGGCTGAAAAAACAGTGCGGAGTGAACGGCGTCGGATGGGTTGATCCATTTCGAGTTACTTTCGTTTTTTTGCAGGCTGCTTTTTCTTATTCAGCAGGTAGGCAGCCAGCAGGCTCAGCAGCCCTGCCGCCAGGCAGACAAAACCCCAGGTGGTCAGGTCGCTTCGGGTGGCGGCAGTCGACTCGGTGATTTCCATGCTGAAATCAATGCTTTGCTGATTTGTGATGGCATAGTTGCCGCTCAGGGTGTTGTCGCCAAGCGCCATTGAAATGCTTGCTTTGGATATACCGGCAGTGAAAGGCTCCACTTCCCAGATGAAGGTTTTTCGTCCGCTCTCCACCGGGATCAGCATGCGCTTCTGTGGCTGGATAACGGTTTTGATCATGTCGAGCTGCAAGTCAAAAACAACTCCATCATCCAACACGCTCTCAAGCGCTTCATCCGCCTGGTATGCCACCGTGATCAGATTCTTGCGGCCGGTTTCCAGCTTTTCGGGGTAGGTCACCGTCACGTTCAGGCTGCCGCCGCTGCCGTAGATCCAGTCAGCCAGGGCAACGGCCTGGCTTTGCGAGGCGACAGGGATCGCCCGCCGTGTGAAGAGAAAGCCGCTGACAGCCAGTAAGAGCAGCCCTACGATCAGGAATATAGTTTGTTTTTTGATTTTCATTTGAACACCACCAGATAAATAATACCCAAAACCAGGATCGCGGAAGTGACCCTGCCAAGGTCTGTGTAACCATTATTGAGCGCAAAAAGCAGCAAGAATGGCAGCAATGCTTCGATCACGAGGATCAGCATGTTGATGCGAAATCTTTTGGCTCCTTTACTCAGGCTCATTTCAGGCTCCACCGCTGAGCAGCCACGACCAGATACCGGTCGCGACAGCCACAATGATTATCGGGATTAGACCATAACCGATCATCTTACGCAAGACTTTGCCTTCCTGCCCCCCGAGACCAACCGTGGTGCAGCTGACGATCAGCTTCGTGGGGGACATCACGCTCCCCAGCGAACCGCCAGCGTTCTGCGCCGCCAGGATCAGCGGCACGTTGAGCTTGAGCAGAGCGGCTGCCTCTGCCTGGAGCGCGCCAAACAGGATGTTGCTGTTATTGTTTGAACCGGTCAAAAAGGCGCCCATCACCCCAACAAAGGGCGCTACCACCGGGTATATCACCCCGTTGATGGTTTCGGCGATCCCCCGTGCGAGCGTGCTTGTCATGCCGACGTGGGTCATGATCGTCGACACTCCAGCCATCATCACCACCCCCAGGCTGGCATCGACCGCGTTGTGAGCAGTGACGCTCAAAATGCGGCGGGGTGAGGTTCTTGTAATCAGCCCTTTGCGCTTCAGCAGGATCGATGAAAGCAATACGCTCACCAACAGCACCGTGCCTGGGTGGGAAAAGGGGTGAATGGTGGCGCTGGATTCCGCCGGAGTGACGAACCCCAACCCGGAAACGATCTCAGGGTACTTGAAACTGATCCCCACCTGATTGAGGAAAGTGTTGAGGGGGCGGATCAGGATGACCGAAAAACCGATCACCACGAGCAAAATGTAGGGCGTCAGGCGCAGCAGAAGATCCCGGGGAGAAAGTTCCTGGCCGCCATTCGCGATAGCGGTCCTCACGCCGTGATAGGCTGGCAGGCGCGTGAGGAGGAAGAGCGTGGCGATCCCAACGAGCGAAGGTCCGATCGTGCTGAGGCTCCAGAGACCCAGCGTGTTGAGAAGGTAGAGCGTGGTGCCCATCGTGAGGCTGACCGTGAGGATGGCGGGGAAGGCGTGGCGCACACCCTTCCATCCGGTGCCGAGAAAGGTGATGATCACGCCTGTTGGCACGAAGCTGAGCGCGAGCAGGATGGCGGCATAGGGGGCGATGAGCAAACCAGGCACTCCCGAAACAGCAATCAGCGACTCGAAAGCGGTCGCCATCGAGCCAAACGAGACTGCCCAGCCGTGCCCGATGGCGGTCATGATGATCGCGAGAATCGGGTCATAGCCCATCCCCACCAGGATTGGCGCGCACACCGCCACAGGCACTCCGAAGCCGCCCATGCCCTGCAGGAAAGAAGTGAGCAGCCAGGCGATCATCAGGAGCTGGATGGAACGGTCATTGGAAAGGCGGGGGAGGAATAGACCGATCGCGCGGATGGTGCCGACCTCGCTGGCAAGGCTGTAGAGCAGCAGGGCGCCCCAAATGATTACGAGCATGTTCAATGCCAGCACCAGCGCTTTCACTTGCGACCAGGCAATGATCAGCCAGCTTCCGCCAAACGCGATCAGGCTGACGGCAGCCGCCACCAGCCAGCTCATGGCGCCAGCGCGCAACCCTCCCCATTTGAAGAGGAGCATGAGAATGATGACGGTCAGAATGGGCAGAGCAGAAAGCAGCCAGTTGCCGAGGGTCAGTTCCATAGGGGAACAATTATAAGATATCGCGCCGAAAACGGGGCTGTTTCTCACAATAGGCTCCCCCTGGGGGGAGTTGCCTCCCGCCGTGCAGCGGACGGGGGACTGATGAGGGTGGTACGTCTTGGGCTTCGTTGGTTTTAGTTGTAGGCCGGGTTGCGTACTTCAACCCGGCAAATT
>WOZA01000156.1 GCA_011620505.1 Anaerolineaceae bacterium
TCGCGCCAATCCCAAACCCAAAGGAATTCCAATAATTAAGGAAAAGAACAATACCACGAGCGTGAGCCGCAAATGCTGCAAAAATAGCTGCCCAACCAGATCCAGATTATTAATCAAGTAGCTCATTGCATTTATTCATTTCAGTGGTTTGGCTGCTGTACAACATATTACGCAGGTCAGTAAACCCCACATTTCCCAGTATCTCGCCAGAAGAATTTACCACCTCTAAAGGGTCACTTCCGCTGCTCAACAATAGGGAAAGGACAGAGCGTAAATCGTCTTCCGGATGCAAAACTGGAGTATCCTTCTCCACCGGTTTAGATGGGAAGGTTTCCGCAGACAAGTTCTCTTTAGCCTTTAACACCGAGTGGACATTCACCAGGCTTAATCGCCGCAGAATGTTTTTTGTGTCCACCAACTCTTCTATGAATTCATTGGCAGGTTGGGTGACGATCTCAATGGGCGTACCATACTGGACCAATTTTCCAGCACGCATCACAATAATCTTATCCGCCAGGCGAAAAGCTTCTTCCACATCATGCGTAACAAAGAGAATGGTTGTGTTCAACTTGCAGTGAAGCTCAAGCAATTCACCCTGCAGCCGTTCGCGATTCATCGCATCCACCGCGGCGAATGGCTCATCCATCAACAGAATTTCGGGGTCAGCCGCCAGCGCGCGCGCCAGTCCTACACGCTGCTGCTCCCCGCCGGAAAGCTGGCGCGGATAACGGCTGAGGTAAGACGCAGGCAGCCCAATCAATTCCAACAGCATCTCCACACGCTCTCGGGTGCGATCCTCATCCCATCCCAACAGGCGCGGCACTACGGATATATTTTTTCCAATCGTCATATGTGGGAAGAGCCCCACCTGCTGGATTACATATCCGATTTGACGGCGCAGATCATTGATCGGCAGGGTGTGAATTTCCTGACCTCCCAGCCAGATTTTCCCCTGGCTGGGCTCATAGAGGCGGTTGACCATTTTCAACAGGGTTGTCTTGCCGCAGCCAGATGGACCAAGCAAGACAACCAAATCCCCGGCCGCTACACGGAAAGAGATCCCGTCCACGGCCGGTACCGATTCGGCTGTAAATGACTTCGATACGCCTTCAAACACGATCTCACCAGATTGAGTCACCCGCTTTTCATTTGTTTCTGAAGGTGCGTCCGTCAATGCGTTTACCATATGTTATTCCAATGCTTATTTAAGCAGCCCATTTTCAACCAGGAATGCTCTGGCGACATCGGCTGGTTCTTTCTTTTCAGGGCCATCAACCTGCCAGTTCAATCCCGACATGACATCATCAGTAAGCAAAGGCGCCAGTTCATTCAATAGTTCGCTGATTTGCGGGTACTCTTCCAGGACATCCATGCGCACAACCGGAGCAACATTGTATATCGGATAGAACACCTTGTCATCCACCAGCAAAAGCAAATCATTGCCTTTGATTGCGCCGTCCGTGCCGAATGCCACCACAACATCCACCTGTCCATCCAGGAGAGCCTGGTATCGCAGGCTGCCGGTTCCGAGCTGTTTGGTTTCTTTGAACTCAAATCCACCATAGGCTTGTTGCAGTCCCTTGATGCCGTCTTCCCGCTCTAAAAACTCTGCCGGACCACCCAATATTAATTCGGGCGCTTTCTTTGAAAGATCTGAGTAGGTCTGGATGCCATATTGACTTGCCACTGCTTTGGTCATCGCCAATGCCTGGGTGTCATTGAAGGGCGAAGGAGTCAACCATGTCAGGTTAAATTGCTCTTCATAACCCTGCTTGACCGTTGTATAAATCTCCTGCGCGTCCTGCATCGGGCTCAGTTTCAATACCGTCAGCAAGCCAGTGGAAGTGTATTCCGGGTATATGTCTATCTCGCCATTTACAATCGACTGGTGAGCGATAGGTGTTCCGCCCAAGTTGAGCTTGCGCTCGACGGTGAAACCCGCGTTTTCCAGTATCTGGGCATACATTTCCGCTACGATGAACTGCTCGGTAAAGTCTTTGGACCCTACCGCCACGCTTCCCACGCTTTCAGGTTGAGCAGGCGCACAGGCAGTCAGCAGCAACGCCGCCGTCAGTATGGTGAAAACCAAAATTTGTAGTTTCTTATTGTTCTGCAATTAACACCTCCATAGTGTGTCCGCTGAATTTGAGTAATTAATTCCCTGCTGCCGGGTACCGTTTTAATAGCAAGGACCAGAAAAGTTCCGATGACAGGGCCAGCAAGGCGACTGGCACCGCGCCTACCAGCATGATCGGCACATTGAATAAAGCAAATCCACGGGTGATAAAATCCCCCAAACCGCCCCCGCCGATAAACGAAGCCAGTGTGGCACTCGAGATCACCTCGACCGATGCGATGCGAATCCCGGTAACGATCGCTGGGATCGCCAGGGGGATTTCTATTTGTGCCAAAACCTGGCTTTCGGTCATCCCCATTCCCGAAGCGGCTTCGATGACAAAGGCATCCACCCCGCGAATGCCTGCATACGTGTTGATCAACACCGGCGGAAATGCCAGGACGGTAAGTGCTGCCAGTGATGGTACAAATCCCAGCCCCAGATAGGGCAAAGCCAGAAAAAGAATCGCCAGGCTCGGGATCACGCGGAAAGCATTAAATACATTTATCACCACCTGAGCCGATTTTTCATGCTTTGCGATCCAGATCCCGATCGGTAAAGCAATCAGCAGACTGATGCCAAGAGCCGAAAAGCTCAAAATTAAATGCTCGCGGGTTGCCTGCCAGAAAAAAGACTGGTTCTGTAAAAAATATTGATAGGCGTCCTGTAGTAAATTCATCAATAGGGATAAGCCTTATTCATTATTCTCTTCTTGAATCCCGCGCAGCTTGCTGCGTCGGTTTGATGCTTGAAGAGGTGGCGGATGCGCTTGTGATTCTGAAATATCGCGCAAGCTTGCTCAGCGGATAAGGTCGCAAAGCCACTGATACTTATTGACTGAGTGACAGCCTCGCGATAGTGAGACCAGCCTCTGATCCCATTGTACCAATGAAAGCGTCTTTATCAACTTTCACCTTAGATTAGTCACTAACTACGACACCATTCCAAAACGCAACATAGCCGGTTATGTTTTTTGCAGCCTCTTTTGGCTCAGGGTAATACCAGGCTGCATTTCGATTCTCTTTACCGTCAACCACAACGTCAAAATAGCTTGCTTCGCCCTTCCATGGGCAAGTTGAATGCAAATCACTTTCCTTGAAATATTCTTTATGAATTGAATCCGGAGGAAAATAATGGTTCCCCTCAACCACAATGGTATCCGAACTTTCAGCAATAACCTTACCATTCCAAATTGCTTTTTTCATCAAAACACATCCTTTCATTTT
>WOZA01000062.1 GCA_011620505.1 Anaerolineaceae bacterium
ATTCACAAAACCTGTCCTTTCCCATCCACTTCACCCTTACTGGCGGATTGAGGGCACGATACGTTCGTCCATCACATCGTTAACAGCGCCCTCAATCTCGCCCGACGAATAATTGTGCCCGAGAGGCAGGGTGTGGCGATCTGCCTTTCTTTCGTCCGGACCATTGAAATCAAACATAGGGGCGAAGCATTTCTATATTAACGCAATGCTATTTCCTAGCCATCCGTATAGAATGCTTCGCCGCTACTGGTGATCTCAGCCACAGGAATGGAATACTCGGAACTGCAGGCTGCCACGCACCTTCCGCTTGTTTAGGTTTCCTTTTTCTCTCGGACCGGGGCTCGCAGTGACCGAGTCAACGTCATCGCGAGCGAAGCGTAGCGATCTGCCTGTGGCGTTGTGTCAAAGGCAAAGATAACAGAACCAAAAGTATCTACAAACACACGATCGTGCCGGGCTCTTGCCCGAGCACAGCCTTTCACCGTAGGTGTCCATCATCATCTGAAGACCTGCAGTTCAACCCACGCGCACGGTCTGGAGAGCGGCGAGAAAGGAGAAAAAAAGGAGCTGATTTTCATCAGTTCCTTTTCGTTACTCAGCTTATGGCCTACGTTCCCTCTTCCCAGGAACCGAGGTACTTCACCTGTTCCTCGGTCAGCTTGTCGATCTTCACACCCATCGACTCAAGCTTGAGGCGCGCGATCTCGCGATCAATCTCTTCCGGAACATCGTAAACCTTTTTCTCGAGTTTCCCGGCATTTTTGACCATGTACTCTGCGCCGAGTGCCTGGTTGGCAAAAGACATATCCATCACCGACGCCGGGTGCCCTTCAGCCGCAGACAGGTTGATCAACCGACCTTCGGCAAGGATGCTGATCACCCGTCCGTCCTTGAGCTTGTAGCTTTCCACGAACGGTCTCACCTGCCGCTTTTCAACCGCCATCGCCTCGAGAGCGGGGATGTTGATCTCGACATTGAAATGACCAGAGTTGGCAACCAAAGCGCCGTCCTTCATTACCTCAAAGTGGTGTTTGTCCACCACGTTCAGGTCGCCGGTCAGCGTGACGAAGATATCGCCAATCGCCGCAGCTTCCACCATAGGCATCACCCGGTACCCGTCCATAACAGCTTCCAGTGCCACCAAAGGATCAATCTCGGTCACGATCACGTTCGCGCCCATTCCCCTCGCGCGCATCGCCAGACCTCTTCCGCACCAGCCATAACCAGCCACCACGAAGTTCTTGCCTGCCAGGAGCACGTTCGTCGCCCGCAGGATGCCGTCGATCGTGGACTGTCCCGTGCCGTAGCGGTTATCGAAGAAATGTTTGGTCATGGCGTCATTCACAGCCATCACCGGGAATTCCAGCATCTTGTCTGCTGCCATCGCGCGCAGCCGGATCACACCTGTGGTTGTCTCTTCCGTGCCGCCAATGATGTTTGGAATCAGATCGCGCCGTTCCTTGTGGATCGTGCTCACCAGATCCGCGCCGTCATCCATGGTGATATGCGGTGCGTGGTCGAGCGCGGCGCGCAGGTTCTTGTAGTAAGTCTTATCGTCCTCGCCCTTAATCGCGTACACGGGGATCTCATACTGCGCCACCAATGCCGCAGCCACGTCATCCTGCGTTGAAAGCGGGTTCGATGCTGTCACCACGATATCCGCGCCGCCAGCCTGCATCGTGCGCATCAGGTTCGCGGTCTCAGTCGTGACGTGCATACAGCACGACATGCGCACACCCTCGAAGGGTCGTTCGCGGCGGAAGCGTTCTTCCAAAATCGCCAGCACGGGCATCTCGCGTGCCGCCCAATCCATCCGGCGGCGTCCGCCTTCTGCCAGGTTTAAATCTCTGATGTTGTAATTCTCCATTGCCTCTCCAATAATTTAGTTATTCAATTTCATCCAGCAAGCCTTCATCATCGAAGTGCTCACGGTAAAATGCAACAAACTCAGCCCAGGAATACTTGTGGCACTGGGGGCCTGCCTCCTGGATGCAGTACGCCGCGGCGGTATTGCCGAGCTCCACGCACACCTTCAGCGGCAGCCCAGCCATGTAGCCTCGCAAGAAGCCTCCCCTAAAGGCGTCCCCCACACCGGTCGGGTCCCTCACCACCAGCCCGCCAATCGCCGGCACCACGCAGTCCAGCCCTGCTGCCACAACCCGCGCGCCGTGCTCGGCTAATGTTACCACTGTAAATACCGGTTTCGCCAAGATTTCTTCCGCGCTCCAGCCGGTGTGCTTCTGCAGCAGCTCGAACTCGTATTCATTGATGAACAGGCCGTGTGCGTGCTCCACCCCATCCCGCAGGGTATCAGCATCCATGCTGATAATCTGCTGACCCGGGTCAAACAACATCCTCAGCCCCAATTCCGGCGCTTCGCGGATATACCGCCGCATCGCGCCCGGATCGGAGGGCGAGACCATCACAAAATCGTTTTCCTCAAAATCCGCCTCTGCCAGAGGTAACTCCGCCGCGTCCGCCATCGCGCCGGTATAAAAAGTCGCGATCTGCGCGTTCGAACGGTCGGTCGTGGCAAAAAACGACGCCGTAAACTTATCGGGGATGATCCTGACGCCGCTGGTATCCACCCCCACCTGCTCCAGCCGCCGGGCGTACTCGCCAAAATCCTGCCCTGCGGTTGAGAACAAATAGGCGTTGCCGCCCAGCATCGCCAGCGTATAGGCAATATTCGGACCCACCCCTCCGTCCTGCTTGATCATCTTGTGCACCAGGAACGACAGCGACACCTTATCCAGGTGTTCCGCGATCAGATGATCCTTGAACAAACCCGGGAACTGCATCAAATAATCAAAGGCAATTGAGCCGGTCAATATTACTTTCATGCTTACCTCTCCCTGGCAATCCGGGTTTCACCCCGGGTTTTTTCATGGGCAATCGCCTGCTATTATACCTTCTCCCCATATTCGGGATTGCATTTGTTTTGCCTTGAGCACAGCCTGGGCTTCCCCTGGGGGGAGGCTGAAAATAAAACAAATTGCAATAATTGCAATAATTGCAGTGTTTTTTGATAGTGCAGGAGGGTGATTTGACTGCAAATAAGGATGGTTTGACTGCAAATACGGCTATTTCATTGTTAATGTGCCGGTTTGACATTAGAATCGCGCAACTATATAATAGCACATTTGTTCTATTTCTGCAAGGAGTTGCGAACTGATAGCGGATAAGTGGTGGTCGAGGCAGGTACATGAGCACGGAGCAAAACGAAACGCTTTCCTTTCGTAAGGTCGATGCCTGCCTCGCCCTGCGGGATGCACCATCCACTTCACGAGGAATTGGCAGGCCAA
>WOZA01000068.1 GCA_011620505.1 Anaerolineaceae bacterium
TTATCGATTCTATTGAAGTACAATAACTGCCAGATTGTGCGAAAAGCTTCCTGAGGAGTTAATTCATGTTGAAAATCATTGTTCCGATCAAACAGGTGCCTGAGACAGGCAATGTCAGGATGGATCCCGAAACCGGCACAATGGTCCGGGAAGGGGTCGTCAGCATTGTGAATCCCCTGGACCTCTACTCCATTGAAACCGCGCTGATGCTCAAAGAAACGGTCGGCGCAACAGTGACTGTCCTGACGATGGGGCCGCTCAACGCGGTTAAAGCCTTAAAGGAAGCGATTGCGATGGGGTGTGATGATGGCTACATCCTCTCAGACCGGGCGTTTGCCGGGGCAGACACCTGGGCAACTGCTTATGCACTGATCAACGCCATCAAGCACATTGGTAATTTTGACCTGATCCTGACGGGCGAACGCGCCACGGATGGAGATACCGGTCAGGTGGGCCCCAATATTGCCTCCGGACTGGATATTCCCCTGGCAACCTACGTGCGGAAAGTGAACAGACTGGACCTGGAGCAGAGAACCATCACGGTTGAGCGGTCGGTGGAAGAAGGGATCGAAACTCTGCAACTGCCCTTGCCCTGCCTATTGACGGTGGTGAAGGAAATCAGTTATCCACGCCTGCCCACCTTGCGCGGTAAGAAAAAGGCAAAAACTGTTGACATCCCTGTGCTGACGGCGCAAGACCTGGGGCTCAAACTGGAGTATCTTGGCCTGAAAGGCTCGCCAACCAGGGTAGTCTCTACCAAGGCACCGAAGGTGACCAGAAATGGCCAGATAGTAACCATCAAGGAAGATAAAGATGTGAGTGCGGCTGTGGATGCCCTGATTGCTTTTCTGGAAGAGAGACAACTGATATGAGCGAAAAAAATACGAACGTCTGGACCGTCGCTGAAGCGGCCAATGGGACGCTGAAGTCTGTTTCGTACGAGTTATTGGCAAGAGGCAGAAGCCTGGCGGATGCCACTGGTGAACAGCTGGTGTCGGTTTTGATCGGGGCAAATGTCAGCGAAGCGGAACTAACCAACCTGATCCTTCACGGAGCAGACCTGGTGATCAGCGTGCAGGATCCCGCCCTGGATGCCTTCATCGTTGAAACGTACAGCAATGTGCTGATCGATTTGGTACAGCAAATGAAGCCCAATATCATCCTGTCAGCTGCCACCAACAACGGGCGCACCCTGATGCCGCATGTGGCCATGCGCCTGCACACCGGTTTGACGGCAGACTGCACTGATTTGCAGATAGACCTCACCACTGGCGACCTGCTGCAGACCCGCCCTGCAATCGGGGGCAACATCCTCGCTACCATCAAGACCCCCAATCACCGACCCCAGATGGCAACGGTAAGGCCACGGTCTACCAAACCACTCTCACCAGACCCTTCCCGCACTGGGAAGATCCAGCAGGTGGCGCTCAAGCCCGAATTGGTGGACAGAAGGGTGAAGTTGCTCTCATTCGAAGCGGAAGCCACCGATGAAACCAACCTCCAGGATAGTGATGTGATCGTGTCTGGCGGCAGGGGCATGAAAAAAGCGGATAACTTTAAACTTCTGCACGACCTGGCAAGGTTATTAGGCGGCAAAGTCGGTGCATCGCGCGATGCGGTCGACCGCGGTTGGGCCAGATACCCGCAGCAGGTCGGCTTAAGCGGCAAGACGGTGCTTCCAAAACTGTATATCGCGATGGGTATTTCGGGCGCCATTCAGCACTTGGCGGGTATGAAAACCGCGGAAACCATCGTGGCTGTCAACACGGACCCAAACGCGGCTATCTTCCAGGTGGCGGATTTTGGGATTGTCGGGGATGCTTTCCAGGTTTTGCCTGAATTGATTTCCCGGCTTGAGGAGAGAAAGTCATGACCCCATACAACCCTATTACGCCCGAAATTGTCGCCAAACTCGCGCAGATCGTTGGAGCGGCGAACGTCATTTTGGACGAAGAAAAACTTGAAGCTTATTCCCACGACGAAACTCCCAAGGATCAGTTTTCGGGGATGCCGGAAGTGATCGTGACCCCCACCAGCACCCAGCAGGTGGCGGAAATCATGAAGCTGGCGAATGCTCACCTCATCCCCGTCACGCCGCGCGGCGCCGGCTCAGGGCTCTCCGGCGGAGCAATCCCGCTGCACGGCGGGATCCTGATGGCATTCGAAAAAATGAACAAGGTGCTCGATGTTGACCTGCAAAACATGATGATTGAAGTGCAATCGGGCATCGTGACCAACGAGATCAACGCCGTCGTAGCGGATAGCGGGCTGTTCTTCGCCGGCTATCCAATGAGCCTCGAGTCCTGCCAGATCGGCGGGAACATTGCCGAGAATGCCGGCGGAGGTAAGGCAATCAAATACGGCGTGACAGAGCGCTACATCACCGGCATGGAGGTGGTCACTCCCTCTGGCGATATCATCAAAATCGGCGGAAAGATTGTCAAGGACGTTTCTGGCTATGACCTCAAACGACTCTATATCGGTTCCGAAGGCACACTCGGGATCGTGACCAGCGCGACCATCAAACTCACTCCTCTGCCAAAAGCCAAAACGGACCTGCTGGTGTTGTTCCCGGATGTGCAGAGTGCGATCGAGATCGTGCCGATGATCGTCAGCAAGCTGGGGATCGTCCCAACATCGATCGAGTTTATGGATCGTCTCTCGGTAGAAACTACCTGTATATATTTGAACGAACACCTCGACTATGAGAGTTGCGGCTCGATGCTGCTGATCGAGGTCGATGGCACCACGCAAGACCAGGTGGATGGCGAGGCAGAACTGATCGGCGACCTGTGCATGGAACACCAGGCGATCGAGGTCTATGTTGCGGATAATTACACCACCCAGGAACGGGTTTGGGCAGTGCGGCGCAACATTGCTGAAGCTTTTAAGGTGGTTTCGCCTCACCAAAGCCTGGAAGATATCGTGGTGCCGATCGCGCAGATCCCGGCGTTGACTGAGGAAATTGCCAAACTTGCGGCTGAGTTTAACCTTTCCATGCCTTCTTACGGTCATGCTGGCGACGGCAACCTGCATACGACCCTGATCAAACCCCCTGAAATGCCCCTGGATGCGTGGTACGCCATGGAGGATCAGGTTGTGAGGCGTTTGTACGCGGTAGTGATGGCGCTTGGAGGCAAACTGAGCGGCGAACACGGCATCGGTATCAAACGTAAAACTTACTTCCAGGAAATCGTCGATCCTCATGAGTTGGAGTTAATGCGCACGCTCAAAAAAGCCCTGGACCCGAACAATATCCTGAATCCGGGGAAAATTTTCGACCTGGCGTAAAATA
>WOZA01000085.1 GCA_011620505.1 Anaerolineaceae bacterium
ACCCACCACCCCGAAACCTCTAGTAATCAGTGGGCTTGATCAGGGGAAGTTGACAAGTGGTCGTCATGGGTGCGCAAGCAGCTTAGATTTTACCGGCAAGGTGTTGGATAGAGGTTGATATGTTCCGGCGACGGCTTCGCGGTCAAATGCATCATCGGCGATTGACTCTCATAACACAACAACGAGAGACAGAACACCCGAAACGCTGAAGTGAATGGTATTGATAGCCAAGACCAGTCCGTTACATCGAAAGACGATGGAACTGTCCTCCAAAAAAAGTCAGCGGCATCGCGACCCTATCGCCGGAATAGAACGTTAATCCTTTGCCAATCAAGATAAAGTGATCTGCCGCTGGGTGTAAATCGACCAACTCGAGTTCAATGCTGCCAATACAGCCTTCGATAACAGGAAGCCCAAATATTCCAGTTCGATATGTAATATCTGAGAATTTGTCCGCCTTTTTGGAAGCGAAGGTCATTGCGATAGTCTCTTGCTCCTGGCAAAGCATATTCACACAGAACCGTTTGGTTTCAATCACGCATTTTAGAGTTTCTGACTTTTTGTCCGCGCAAACCAAGAGCAGTGGAGGCTCCAGGGAAACGGAGGAAAAGGCATTGGCGGTGAAACCAACAGGCTTACCGTCTGTGTCTACAGTGGTGACAACGTTAACGCCCGTCACGTACATGCCCATGAGATTTCGCCATTGTTGCTCATTAATCGTCATTGACATTTAACCTCATCTTTGATTATGCATGAGATCATGCATCATGTTTGATCAAACCCGACAAGACGGACGGACGCTATATATCATCATCTCAACAAACCGGTAGCAGCCCCTAGCGGGGCTGGACCGGTTCGCCTTTGCGTAAGACCTCAACATTGATGTCGTCACCATTGATCCCCGGCGTGTTCATCATTTTGTTCACGGGCTTTCCGGTCACATAGTTGGTGGCATGCATGCGCTTGTAGTCCGCGACAACACCGAGCGCCGGAAATGCCAGTGACACACCGGCGTCTGGATCGGAGTAGACCATTACCGGATGCATGCTGCCCTTCCAGTAGTCTCCTTTCTTGTCATAAATTTCGCCCATGGGAATCGTATGGGTCGCCGCATCCATGTAGATAATTCGCCGTCCATACGGGTGATAAGAAGGCGGCGTGCCTTCAATGACATAGGTTTCCCTGGGCTGCCAAACAACAAAGTCTGGATTGGGATGCCAATACGGCGCGACCGATAAATCCATTGCGGGATACTGGGTCTTTTCTGCACCCGCTTCAGGCACCCAAGTCCATAGAGACATATCTGGGTGAATCGGAAGCAGGATTTTCTTTGTTTCGAGAAGCTTCCATGATTTGTAGTTGGATGGTTTCGTCTGGAAACCAATATCGTCTTCCTGAAGCAAGTCGGTCCCGGGAATCGGTTCACTCCAGCTATTACCACTAATCCGGCGGATACGTCGAAAACTGCGAATATAGGCCCACGCTTCGTCCGGGCGTTCGTCCACATATTCGTTAACAAAGGTTCCTACTCCACGTACATCATCGGGGTAAGTCGCAAATAAAAGCTTTCTATTGAGTAGCTTGTTATTTCCGAGGATGGGCTCTTCACTCCAGGCACGCCCCCACATTTTGTAGTACTGCAGTGCCCAGATTTGCTGTCTTTCAATTCCGGATTTGCCGTCGATAAAAACGAATGCAAATTTTTCCAAATTGAGGAAGTCAAAGCTCGAAGCGTCGCCGCCGACATAAAAGTTCCACATCAACTTAGACGCTGCGTCCGGCGCGGTGAAATCGATCTTTGGGAAAGGCATACCCGCCGTCCAACCGATCATATGGCCGTTTTTATTGAGAGATACTGTATTGATGTTGTCGTACTTCTTCGCTAACTCCCAAGTGCGGGACACCTTAGGCATGGGGGTGCTTGCGGCAAGTTTGATTCTCAGATTCTGATTCTCGATCAACCACTGTGTTTTCTCCGGAATCATATCCTTGATTGGAACACCCTCGAAGGTGGCGTCAGTTAACGATGCTAAATTGCTTTTATCAATTATGACGCCAGGATTTAACTCTTGCGCAACGAGCACAAGTGGAAAAATGAGGAGCGCTAAAATAAGAGCATGAAATATTCTCAGTACTTTCAGATAAGACATAGTTTTGCTCCTGGATAAGTTGGCTGATGACAAGTCGCACATGTTGATATATTACTCAATACTGGTAAGTGGCACGGACATAGAGCTGATCAGAGTCTTGCAGAGTGCCGAATTGGTGGGTGTCATCTAGCTCAACGCCGTTCGGATAGAACAGGTCTGCTTCAACTTTGATTCGCCAGTTATCACCGTAAGCAAACGTGACGCTGGGAAGCAGGAAATGCCCGCCGTAGGTAATGTCATAACCGCCAGCAAGCCCGACATTAATCCGGTCTAAGTTGTAGTTGAGAAACAATCCTGCAGTGATGAGAGTGGAATGCTCCTTTTTGGTTGCTGCATACGCAGGGAGATCCACAATGTCATCGGATTCGTTGAAATCCGTAATCCAGGTATCAAAAAGCTGAATGGACCAGAGTGATGGCCGATTGGTGAAGAGGTACTTTTGCAAATCGACCGTGGATTCGCCACGAATCATGGTTCGAAGGGTGTCTTTTTCGATCACCCCATTGTATCCACCGAGCAGATACAGGTCTCTCGGCTGAAAGCTATTGATACTCAGATCCAACACATTCAGCAGCGGGCTTGACCCAGAGTTGTATGGCTTATCCGGCGTGTAGGCGATTTCAGTTGCCCAAACCAGATCACCAAACGTGAGATAGCCATTTGCTGCAATGCCAAAAGTGTCAACGATCGGAAAGATTGCTTCGGCAACAGGGGATTCTGGCCGCTGCTTATAGGGTGCAAACACACTATTAATGACTGGGTCGGTTTGAAACTGATGCAGCCACATCAATTGATAATTTACGCTCCCTAACATGCTACTCCAACGCAAGGCGCCAGTTAGGTCATCTTTATCGCCTTCCGGATGGTCGAGATTATAGGGGGCTCCAATCGTCTCAGATCCGAATACATCAAATGTTTTCAATCCGTTCGGCGCCCAGCGGCCACCATTTAAACCGATACGAGTGCCGATATTGTCTTCGTCGTCAAGTCCCGGACGAAGAACCACCTGCACCGTGCCATCGAATGAAGGTAAATAGGTTTCCGAATTAAACAAAATGAGTGGTTGATAAAGTTCTTCCGGTTCTTCGAGGAACGTTCGCCATCTCATATCCATCCCGTGGAAGACGTCTAGTGCCTGAAAGAAATCAGTTTCACCAAAAGTAACAATTTGTTTGCCGATTCTCAGCTTTGTGTTTTTGAGTGCCTGAATATCAAAATAGGCCTCTCTAATCTCGGCATCTTCGTTATAGAGTTCACCAAGATCGCCTTCCCTCGGAGACCCTAAACCAAACTCTGAAATGATGGTGGAGAGCATCGCCTTGTTGCCTGCGCCGCCCTCCTCCAAACGGCTGAGGTAGTCCGTCATCATCTCGCGAGAGGCTCGGCCCACGACCGTGAAATTGACGTCCATTAGTTTTCCGGTCACATCCGCCCTAACACTCGTTCGCGCCATTGATACTTCGTACTTGTCATCTTTAGTGTCTGTAGGACTGATTCTTGGATCAGCCAGATTCATAGAAACACCTTCGCGGATGTAACCACTGACACTTAGATCCTCTACGATCGCTGACTGCGTATTCTGTGCAAAAAAAGCACACAGTACAGCTGGAAGGAATAAAACTATGCGGCTCTTAGCCATTGAGTTTTTCCGATACTTCATCCTGAGTTCTCCTTTACTGATGGTGGGCGCCGTGAAACCAAAAAGAAGTCTACGTTATTGCCTGATCACTAAGCTGTGATTCAATAACGAGGGTGTGTTCTGACCCGAAGATGAATTTTGGCCGGAAGATATAAATCATGGCCGGGATGATAAGCAGCGCTGACAAAGCCGAGACAAGCAACCACAAAGCGATCAGTTGTGCCATTTCGGCCTGGAACCGAAGAGAGGAGAACTGCCACAACGAAACGCTCACAATCAGAACCAAAGCTGTAATCAATACGCCCTGACCAGAAGACATCAGTCCTAAGGTAACGGACTCAGAAAGGCTTTTCCCAGACTCCCATTCTTCTTTGATTCGATCGGTGATGTAGATCGCATAGTCGACACCGAGTCCAATCCCGATAGCTGCAACCGGAACGGTGTTAACCGTCATTCCGATATCTTGTAAAACCATAAACCCGAATGTCACCGTATTCGATAAGGCAACGGGAACCAGAAAGAAAAGTCCGGCGTGGGCTGAGCGATAGACCACGGTGCTAAGCACCATCAGAATTAACAAGGCCACACCGATTGATTCAATCTGATCTTCCAGAATTACTTCGTTGACTGCAGCCAACATTCCAATCACGCCGCCACCGACTTCCAAAGACGCCGTATCGGGTGTGTTAGTCGCAGCAAAGTCTCCAAAGCGTTTCAGTGCGGTGCGGATAACATCGCTTTGACGACTGTTCATAAAGAATGAAACGGCGCTGGACTGAAACATTGGATCGATCACGCTTTCGAGCTGACCGGCCTGTGAGTTTGCTCGCAACTGATACATCAATTCTCCGTTTACGAATCGATCGCCAGACAGCTCCTCAAAATGAGGATTATCGTCATGTAGCAGACGGTTAACCGAAACCATCATGTCAGCTACTGAAAAGCTACGAGTTATCTCGTTTTGCATTTCCATGTGTTTCTGCAACGCCAATATGCTTTGCAGCACTTCCGGGTCTTTTTGGGCATCGGGCCCATCTCCTCGCACCACAACCATCAGCGTGTCTGTCCCGCCAAACTTGGTATTGATTGCTGCAAGATCCCGGTTAAATTGCGAATTCTCGTGGAATATAGGCGAGCCTTCCGTTGAGTCTCCGATCTGCAAACCGACAGCAAAGTATGACGAGACTGCAAACAGGGCCAATGCCAAACCTATAACTACGAACCTAGCTGGAGAAACAGCCAGATCTGCGAATAACTTAAGCGCGCTGGAGATCTGAACGCTAACCCAGTTCTTTTTTGGGGTCACGGAACGATAGTAAGATAAGAACACCGGCGTTAGTACGCTTCCAGTGATGGCGATTGTGCTGACCCAAACAACTGCGATAAACGCCAGTTTTTGCAAAAACGGTATACTGCTTAAACTCACGGCTGCAACGCACATTCCGTCAGTCGCAATACCCAACATGCCCGGACGGAATAGCTCCGATAAAGTCGTGAATGCTGCCTCACTCGGCTTCGTTCCTTCCTTAGCAACTTCTTCATCAAAACGAAGAAGCATCTGCAACGAGTGGGATACCCCACGCGCAAACAGCAAAATCACCACCGGCATGAGCAATGGGTCGAAGTTAATTCCGAATGCGGCACAAACACCAAAAGCCCAAATGCTGCTTAACAAACCGCTCAGCAGAGGGAAAAATACTGCTCGAAACGTTCCGAGCGAGATATATAACAAAAAGGCAACGAGTCCGATCACGCTAAATATAATAAGCACCGTTTCCATCAGAAAGGAAACGACGTATCCGTATATGATGGGCTCACCAACCATTCGAAAAGTCAGCCCATCACTCTCAATCTCCGCTTTGACGGTTGAAAGCTCATCGAACAGCAGGCCGTAGTCGTCAAAGTTATCGTAGAGGTCCGCAGTGATCAGGGCGGACTCTAGATCTCGAGAAACATACCGGCCATATACCAAAGGCGTTTCAATCACCTGCTCCTTCAGCCTTATTATCTCTGCTTCATTTTTCGGGATATCGGGCCACATCAATGGCTCTGAACGAATACCTTCTGCAGAGGCGGTAATATGGGTCATCTTGCTGGTGGCCAGCGATGTGATCGTCATTGGATCAACGCCGTGAATTAGCTCCAATGCCGTAGTAACCCGATGAACCTTTTCCAAAACCTCCATGTTGAAAATATCTTTTCCTGGCGCTACTTCAATTGCCAGGGCTATTTTCTTTGCCCCACCGAATGACGACGCGAATTCTTTCTGTAATTCGGTATAGGGATGCCCTTTAGGCAAAAAATCGGTTTGGATCGTCGTAATGTTCAATTGCGAGACCATGTAGAGGCATAGGCCCGTTACCAGCACTACGATAATCGTGAGAATGCGTCGGTACTTGATTGCCAGACGCGCGATATGATGTTCCATATTGTTCCTACCGTACGGCCTGTGCCTGAAAGGGCGAGTACCGGCCATTGCGGCTCACACCGCTGGTTTCGCCAGCTACATAAAACGCGCCATCGTGAGCCGCAATGCCCGTATGCCAAGTCAGTTCCCCATCAGCCAGGCGCTCAGTAGTCCAGGCAACGGGTTGGCTAGTTGGAGCTTGGCAAATAACCCCCTTATTACCGACCACCACCCAGTTGTCGTGGGTTGCATCCCACTCAACGTCCAACAGATGCTCCTGAGTGATGGAAGGTAATTTCTGCCAACTGGCACCGGCATCGTCGGATATCAGGACCGTACCTAGCTGGCCTACGATCACTCCCTTCCCCGCAGGAGTAAACGCTACATCCAACAAGGTCAGATCGGTCGTTTTTTCGTAAGCAGACCAAGTCTTGCCGCCATCGGTGGTTCGCAGGATCGTGCCGAACTCCCCAACGACTACACCGGTTGATGAGTTGATGAAATCCACGCCGTTGAGAGTCACATCTTCAACCGGCCTTAAGCGCTGCCATGTAGAGCCGTAATCAGGGCTGTAGAAGATCCCCCCCATATCTCCTACCGCCCATGCATGCCCTTCGCCTTTCACAGCGAGACCAATCAGCTTGGTCTGTTCGCCAACAGACACTGGATGGAACTCCCATTTATCTTGCTGGTTGAGTCCAGTTGCCACCATGCCGCCATTACCGACCGCAAGAACGTGCTTCATATCCCAGGCTTTAATGCTTTGAAATCTCACATCCAGGCCTGTTGAATGAAGAATCCACTTCGCACCCTGGTCTACTGAACTCAAAATCTGGCCATTCGGTCCGGAGAGAAAGAGCTCGCCGCCGGGCGCCACCGTAATATCCAAGAACTTATCGCGTGGTGTCAGCAACTTGGGATTCACCTCGTTTTGCACCGGCGGCATCTTCAAGGTAAGAGAAATAACGGCAATGCTGAGAAGGACCGCCCACGGGATGATTGCACTGAAAATCCGCATCGTCTTACGCAGCAACGATGGTGTATCACTATCCCCCTGGATCTCCGGTTGAGGGTGAACCTTAGTTGCCCCTTGAGCAATCCTCATGGCGTGCATATAAGCACGATCGCTGACGGGTTGGGATGATGATGTGTAACGATGGTTCATTGTCCTCTACCTGGTGTAATCATTTTATAAGGGGGATAATCAGTAAATATGTTTATTCATATGTTCAATTCCATTAGACGCGCCATGAATCTCAAATCAGGCTTCAACGAGCTAGCTTTTGATGTTTCTTCACTTACACTGGGAGAAATAAAGTCAAGAACTTCAATTCCGTGACGACGAAAGTCTGAGATTCTTTTAGAATCATTAGCCAATAGGCGAATTTTTCGGATGCCAAGGTCTTTACTGATCAACGGCCCGATATCCGACTGGGTGGTGTTCAGGTCACTTCCACAGCTTGGATGCATTGCAGAACCAGTTCGATCACTGAGATACAAAAGAACACCAAACGGACTGGAGCTGAGCAACTCCATCGATTTATTCAACCGCCAGTTACAGTCGCATTCGAGTGAGCTGAATATCCCACCCCGGGCACATGCTGAGTGAACCGCTACTAAAGGGGTCTCACTATCTCGTGCACTTCCGTTAATCAACGCTAAGTGCTCTCTCACACTGGTCTCCTCGGCATAACGGATTACGCTAAACGGACCGTGTTTACTCCTGAAGGGCGAATCTTCAATCCGATTGAGCAACCGATCGTGCGTCATTCGATAGTTAACGATATCTTGGATGGTCAGTTTCATAAGGCCGAATCTGCGTGCGAACTCGTCCACCGCAGAACCCGTTATCGGGCTGCCATATGAATCGAGAATCTCGCAGATCACTCCAACTTCGTTGGCACCAGCGAGTCGGGCCAAATCAACGGCTGCCTCGGTGTGTCCGGAACGCCCTAAGACACCATCCTGATCTGCAATGAGCGGAAAAATATGTCCGGGTTTGCGAAAATCTTGAGCTTGGGATTTGACTGAAGCAAGTGCCCGAATGGTATGGGCACGTTCCGAAGCTGAGATCCCGGTGGTGCACAACGCAGAATCAACCGACACCGTGAACTGAGTATGATGCCGATCGGTGTTCCGCTTTACCATGAGACTGAGCCCTAGACGCAGCGCAATCTCGCGACTAATCGGCGCACAAATTAAACCTTTCCCATGGGTGATCATGAAGTTCACCCATTCGGTGCATACGCGATCACCCAGCGCAATCAGATCCGCTTCGTTTTCGCGATCTTCTGCGTCTTGCACAATGACGGGTTTGCCATCACGGAGCGCCTGAAGTGCCAGCAGTACCGGATTATTCTCCGGGATCTGTTCGTATAATGGAGTGACTTGGTGAGCGAATTCAGTTGCCATTCCATACCTCAATAACATTCTCAGAAAACGAGTGGAACGAAATCAAGAGCTTATGCCGAAATGCGCAGACAGAGTTGAGTCGAACTCAGGCGTCCAACGCAAATCCCATTTCCTTTGCCAGATCTAATTGACGAGATTCGTGATACTGAACGATCCGCCAGTCTTCGCCGCGCTTGACCAAGCCCATGGTTGCGCGAAGTTCGCCTTCGTATGCTTCCGGAAAAATTGATGTCAATAAAGAAGTTTGAAGCTTCGTATATATAAAGGCCGAATCGCCGATCACGACGATTTTTTTCACTAATGGCTCCCAGGTGGGAATCTCTTTTAGAAACTCAGTTGCCCGATTCCAATAGGTGGTCAGCGCTTCCCCGCTAACCAAAGGACCCTCATTCTCCTCTGATTGATACGCCAGATCGTCCGACTGCAAATCGAACAATGACAACATCAGATTGGTATCTAGGGTGCGCCAGGCTTTACACCAATTCTCGTAGACTGCATCTACGGCCGCGGCTTCTTTGGACATTGCAGACACTCCTTGCTGATCGATTGATAAGATGGCTATATTCAAATTGCAGGACTTGTGCCAAATCAAGTCTTCACTATTACAATGATATTTCAGATAGTTAGAGAATTTTTTCTTTTGATGTGTAACGCATCCATTAACTTCGAGGCACTATAGCAATGCACCAAACTTGAAATACGCACCCTATCGAAGCAGTTCGGTCGATCGACCATTACCCTTTTTTAGGGCGCTCTTTTCTAATGCACTCGTGAGTGGTACTTTATTTAGATTCTTGCAGCGACTTGTCACAAGAAAAACCAGTTTGTTCATTGACCATTGGTGGTCTTTTCATGTGGTTTACTGGCGGAGTTTATTACTCGATCAATCCTTCTTTCTTGAGCGTATTGACCACAGAAGGACGCTGCAGAACCCGCCCCATGTATTCAAGGAGATGTGAGTTAGAGGGGAGCTCAATTCCAAAATGGGTCGTGAACCCCAGTAGTGTAAATAAATACGCGTCGGCCACGGTGTACTGCTCGCCCATCAGGTAGGCGCGTTCGCCGAGTTGTCCACTGAGATAGCTAAATCGCGAAAGAATTTTCTTTTTCGTCTCGTCCTTATACTTATCCGAAATGTTTGGATCATAAAACACCCCAAACAACTTATGGACTTCACTGGACAAATAGCTCAAGCTTTCTTGCAGCCGGTAGCGGTCCATCGTTCCCGATTTTGGCACCAAGCCCTTATCCGGCACTTGGTCCCCGAGGTATTGGAGTATCGCTACAACCTCGGTCAGTACAGTCCCATCTTCAAAGGCCAATGCTGGAACGTAGCCCTTGGGGTTTATCTCGAGAAAATCTCGACCCGATCCGGTCTTTTTCTCGTGCAGATCAACAAGCTTAAGTTCGAACTCAAACTCCCCTTCTTCGAGGATGATATGCGGTGCGAGAGAACACGCACCGGGATAGTAGTAAAGTGTTAACATGAAAGGACTCCCGATTTCGCTTACACTAAACCCCACATCGGAATACTTCCGATGTCCATGCCTATTTCGGATATCAGACAAAGACGGTCATTGACGGCAGACAACACGCACAGTAAACCGAATCGCTGTTACTCAGCTCAAGGGGGGATGAATTTTCGACATATCCAATCCCATCGATCCCACCGCTGCCAGTTCTCGTTCCTGGTACATGTGCGGTGGCATAACCGTCGCGACCATCGCATCTCTTATCAAACGCGGAAGAGCATTTTTGTTGTACAGGGAATTCGCGCCGCAGGCACTGGGAAGGATCTGAACAGCTTCCATCAGGGCGTTGGTGATTGAAAGTTTGGCTTTGGCGAACCCATAAAATGCTTCAGGTGTGTTTCCATAGCGATCGTAAGTCAGCGAGACCTGACGAATAATCAATCTGGCCTGATCGAGGCGATCAGCTAGCATGCCGATAGTCTGCAAACTTGATGGATGATAGGCCATGGGTAGGGCATAACCGCGGGGAACTCGCGATAGCAAATATTGCTTCGCCCAGTCGATCATGGCGGTCAGAATTCCGAGATAAACCGAGGAAAAGGTGTGATAAAATTCCGCGCTTGCGTTTTGAAGCAGGCTTTGGAAGTAATTACTTCCCCGGATCAGTGCCTGATCTTCGGGAACATAGAGCCCGTCAAAGACGACGCTATTGCTTCTGGTGGCCCTGAGACCGAGGGTGTCCCAGGTATCTTCAACCTTAATCCCGTCCATCTTGGTATCGAGAAGCAAGAAAACACTTTCCGTTAGATCGCTGGAATCTTTCACATGAAACATCACCATCGAATACTGTGATGCTTCAAAGTTGGTCCCGAACTGCTTCCGACCATATAGTTTGTAACCGCCATCGACGATCTCAACGTATGAACTCGGGTTAAAAGTGGAATAGATCAAAGAGCTTCCGCCCGGCTCTGAAGCCACGGCTGACATCAGGTTATTTGCGGTGAGCTCACATAGATGCGCGAACTTGCTTTTGTTAATAGTTTTAAGGCCAGCGCCTTTCATCAGACTCATGGACATTTGATGCATGTTGAACGCCATCGCCGTCCCGGAGCAACCTTGTCCAAGTTGCTCCATCATCAAACCGTAGTCAAACATGCCCATCCCAAGGCCCCCATAAGCCTTGGGTACGAGAGCGCCGTAAAATCCGGCGCTTTTGATCGCCTCCCAGTTTTCAGGGGGGACCCAACGCTCCCTATCGGCCTGATCTGCGTTTTTCTTAAGGACCTGTGCCACTTCGCGTGCGGTGTCCTGAAGCCTTATTTGCTCAGGACTCAAATCCGTTAGCCCATTGGGTTTCATAGGAATGACCTTCTCATTGGTGGTTACAAATCAAGGGGTAACAATCGCTTCCACTTGTATTTCTAACATCAACCCTGGAAGGGCTAGATGAGTGACCCCCATTGCGCTCCCAGTGGGAATCGCATCAGGCAGCAACTCGCGCTTGATCTCAAAAATCTTCATCACTTTGTCGGCAAAAGGAATCTCGGAGTCCTCGTCATTCACGATGAACTGTTCGATTTGCACGATATCCTTGGGCGAACCGCCCGCTGCTTCGAGAACAGTCTTGATATTCAGCCAGGTTTGACGAACCTGGGCTTCATAGGTCGGCAACACCTCAAAATCGTCCATGGCCTTACCCCACTTCACTCCAACTTGCCCGGAAATGAAAATATGGTTTCCCACTCGCTTAGCGTCGCAGGCGTTGATGGCTTTGCAAAACTCGCCGCTTCCCGGCACGTATATGTTCTCTACATCCATTGGACTCGTCCTTCTGCAAACAAAAGCGTAAGTCAAATATTGATCAATTAATAAGTTGTCAGGCCAGAAAAAAAAGCTATGGCAAGAATGTTGTACCGTCGCCGAAGGGACTTCCAAACATTACATTGCGTGGACTTTTAAATCGCGGGATGACATAGGAGCCAATCAGATCCAAGGCTTCCATGATCTGTAGATGGGACATATCTCCATCCACGCGCAAAATCACTTCATCATAGCCGAGGCTTTCGAGGCGGGTGATTTGCTCGACAAAATACTCAGGCGTTCCACAGAACACACCCGGCGTGTGCTCCAAGAGCATGTCGATGTCATCCAACATACCCGCAATGGATCCGGATTCAGCCATGTAGGCATAATCCGGTGAGGCTTTGGCGAGGTGTTCATATGCTTGGATAACAATCCGTGAAAACTCAATAACGGTTGGCCCACCCTCTTTAATGGCCTTCTCTCGGGTCTTGGCGCAATATGCGGGCAGAACCAGGAACGACAGCGTATCATTAACACACTTGCCAACCGGCGCCGTGGGCGCACTGATTGCTTCTTTGTACAGTTTCGCTGCGTCTTCGACGCGTCCCCAACCGAGGTAGTTGTCCCATCCCATGCAGCCGATTCCTTTCTCACCGGCGATGCGGTGCATCTCCATACTCGATGCCGCGACGGATAACGGAGGGTGGGGCTCTTGCAAAGGTTTGGGTGTCAGATATGTGGGCGGAATGTTCCAGTACTTTCCTTTATGCTCTGTCCAATCTTCGGAAAGCGCGTTGGCAATGACATCAAGCGATTCGCTCCATTGAGCCCGGGTTTCGGTCGGGTCAACACCGAAAGTATTCAACGCAATGAGGGAGTTGGATCGCCCCGTGCCGAGCTCTGCCCGGCCGTCGGAAATCAAATCCAGCGTTGCCAGTTGCTCGGCAATTCGCAAAGGGTGATTGAATTTCAGCAGCAGACGGATCATATGCCGCAATCGTATCCGGCTGGTCTTGACCGCCACAGCGGCGTACATCACTTCAGTGGCAGACATCCCAATATTGCCCATAAAGTGCTGCTCTGAAGCCCCCCAAAAGTCGAACCCGGCTTCCTCCGCAAAAACAGCCTCATCAATCATCTGCTTGTATCGGCGGTGCTGCGTCAGGCCAGGCGGGACGTTTGCTTCAACAATAAAACCGAACTTCATAAGTCTTATCTCCTTAAGCGAATCAGTGGTTGAAAAAATTTACACACGTCCAACCATTACACGGTTTGTCTTATGGGTTTGCCAGCTTCAATGGCGATTGAATTTCCATCGGATTCAGGCCCATTTCTCCGACAGCAATAAATTCGCGCTCGAAATACATATGGGGTGGCATGACGGTGCCCACGAAAGCATCGCGAATCATCCTTGGCAGCTGGGTTTTGTTGTAAAGCGAGTTTGCGCCACATGCGCTCGGCAGTCGGGTCGCCGCCTCCATCAGAGCGTTACTGACCGCCAACTTGGCTTTGGAAAACCCAAAGAACGCCTCTGGTACATTTCCATACGTGTCGTAGGTCATGGAAACCTGTCTGGTAATCAAACGGGCTTGATCCACCCGGTCGACCAATGAGCCGATCGTCTGCAAGCTCGAAGGGTGATAAGCCATCGGTTGGGTGTAACCACGGGGTACTCGTTGTTTGAGATACTCCTGCGCGAAGCTCACCAATCCAACGAGTAAGCCGAGATAGACCAATGAAAAGGTGTGATAAAAATTCGCACTGGCTTCTTCGAACACGCGCTGGAACATATTGTTCCCCTGCATGAGTACTCGACTTTCGGGTACGAACGCACCATCAAATGAAACACTGTTGCTCCGGGTTGCCCGCATACCGAGAGTGTCCCACGTGTCCTCTACCGTGATGCCGTCTTGTCCAGGCTCAACAATCACAAAAATGGCCGCCGTTGGATCTGGGTTATCCTTTATCTGGAACATCACCATGGCATATTCGGCGGCCTCGAAATTGGTCGCGAACTGTTTCTTGCCGTACATGCGATACCCACCATCGACTTTCTCGACGTAAGAGCTCGGTGAAATCGAGCTCAACAGCAACGAAGACCCTCCTGGTTCGGAGGCTGCACCGCACATCAGGTGGTCCCGGGTCAGTTCGCACAACATCTTGTACTTGTCACCGGAAAGCCCCAATCCCCCCATCAATCCCATGGGCATTTGGTGCATATTGAAGGCCATCGTGGTGCCACCACAGCCTTGCCCGAGCTCTTCGAGGATGAGTCCGTACTCGAACATACCTAAACCCATACCACCGTATTTCTTAGGCACCAGCGCCCCATAAAATCCGGCCTCTTTTAACAATGCCCAATTCTCTGCCGGGACCCTTCGGTTCTGATCGGCCTCCGCCGCTCGCTTGGCAAACTCTATAGACAGCTCCTTGGCTTTGGCCTGAAGAGCCCGCTGGTCATCTGTGAGATCCAATAACCCGGTTGCAGCCATTTTCTTTCCTCTCGAATTCGTCCTGTAAACAGCGCCACTGCCTTATCGAATGGCAACGACTTGTATTTCCACCAAAAGCCCCGGCAGCGCCAGGTCGGTCACACCTACTGTCGTTCCGGTGGGAATCGCCATGGGGAGGATTTCAGCCTTAATCTCGAAAATCTTGATTGATTTTTCGCTGAAGGTGCCTTCCGAATCATCAGTGTGAACAACCATCATGAGAACTTGAACAATGTTCTCCGCGCTGTAGCCCGCGGCGTCCAGCGCCACTTTGATGTTCTCCCAGGTCTTGCGCGTTTGTGCTTCGAATGTGGGAAGTAATCTCACGTTGTCGGACCAATCCACGCCACCCTGGCCGGAAATGAACAGATACCCACCGACCTCAGTTGCATCGCAACCCCCGATCTGAGTGCAAAACTCGCCGCTTCCCGGAAGAAAAATATCTCGCTTCTGCATGCTTCTGTTTCTCCTTATCAACCGATCGATAAGCTTATAGCATGCTGCATGCCAAACGCCACATACTCAAAAGATATAAAACATA
Organism: Anaerolineaceae bacterium; assembly: GCA_011620505.1. Lineage (GTDB taxonomy): Bacteria > Chloroflexota > Anaerolineae > Anaerolineales > Anaerolineaceae > Mesolinea. The sequence goes on from WOZA01000085.1 coordinate 14,917, forward strand.
AGAGACTGTTTTAAATGAAAATAAGAGGGGTGAGTGGGTTTCGCGCCAGCAACGAACAGGGTCGCAACATTCGCCAGAAGCAACTACCGATGCACCACGAAGCAACACAGCAGCGATCAAAATGCACCGCCATGACTCACGCTCACACTAATAGCTGATGGGTTTTACCCGGCGGGTTGGAACCGCCCCGGCTTTGAGGAGGCTCTTTTCTCTGAGAAGATTAAGCCATGAGCAAGAAGTCAAACAAATTTTCGCCCGAGGTCCGCGAACGCGCTGTTAGGTGCAGGAGCACCGAGGCGAGCACCCCTCGCTGTGGGCGGCCATTGAATCGATTGCACCCAAGATCGGCTGCGTTCCCCAGACGCTCAACGAATGGGTCAAGCGTGATGAGATCGACACGGGCGCCAGAGCCGGCGTCACGACGACCGACTGGCAGCGCCTAAAAGAGCTTGAACGCGATAACAAGGAGTGCACAAAGCCAACGAGATCCTCAAGCTGGCCAGCGCCATTTTTGTCCAGGCGGAGCTCGAGTGCCGTCTGAAGTCCT
>WOZA01000005.1 GCA_011620505.1 Anaerolineaceae bacterium
TCATTCCCTTTGCTGAAATGCCAGGGGTCTTATGTGAATCGCTGGTGAGCGACGGAGAGGGCGGTGTGATCGTGCTTTGTGAGACGCGGCCTGAAGCTGCCGAGACCTCAGCTGAGGAAGGGACGCCCTTGATCGTTCAACACTTCGATGCGCAAGGAGAACCCCTTTGGCAGGAAGAGGGTCTTTCACTTGGGGCCTTGGTGGAGGCGGCTTATCCTTCTGCGCTGGTCACGGACGGAGCAGGTGGCGCCGTGGTGGCCTGGCAGTCTGCATCCGACGGGATCGACTCCCAGCGTGTCAGCGGGGAAGGGCAGTTGCTTTGGGGGCCAGCGGGCGTCGAGGTGTTGTCTGAAAAGCGTCCTTTTTCGCTCGCAGCGGGGAGCGAACCGGGGGAGGCTTTGATCGTCTGGACGGAGCCGGAGCACAGGAATAATAATGTGACGGTGATCCGGCTGTGGGCTCAAAAACTAAGCGCTGATGGCTCGCTGGTCTGGGACGCTGCCGGAACTGCTTTTACCGCGCTGGAATCTGCTTCGACCAGCCTGCCTCAGATCTTTGCAAACGACAAAGGCGGCGCTTGGGTCACCTGGGCGGCAGGCCGCTCCAGCGGTGGCCATCATCAAGATACTACATATATTCAATTGATCGCGGTGGATGGCCAACCTTTATTGGGAGAAGACGGCCTCAACCTAAGCGACTTGCGATGAGGGGCATCTTTGGCGCATAACGGAGGAGATGACGGATGGATCAAATGATTGAAGAACCTCAAAACTCGCCACGGAAAAAGGAAGCCGGACGGCCTCGAACCATTCCCGGCCTGATCTTCAGTCTGGTGGGCTGTTTGATGGTGGTATCGAGTTTTTATTTATTCGGTACCGTGTTGTTTTGGAACATGGGAGTATGGTATGCCTGGCAAGGCCTCAACCTGGCTTTGGGACTCACGGCCGTGGTTTTGAGCGCCTCGGGTTTGCGCGCTCGTACGGTTCGCTGCGCGGCGGTGGCCGGGGTTGTGCTTGGCGCTTTTGTGATGATAAGCGCCCTCTTTCTGGCCGTACCTGCGTTGTGGGTTGGCGCGTAACGAATGAATGGGGCAGAGAGCACGTTCAGGTTGCAAATCCTCATTCGTCAAGTAGGGTAAATAATCAAGAATGAATTTGACTGGCGAGTGACTTTACTTGTTCTATGGGTGTTTAGGACATAAAAGATGTTCGTTTCTTCTCTCCTGCCAATTAATCATGTAAAATATTCAAAATGAAACGTTTCATTTTACAAGAAAAAAACTCGCGAGAGTTTGGATCTACTATTGCTTGGATAAAGATTAGCATATCTATTTTTGTTTATCAATAATTGCCTTCGGTGACTTTGGGCAACAGTTTATTTTGAGGGACTAATTAATGCATTTATTTCATACACTAGACATAAGGAAATCTGCCCTTTCTTGAGGATCTTGGAGACCAACAAATGACCAATCTCACAGAACCCTACATCGATGCCTTATTGGGACAAATGACTCTAAATGAAAAAATAGGCCAGTTGAATCAGTATAACGGCAGCGATAGACTGGACACGGACCTGATTCGCCAGGGTAAAGCTGGTTCTCTGCTCAATGCTGATGGTCCCCTAACCGGACAGGGGCAGTCAGACTCGGGCAGTGTCGAGCAGCGCAACTACTACCAGCGCATCGCGCTTGAGTCGCGCCTGAAAATCCCCCTGATCTTTGGACGCGATGTGATCCACGGCTATCGTACGGTCTTCCCTATCCCGCTTGGGCAGGCAGCAGCGTTCAACCCGGGCCTGACCGAGCAGGCAGCGGCAGTGGCTGCGAAAGAAGCCAGCGCGGATGGATTCAAGTGGGCTTTTTCTCCGATGATCGATATTGCCCGAGACCCGCGTTGGGGCCGTGTGGCAGAGGGGAGTGGTGAAGATCCTTATCTGGCTTCCGTACTGGCTGCCAGCGCCGTGAGAGGAATGCAGGGCGATGACATGGCTCAACCCGACCGGATTGTGGCATGCGCCAAGCATTTCGTTGGCTACGGGGCCGCGGAGGGCGGACGCGACTACGAAGGCGGAGAAATCTCTGAGCCTACTCTGCGCGATATTTATCTTCCGCCTTATGAAAGCGCGGTAAAGGCCGGCGTGGGCACGATCATGTCTGCATTCATCGACCTCAACGGTACCCCGGTAACCGCTGAAAGGCGGTTGCTAACTGGTGTGCTGCGCGACGAGTGGGGTTTTGAGGGGTTCGTGGTTTCAGATTGGGCTTCGGTTGCTGAGCTCGTCCAGCACGGTGTAGCGGAAGACCGCGCCAGAGCGGCTGCGCTCGCGCTCCATGCCGGGGTTGACATGGATATGGTGTCAGAAGCCTACCTTGAGACCTTGGCTGCCAGTGTGCGCGCAGGCAGCGTGCCAGTCGAGGAGATCGACGAAGCCGTTCGCCGGATCTTGCGAATCAAGCAGCGGGCAGGCCTATTTGACCGGCCGTTCACCGACCCAGCTCGCTATACGACAGATGTGCTGACCCCAGAATCGCGACAGATCGCACGCCAGTTTGCCCGCGAAAGCATGGTGCTGCTCAAGAACCGGAACGATATTCTGCCGCTGCACGGCTTTCGCCGAATTATGGTCACTGGCAATTACGTCCATGCACGCGGCGAGATGTTTGGCACCTGGTCGCCGGATGGCAGGGCGGAAAACGTTACCCCATTAGACCAGGCGCTCAAAGAAGCGGCGCCAAAAGATGCGGAGCTGTGGTTTGTGCCCGAAACCGACGCGGCGATGAGGGCTGCCCAGCGCGTGGATGCTGTCGTCATTGTACTCGGTGAGCACCCCAGTCGCTCAGGCGAGAATGCCAATGTGAGCAGCTTACTATTGCCCCCTGGTCAGGCTGAGTTGGTCGATGCAATGGCAAACACCGGAAAGCCGGTGGTTCTGGTTGTGTTCGCTGGCCGACCGCTGGCTATCATGCACCAGGTATCACAGGTGGATGCGGTTTTGTATGCCTGGCACCCCGGCATTGAGGGTGGCCCTGCCCTGGGCGATATCCTATTCGGGGCTTATTCGCCGTCTGGGCGCTTGCCAATCACATTCCCGCGTGCCACCGGTCAAGTGCCAATCTATTACAACCACAAAAATTCGGGACGTCCAATCGACTCTGAACAGGGGTTTCACTCCCGCTATATCGATTTGCCAA
>WOZA01000111.1 GCA_011620505.1 Anaerolineaceae bacterium
GGTTTACTGGTAAAATCGCAAGGTATGGACTTCCGGAAATGGCTCTTTGTGCTCCTCCTCTTTTCGCTCGTCGCCAGCTGCAATGGGCGGGCGACTGAGACGGCCCTGCCCGAGCCTACTCCAATCCTCGAACCAAGCCCAAGCCCGGAACCCAGCCCCAGCCCAACCTTTGTTCCAGTCCAATGGCAATTGCCACCTCTGCCCGAGAATCGAACGCATTACAAACTGGACTTGATTTTGAACTACTACACGCATTACGGTGCAGTGACAGAAGTGGTCACTTACACCAACCGCAGCAGCCAAAGCCTTGAAGAGATCCATTTTGTGGTGCCTCCGCGCAACTTTGAAAACAGTTACGAGCAATCTGACCTACGCGGCGACCGCGTGGCTGGCTTCAGAGAGGATGGGATCCACACCCTTGTCAGCCTTTCCTCACCTCTTCTGCCCGGCGAGACGACCACCTTCACCTTCAGCTTCAGGCTCTACTTCCCGCAGCACCAGGGTATCTATGGCTATACCACCCAACAAACCAATATCTCGGATTGGTATCCTTTCATTCCTCCCTATGATGAAGAACAAGGCTGGCTGGCGTATGACCGGGTGGTGGATCAGGACAATATCATCGTAGGCGAATCGATTGTCAACGAATTCAGCGATTTTGATGTGACACTAACGCTGACAGACCGTGCGGAGCTCATTGAAGTCGCCGCCAGTTCCCCTGCCAATGGATCAAATGGCAAGTATTCCTACCACCTGGAAGGCGCACGCGGTTTTTCGTTCTCGGTGAGCGACAGCTATTTTGAGTACGAGGTCGTCCAGGATGGGGTTCGCATCCACTCGTATGTCTTCATGAACAACATTGAAACCGGCAAAGCTGTCGCACAGATCGGGGCAAACGCGATGAAGCTTTACGCCAAGCTTCTTTACCCCTACCCGCATGAAATGGTCTCGATCGTAGTCGGAGATTTCCTTCACAACATGGAAATGGACGGCATGGTCATGATCAGCTATGGGATTTTTGATTTCTACAACGGTTCGTCGCAGACTGACCTCGTGTTAATGACCTCCCACGAGCTGATGCATATGTGGTTCTACGGCACTATCGGCAACAATCACGCTTTAGAACCCTGGCTGGATGAAGCCTTTGCCACCTATGCGGAATTGCTCTACTACCAGGAGTATTACCCCACGGACGTGGAATGGTGGTGGGCAATTCGTATCCACGAACAGAACCCCCAAGGCTACGTTGACTCGGATATCCATCTTGAGGGCGGCTATGTGCCCTACCGCAACGCGGTTTATCTGCGGGGAGTGCAATTCCTGAACGAGGTCCGCCTTGCGGTCGGAGAACAAGCGTTTTTTGCGGCTCTCAAGGATTATGCTTACAGCAACACATGGCGCATCGCGACCCGGCAGGATTTCTTCGACGCGCTTGTCCGCCACAGCCAGGTGGACCTGGGACCGATTGTTTCCAAGTATTTTGAACACTAAACCATTTTTGCTTCCCAAAGGGGCTTTCCAGGGGCATTGCCTCAACTTGACACCTCTGAATTTGGCGGGTATTATCCAAAACTGGAGTTAATATGACCGAAAATACAAAACCGACCCCTGGCTCTCAGCCCGAAAAAGACGCTGAGGGAGTTAGCCCTTCTTCCAAACCACAACCCTTCTACAAACACCCGGGAATGATTGCTGCTGGTGTTCTGATCCTGGTTGCCCTCGTCCTGCTGATCACCTGGCTGACAGGCAGAAAGACGCCCACTCAGGCTGAAGCCACCCGCACCGTGGCTGCACCGGTGGTATTGGTGGAAACAGACGATATGACCACGAGCATGGAAGCGCCAACCCAAACGCTGGCTCCCGTTCCCACCCAGGAGCAGCCCACGCCTGAACCCACGGCTTTGCCCCGCACTGAAGTAATCACCTATACCATCCAGGAGGGCGAAACTGTTTCTTCGATCGCGACAAAATTCAACTTGTGGCCTGAAACGATTCTTTGGGCTAACCGTTATGAACTCGGCGATGACATCCGTAATTTCACTCCTGGCACAACAATCTTTATTCTTCCGGTGGATGGGGTCTATCACACCTGGTCGGCTGGCGAGGGTCTTGGTGCCGTTTCGAAGTATTACGGCGTGACCCCTGAAGACATCATCAATTTCCCGGCAAACAAGCTCTCGGCTGAGACAATCGGCAATTACTCATCGCCTAATATTGCCGCTGGTACTCGCCTGGTGGTGCCTGGCGGAACGCTGCCCAATTACTTTGCAAGTGACAATTTGCTCTATTATGCGGCAGTTGAAAAACTCAACTCGCTGCCGCTGGGCGATGCGGAGAGCTTTCCGGCTCCCCGGAAAGAGATCATTGCCTATGAGGTTCAGCCTCTGGACTCGATCTTCAGTATTGCTGAGAAGTTCGGCCTTCTGCCTGAAACAATTCTCTGGGCCAACCGCTACCTCATCGGTGACACGCCGGATGGGATCAATCCTGGTCAGAAGCTGATCATCCTGCCCGAGGATGGCGTCTATCATGCCTGGTTATATGGCGAGGGCATGAATGGCGTCTCGTCTGGCTACGGCGTCACGCCTCAAGACATCCTGAACGAACCACTCAACCAGCTTGACCCGGAAGCAATCGGTGATTTGAGCCTGCCGCGCATCAAGACCGGTACTTTCCTTTACATCCCTGGTGGAAAGGGCTCGACACCTTCATGGGTAAGTATTGTTACAGATCCGGGCACTGGCGATGGAAGACACCCGAACGTTTCCTACTTAGGCGCATACGCATGCAATACGACCGCCTGGCTAACCGGGACGGGGAGTTTCCAACTGCCCAATAGCACAGCGGCCATCAGCGGTTATGAGTACAACCCACCCGTACATAACGGCCTTGACTACGATGGAGAAACAGGCGATCCCATTTTTGCGACGGACAATGGCGTGGTGATCTACGCCGGCTGGTCTGACCGGGGATACGGCAACACGATCGTGATCGATCACGGTAATGGCTACCTTTCGCTCTATGGCCACTTGATGGACGGCGGCGTGGCTGTTAGCTGCGGCTCAGCAGTATACGGTGGAAGCACTATTGGCTATATGGGCTCTACCGGTAACTCTACCGGATCCCACCTTCACTTTGAGCTGCGCTACGATGGCAGTCCTGTCAACCCGCACGGTTTTGGGCTATA
>WOZA01000042.1 GCA_011620505.1 Anaerolineaceae bacterium
GATTGGGGCGGTGCCGTAGCGTCACACAACCTGCTTGTTTTTCGTTGGACGTTCTTGCGAGGGTAGATTGGGGAGACGATGATCATTCATGGGTCGGCTCTTCTTTTTGTTTAAGACTTTATGCAACGGCGTTGGAAAATATCTTCGGGTCACCATTTTTGTAAGGGAGTTGACATTTTCAAAAAAGATCATATAATATTGATAGAAAATGAGAGCGCTCCCATTATTGTTCTGAGGGCAGACTCAATACAGCGAAACATCCCGATGATGAAAAATATCGAGATAGTTATGCTGATCTACCGGTGGTGTTTGTTCTTTTTTACGACTTGTCTGGCAAAAAGGATTTCGTAAGGATCGTAATGCCTCTCACCCTTGAAGATATCGCACGTCTCAGTGGCGTCTCCCGCTCAACCGTATCGCGGGTGATCAATGCTGATTTGAATGTCAAGGAAGACACACGCCGAAAAGTCCAGGAAATCATTAATAATTTTAATTTTCAACCGAACCTGGCAGCCAAGAGGCTTGCAACAGGACGTTCTAATGTGATCGGTGTAATTATCCCTGCCGGTGTTTCTGATCTTTTTACAGACCCCTATTTTCCTCAACTCCTTCAGGGAATATCAGCGCTATGTAACACTCGCGACTACTCTGTCATGCTCTGGCTAACCGAACCTGAGTATGAACGACGCATGATTTCGCGTATCCTGCATAACAGTTTGGTGGATGGGGTGGTGGTTGCTTCGATCCTAATGGATGACCCGATCATCCAGTTGTTGATCGAAAGTAAAATGCCATACATCCTGATCGGTCGGCATCCGACCGAGGATGTTAATTATCTCGATGTCGATAATCTGCAGGCTGGGCGTAAAGCCACTATGCACCTTGTGAGGCTTGGATACAAACGCATCGCCACAATCACTGGCAAGAAAAACCAGGTGGCGGGTTACGACCGTTACCTGGGTTATGTGAAGGCGCTCCAGGATTCAGACATGCCCGTGAGGCCCGAATTGGTGGCGGATGGAGACTTTACGGAGGAAAGTGGCTACAATGCCATGCAGCGCCTGATCATGTACAGGCCAGATGCCGTCTTTATTGCCAATGATATGATGGCTTATGGTGCGATGCGTGCCCTGCGGGAGGCAAATCTGCGCATTCCTGAAGACGTGGCAATTGTGGGATTTGACGATATTCCCGCATCATCTAAAACCGTACCGCCGTTGACTACGGTTCGTCAGGCAATTGCACCAATGGGCGGCAAAGCGGCGGATCTTCTGATCAATATGATTGAATCCGGCACCATGACCACGCAGAAGGTGATCATGGACACGGAACTGGTCGTTCGTGAATCCTGCGGCGCATCCTAAACGAAGTGAGAGCGGACTGGATGCGTTTTTTTTACCTAAATTAGGGACGCTCTCTGAATGAGATGTTTACTTTTCACATTTTGGAAGGAGGCAGTCAATCGAAAACTTAATTGCTTTTGTAAGTAAGCCACATTCAATTCTTGATTAAAAAGGAGAAATAGGAAATGAAGCGTATATCGTTTGTTTTGTCTGTTCTGATCGTCTTCAGCATGCTGTTGGCTGCCTGCGGAACTCCAGCAACAACTGAAGTTCCTACTGCTGCGCCGGCAACATCTGAAGCTCCGACTGCTGCACCGGGGACGACTGAAGCCCCTACAGTAGCTCCAACCACTGAAGTTGCGGCAGAAGAGACTGTTCTGCCTCGCAATGAGACCTTGTATTTCAATGGACAGCAGTGGGGTTCGGTTGTTTGTTGGAACCCGTATTCTGCCAACTGTAACAATGCCATGGCGATTGCGCAACAGGACAATGCCCGCATCATCATGTTCGAAACCCCCTACATATATAATATGCTCGATGGCAATGTTTATCCTCTGCTCGCCGACGGCGATTATGCCTGGAATGCCGATCGCACTGAGATCACCTTCAAAATCAAAGCCGCTGCTAAGTGGAGTGATGGTACACCTGTGACCGCGGACGATGTCGCTTACACCTGGGCTTCCCATATCAAATACCAGGATAATGTAGGCGTCGGTAGCCAGGATTACATCGCAGATATTGTTGCGACCGATCCTCAAACTGTTGTGGTCAAAGCAAAACTCGGAACCGATGGCAAAGCTATCAATCCCCTGATTGTCCAGGCTTACCTGAGTTCAAACTATGTAATGCAGAAAGCATGGACTCAGACCCTCGAGGCACGCACCGGAGGAGATCCCACCAAATTCATGGCTGATACCGCGGAAGATGTTGTTTTCTCTGGTCCTTACGGAAAATACTTCGCTGATGATACCAAGGTTGTTTACGTTCGTAATGACAATTACTGGGGCCAGGATGCCTCCATGTGGGGTAAACTGCCTGCTCCCAAGTACCTCGCCCACATCATTTACAAGGATAATGCTGCAGGCACAACTGCTTTGCAGGCTGGTGAGGTGGATATCAGTCAACAGTTCAATGCCAATGTTCAGGACCTGTGGTTGAAAGACCAATTGCCCATCTCCACTTACCTTCCGGAACCTCCGTATGGTATTGGCGCCAGTCTCCCGACCGCTTACTTCAACCTGGGCTCCTATGGTTTGGACCAACTCGCAATTCGCAAAGCCATAGCCATAGCAGTAGATTACGACACCATCATTTCAAATGCCATGACCAACCAATCCGCCACCTTCGTCCAGGTTCCACGGTCACTCATGAACCCGACCGCTGGCGAGCAAGCTCTGTATGATAGCAGTGATCCTTCCATCAAAGCTTTGCAGTTCGCTGGCAAGGATATTGAAGGCGCTAATAAAATCCTCGATGACGCTGACATTAAAGATACCAATGGCGATGGAAACCGCGAATATAACGGTCAGGAACTTCACTATGTTGCAGTTGCTCCCAATGGCTGGTCTGATTGGCAGGCTGCAATTGAAGTGGTCGCCGCTGCTGGCAAGGAAATTGGCATAGACATCACGAGTAACTTCCCTGAATGGTCAGTATATCAAACCGTTATCACCAACTGGCCAATCGCCGAAGGTTATGACATCTTCATGATGTGGAGTGATGGTGCTGGCCCGACTCAACCTTGGGGACGCATCAACCATTTCATGAATAGTGCATATGCCCAAACCATGAACAACTGGAACGGTAACTGGGGCGGCTACATGAATCCTGCTGCCGATGAACTGATCAATGAGATCCCCACACTCACCGATGCTGCCAAAATCAAGGCTGATTACACTGAGCTGGTCAAGATCTATTTGACCGACATTCCTTCCTTCACTTTGATGTATCGCCCTCAATCCTTCCACACTGTGAACGAAAGTGTCTGGACAGGCTTCCCGAACTCTTCAGACGGTTCCAATCCTCCTGTACCCCCTCTGGATTGCACCGATGGTTATAGTATTGCATGCCTCTATAACCTGACTCTGGTCAACTAAATCGTAACGCACAATAGACAGCCATGTTCCGCCAACTCCGGAACATGGCTGTTCTTGAATGCAGGAGGCATTCCGTTGAAAGGATACAAAAAGTATTTTCTTAACAAGTTGCTTTGGTTTGTAATTACCCTGGTTGCTGCCGTAATATTAAATTTCATCCTTCCCCGACTCATGCCAGGAGATCCAGTGGCTGGCATTGTGGCAAGGCTGGCACAGGGCATGTCCAGTTCGACGGGCATGAAAGCAGTCTACGAGAAATACGCAGAACTTTTTGGAATCAACAAACCATTGCTTACACAGTTTTTCCTCTATGTAAAAAATATATTTCAAGGAAATTTTGGTTCTTCCTTTACCCAATATCCCAGACCTGTGTTGGACATTATCAAGTCCTCCATCTGGTGGACGGTTTGTTTACAGTTCCCGGCGATCATTGTCGGCTGGATTATTGGAAATACTCTGGGCGCCATTGCTGCATATGTTAAAAAAGGTTTTGATAAGGTGATTCTGCCCATCAGTATTCTCATTGGAAATCTTCCGGCATTTGGAGTGGCCGTTATTTTACTGGTGATTTTTGCCGTCGATTTAAAATGGTTTCCGACTTCAGGCGGATACGGGTTCGACCTGATCCCCACCATGAGCTGGCAATTTGTGTGGTCGGTGATCGTACATTACCAGTTGCCTTTCTGGTCGATCGTACTGGTCGCAATTGGAGGTCAGGCGATCGGCATGCGCTCTATGTCTATCTACGAGTTGAATGCTGATTATGTAAAATATGCTCGTTTCATGGGCATCAAGGATCGTAAGATCGTGGGTTATGTTTTTAGAAATGCCATGCTACCGCAAGTGACCGGGCTGGCGTTATCCATCGGGACCATGGTCGGAGGAGCGCTGGTTGCCGAGATCATCTTTAGTTATCCTGGCTTGGGTTATATGCTCTTGCAGGGTATATTGGGTCAGGATTATCCGTTGATCTCAGCAGTCACTTTGATCATCACACTGATGGTATTGATCGCGAACTTTGCCATCGAGCTTATTTATGGTTTGATTGACCCCCGTATAAAAGCAGCGCAAGCGGAATAGGTAGAGATACGACAATGAAACAAACTCTCCAACAGGTTTTTCATTCCGGTAAATTTATCGTCGGCTTTGTCATTTTCATGGCTTTGCTGCTGTTGGTGATCATTTACCCGCTCTTTATCAAGGACGCTCCTTTGGCGATCATTGCCCAGGGGAGTTTCTTCCCGCCCGGGACTTATGTAAATATTTACGATAGCATTAATACCACGGATATTTATACCCTTAATCTACAAGATGCCGCTGCTAATAGAATTTCTAGCAAATTGAGCAATGATGATCGTGAAGCCATGAAGGAGTGGTTGATTGGTGATGGTGTTCCAGCAGATCAAATCGACACATCCGATACAGCATCCCTTCTGGATCTGTGGGAGAAAAATTATGATCCGCAAAAGAATATCCCCGGGATGATCTTTGCTCAAAAAAGATATTATCAAAGACTAAACGATTCAGTCCAGGGAATTCTATCCACAGAAGGTGAGATTCTTGCAGCATTGAACCCCGAGACAGGTACCCTGGAGCAAATAGGCACAGTCAATCAATCTGATTATGTGAATATCGATCAGGTTGCGAATGTTCGTGTGCTTCCACTTGGAACGGATAACTTTGGCAGGGATGTATTGACGGAACTGGTAAAAGCCATCGAGGTATCCCTGGAGATCGGTTTTGTAGCTGGAATCGTGGCCACCTTGATCGGCTTGACCCTGGGGTTATTATCAGGATATATTGGCGGCTGGGTGGATGATATGATCATGTTCGTCACCAACCTGTTTACCGTAATCCCAAGTTTTGTGTTGTTGGTCTTGATTTCGTTCAGTATTGGGCAGGAACAACGGGGGGCAGTCACGATCGCGATAGTGATCGGTCTCACCTCCTGGGTATGGACGACCAGGGCAGTGCGCTCGCAGGTGATTTCTTTGCGAAATCGCGATCATGTGAATCTATCAAAAATAGCCGGTCATTCCATCTTCCATATCATTCTCAATGATATTTTGCCTTACATCGCTTCCTATGTGGTGATGGCCTTGATTTTGCAAATTTCCTCAGCCATCCTTGCAGAAGCTTCCCTTTCGATCCTCGGGTTGGGACCAAAGACTTCAGTTGTGCCAACGTTGGGGTTGATGATGAACTGGGCGATGATTTACCAGGCAGAAATCCTGGGAAAGTGGTGGGCCTACTTCCCCGTGATTGTTGCCATCGCGCTGATTACATTCTCGATGAATTTGATGAATACAGGTCTCGACCAGGTATTCAATCCTGCGTTGAGGGACTAGGTGAAGGAAATGTCAAAAGTGATCCTGGAAGTAAACGACCTTACCACTAAATACATCACCCGGTTTCATGAAGATGTTTATGCGGTTGATCACGTTTCTCTGAAGGTCGAAGAAGGAAAATCACTAGGTATTGCGGGGGAATCCGGCTGCGGAAAGTCCACACTGGCCCTCAGTCTGATGGGTTATTACTTTCCACCACTTCACTTTACCAGTGGTGAGATTATTATTGATGGGCAGCGTATTACAGGGATGGACCCCGACACGGTTCGTAGGACGATCCTGGGAACCGAAATCGCTTACATTCCGCAGGCGGCCATGAACGCGCTCAACCCCACCCGCAAGATCATCAATTTTATTGAGGATGTGATTCTTGCACATGACCCAAAAGTATCCAGGAAGGATATTTATGATCTTGCCAGGGAACGATTTGAGATTTTAGGGCTCCCAGAGGATGTGTTGCAAAAATACCCTGTCGAACTTTCGGGAGGGATGAAACAGCGCACGGTCATTGCGGTTTCTGTGATTCTCGCTCCAAAAATCCTTATCGCGGATGAACCCTCCTCGGCACTGGATGTCACCAGTCAGAAGATGGTGATCAAGATGTTGTTGGATCTGATGGAAAAGGGGATGATCAAATCAATGATCTTCATCACGCATGAGCTTCCCCTCCTTTACAATGTTACTGATGATATCATGGTCATGTATGCAGGGCAGATCGTCGAGAAGGCGACCGCACAAGAAGCGGTGTTCGATCCGCTCCATCCGTACTCAAAAGGGCTGATGGGCTCGATTATTGTTCCAGAAAAGGGATTGCGGAATCTTAAACTCTCTGCCATCCCCGGCGTACCACCTAATCTTAAAAAACCACCCACAGGATGCCGGTTTGCTGAGAGGTGCAAATACGTAATCCCGGAATGCAAGACTCATCCAATCGACCTCCGCGAAACTGGAGAAGGTCGGGCTTATCGGTGTATCTTTAGCGAAGAATACCTAAGAAAGGTTTATCAAATTGGCTGACAAAATTAGTTCATGTCTTAAAGGTGAAGGGCTGACCAAGATATTTGGGGTGGGCCGCCGCAAAACTTTAGCTGTTGATCATGTCGATTTCGATTTTTGTGAGGGAAAAATCGTGTCAATTGTGGGCGAGTCGGGCAGTGGGAAAACCACTCTGGCCAAGATGCTCCTGGGCTTGATTAAACCAACCGAAGGCGAGATTTATTTTCAAGGGAAGAAGCGCGATATCAGTTCACAAAAAAAGAGAAGGGAATACTGGAAGAATATTCAGGCGATCTTTCAAGACCCCTACTCCTCATTCAATATTTTCAATAAAATCGACGCCGTACTACTGGATTGTATCAAAATGCGTGACGGCAAAAAACTGACGAATGAGCAAAAAGTGGCGATGATGGCCGAAGCTTGCAGCTTTGTGAATTTGAAGTTTGATGAGTTAACCAACAAATACCCATTTGAGCTCTCCGGAGGTCAAATGCAGCGCCTGATGATCGCCCGCATCTTTATATTAAAACCCAAGGTCCTTCTGGCTGATGAACCCACTTCGATGATCGATGCCTGTTCCCGGGCGACGATCCTGGATATGTTGATGAAATTGCGAGATGAAATTGGAATGACAATTGTCTTCATCACCCATGATATCGGCCTTGCCTATTACGTATCTGATACCGTTTATATTATGGAACACGGAAGAATCATTGAAAGCGGGTCTGCCGATGAGGTCATTCTGCATCCAAAAGAGGCTTATACCCAGCGCTTGATCAGTGATGTCCCCAAGATCCATGAAGAATGGGACCTCTCAACAGTGCAGTACTCTGTAAGTTAGGGGGCAAATGCTACTCAATACATCCATTATCCTGACTGAGTTGAAGTTGCCCCCGTCGAAGCGGATCTGCGCCCTTGACGCCAGTTGCAAGAAAGCATATCTCTGTTTATCCGGGGTTAAATGAGCCTATTACAAAAGAACCTTATAAGCAGGATGCTTGGTTTTCCCCCTGATGCTCGTTTGTTGATCATCAATGCCGATGATTTCGGGATGTGTCATTCGATCAATGAAGCGATCATTGGCACCTTGAGCGGTCCTTTGGTTCGCTCCACAAGCCTGATGGTCGTCTGCCCATGGGCGCTTCACGCAATGCGTTTCCTCAAAGGCCATCCTGAAATTCCTTTTGGCATTCATCTTACCGTCATCAGCGATCCGAGGGATTATCGTTGGGGACCAATCACTTGCAGGGAAAAAGTTCCAACCTTGGTGGACCCGAGTGGATACTTCTACGATTTTGATTCCATGCCTGTCCTACTTGCCCAAGCAAAACCGGATGAATTGGAACTTGAGTTCAGAGCACAGATCGAAACCGTGCTGTCAGCGGGACTCAAGCCCACTCATCTGGACTGGCATGCGCTGCGTTTCGGCGACCGACGGGATATTTTGGACCTGATGATCCGCCTGGCGATGGAATATGGATTGGCTTTGCGTGCGATTGGCAGGGATGTGATCGTAAAATTACAGAACCAGGGGTACCCGACCATCGATTACGACTTTTTGGATAGCTACAGCCTCGACCCAGGGTCGAAATCTACTCTGTATGTCTCGCTTCTGCATGAGTTGCCTGTTGGCCTTAATGAATGGGCGGTACATCCAGGACTCGACAATGCTGAGTTGCTGGTTTTGGAGCCAGCCAATCATCACGAGCGACAGACCGACTTTGATTTTTGGACGTCTCAGAAAGCAAAGGAAGTAATTAAAGAAGAAGGCATTATCCTTCTAGATTATCGACCTCTGCAGGCTGTTTGGAGGGATATGAATCCATCGGAGAAATTAATGTGAAAATTCAATCTTTAGCAGGCAATTGGAATTTTAGACAGACAGGAACGCAAGAATGGTTGCCTGCCAACGTCCCCGGCGGCGTGCATACCGATTTACTGGCCCTTGGGCTGATCCCCGACCCATTTGTGGGTGACAACGAAAAGCGTGTCCAGTGGGTGGCTGAGAATGATTGGGAATATTTTCGTTCATTTCAAGTCAACCCCGAAATTTTCGACCAGCCGCAGGTTTGGTTGGTTTGCGACGGGCTGGATACGTTGGCGACCATATACCTGAATGGAGTCGAATTGGGTCATGCCGAGAACATGTTCAGGCAATATCGCTGGGATGTGAAACCACTTCTCAAGACGAATAATAACGAACTGCGCATCAATTTTGATTCTCCCGTACGGTTTTGCACAGATCACCAGTCCGTGCGTCCGATGCCGGGTGTTTCGCAAGCCATTCCAGGCGGGCCTTATTTGCGTAAAGCACCCTGCCAGTTTGGCTGGGATTGGGGACCACAGCTTCCTCCCATGGGCATCTGGAAGGATATCCGCTTGGAAGGTTACGAGAACGCACGCATCGAGGAAGTCGCCTTGAGGCAAGATCACGACGATGGCCGGGTGACAGTTTCAGCACGGGTGATCTTGCATAACCCGGAAAACACACCGTGCTCGGCAGCGCTGACTCTCATCGCACCGGATGACCAGGTTTTTGAAACCAGTACACCTGTCATCCCAGGTGTTGGGAACATACTCAAGGTGGAAGTTCCCAACCCGCAGCTTTGGTGGCCGAATGGCTATGGAGCACAGCCACTCTACCGGGTAAAAGTCGAACTACGGCAAGCGGATCTTCTATTGGATGAACGCCAATACCGGCTGGGATTGCGGACCATTGAACTCAGGCAGAAGCCGGATGAATGGGGGATCTCTTTCACATTTGTTGTAAATGGGGTACCTATTTTTGCCAAAGGATCCAACTGGATTCCGGCCGATTCTTTCCCAACCCGCATCACTGATGCGCACCTGGAAGGGCTTATCCGTTCTGCAGCAGAGACGCATCAGAACATGCTTCGGGTCTGGGGTGGCGGATTTTATGAAGACGAGCGTTTTTACGATCTCTGCGACCGCTACGGTATCCTGGTGTGGCAGGAGTTCATTTTCTCTTGCAGTATGTATCCGTTGGACGACCCGGCTTTCCTGGAAAATGTCCACAATGAGGTGATCGACAACGTTCGCCGCCTGCGTCATCGCGCCTGCCTGGCGCTATGGTGCGGCAACAATGAGATGGAATGGGGCTGGGTCGACTGGGGTTGGAACGGATCTGAGTACCAGGCGATGAAAACTGCCTATGACCAATTTTTCCACCACACCTTGCCTGCATGGTGCGCCCGTGAAGATCCGGATCATTCTTATTGGCCCAGCTCACCCTCGTCCAATACGCCCTTCGAGAATCCGAACGGTCAGCAGCAGGGTGACGCACATTATTGGGATGTCTGGCACGGACGCAAACCCTTCACCGCTTATCGCGACCAGTATCCGCGCTTCATGAGTGAATTTGGCTTTCAGGCGCTACCGCCCCTGGCGACCATCCGCACCTACGCCGAGGAAGCTGATTGGAATATGACTTCCTACGTTATGGAGATGCACCAGAAGAACTCAAGTGGCAATTCATTGATCGTTGGGCAGATGCTGGATTCATTCAGGTTTCCCAAGGATTTTGAATCATTGGTGTATTTGAGTATGGTGCTTCAGGCGGAAGGCATCCGTTACGGCGTGGAGCATTGGAGGCGTTATCCCAATCGCGTTTCTGGTACGCTTTATTGGCAGCTTAACGATTGCTGGCCGGTGGCTTCCTGGTCGAGCCTGGATTATTTTGACCGCTGGAAAGCTCTGCATTATGCCGCCCGTCGTTTCTATGCGCCTGTATTGTTGTCGATTGAAGACAAACCAACAGAGCAGGATATTCACGTCACCAATGATTTGCGCGAGCCTTGGGAGGGTTCTGTGCGTTGGTCGCTTGAAACACTGGGTGGCAGGGTGCTGCAGGCGAATGAAGAATCCGTTTCGGTTGCTCCCCTTGATGTTTCCCATATCTGCGCTCTCGACTTTTCCGACAGCCTCGACGATGATTTATGTCGTGATGTGGTTTTCATCGCCGAACTCTGGCAGGGTGGAAAATGGATCAGCCGGCAAACAGCCTATTTCGCTCCTGCCAAGCACCTCAATTTGACAGAGCCGGCGATTTCATCACAGCTGCGTGTCGAACAAGGACAGATCCACATCAAATTGACTTCACAATCGCTGGCGCGTCTGGTGGAATGTGCCCTGGACGGTGCAGATGTGACATTCAGCGATAATTATTTTGACCTGCCAGCAGGCCGCAGCGTTGAAATTGCTGCATCCATCCCCACCGGCTGGACGATTGCGCAGGTTCAGGCAGCTTTAAAAATTCGTTCGATCTACGATTCCTATGCGCACGGAGCTGCCAAATCATAAATAACAAGACCCAACAAGGAGTAAACCATGTCTGAACAAATTCAAACCATCATCACCAAAATGACACTTGAAGAAAAAGCCGCATTATGCACGGGGCTCACCTGGTGGACAACCACCCCTGTCGAACGGCTGGGCGTGCCGGAATTGATTTTTTCTGATGGCCCGCACGGCCTCCGTCGCGCACCTGAAATTCATCAGGAGACGCAGGAAAGCTTACCTGCTACCTGTTTTCCCACTGCTTCCTGTTCGGGTTCCACCTGGGATGTAGATTTGATCCGCGAAATGGGTGAGGCGCTGGCAGAAGAATGCATCGCCCTCAATGTGGATGTTCTCCTTGGCCCGGGAACAAACATGAAACGTTCCCCTTTGTGTGGACGCAACTTCGAGTATTTTTCTGAAGATCCTTACCTGGCAGGGGAAATGGCTGCCAGCCTGATTAACGGCATGCAAAGTAAGGGGGTCGGTGCTTCACTCAAACATTTTGCCGCCAACAACCAGGAATTCCAACGCTTCAGCATCAGTTCTGAAGTGGATGAGCGCACTCTGCGTGAAATCTACCTGCCGGCGTTTGAAAAGGCGGTCAAGAAAGCCAAACCATGGACGGTGATGTGTTCATACAACAAAGTAAATGGCACCTACGCTTCAGAAAATGTCCACCTTCTGACCGAGATACTCAAAAAAGAATGGGGATTTGAAGGCTTGGTGATCTCAGATTGGGGAGCCGTGCATGACCGGGTTGCAGCGCTCAAGGGGGGTCTTGACCTTGAAATGCCCGGTCCGCAAGCATGGCGCGTTAAGGCGGTCGTGGAAGCCGTACGTTCCGGGAAGCTGAATGAATCAGTTCTGGATGAATCTGTCCGCCGCATATTGAATATTGTGTTCAGAGCCCAGGAAACTCCCAAGAACGGAACCTTTGATGTAGATGCCCATCATGAACTGGCTCACAAAATCGCCAGCGAAGGGATGGTTTTGCTTAAGAATAACGGATTGCTGCCGCTTAAAGGTCAGCATCACATTGCCGTTATCGGTCGTTCAGCGGAGACTCCCCATTTCCAAGGCGGGGGGAGTTCACACGTCAACCCCACCAGGGTGTCTGTCCCATTTGAAGAAATAAAAGTTCATACCGGCGGTGCCGAATTAAGCTACGCCGAGGGCTACCCGGCAGATAACTCCTTCCATCAGGAGCTGATTGATGAAGCGGTAGTGCTAGCACAATCAGCCGAAGTGGCGGTATTGCTTATTGCGCTGCCCCCATATACTGAATCTGAAGGCTATGACCGCCCCGATATCAACCTGACCGTTCAGCAGATAGAGCTGATCAAGGCTGTTTCAAAAGTCCAGCCAAGGACCGTTGTGGTGCTGAATAACGGCGCGCCTGTGGCCATGGATTCCTGGATCGATGGCGTTGCAGCCGTGCTGGAAGGCTGGATGATGGGGCAGGCGGGGGGTGAGGCGATTGCGGATGTGCTGTTCGGCAAAATCAACCCCTGCGGCAAATTGGCTGAAACCTTTCCCATCAAACTAACCGATACCCCAGCTTATATTAACTGGCCAGGTGGGGCTGGTGTAGTGCGTTACGGTGAAGGGATGTTCATCGGCTATCGCTACTACGATGCCAAAAAGATGCCCGTTCAGTTCCCCTTCGGCTTTGGGCTGAGTTACACAACCTTTGCCTATGGCAATGCGAAAGCATCAAAAACGACATTCAAGGATGTGGAAGGTGTAATGGTTACGGTGGATGTCACCAATACAGGCAAAGTTGCAGGCAAAGAAATTGTCCAGGTTTATGTTCATGATCAGAAATCCCGCCTGGTACGTCCTGAAAAGGAGTTGAAGGGCTTTGCTAAGGTGGAACTTCAGCCGGGCGAGACGAAATCAGTTTCTATTCCCCTCGATTTCCGCGCCTTTGCTTACTATCACCCCTCCTATAAACAGTGGATCACCGAGGATGGAGATTTTGACCTCTTGATTGCGGCATCCGCAGCAGACATTCGCCAGACCCTGACTGTGACTCTCGAATCCACGCTAAGCCTGCCCTGCATTCTTGATAAGCATTCCACCATCCGCGAGTGGATGGACGATCCGCAAGGTAAAATCGTGTTTGCATCCTTCTACGAAGAGATCAAAGCCCAGAGCCGCAAGGTGTTCGGTAACGAAGACGAAGATCTGGAGCATAAAAATACCGGGGGACTGGACATGTTGGATATGATCGGTGATATGCCCCTGGTGAGCGTGCTGATGTTCCAACAGAACGAATTGCCAAGACCTGCTGAAGAAATTGTAGACGAATTGTTGATGAAGGTTCATCTTTTAGGTAGATAAATTGCACTGAGGATAAATCCATGTATAAAAGCCAGAGTGAAGTCCCTGATTTTCCAAACGAAATTGTCAGGCGTTATTCCGGAGTGATCAATTCCGATCATGGAGTGCTGTTTCGCGATCTTAACAAAAACGGTAAATTGGATGTCTATGAAGATCCGCGTCAACCTGTTGAAGCACGTGTGGCCGACCTATTGGGGCAAATGACCCTGGAAGAAAAAGCCGGGATGCTGTTCATCAATGGCTCTATTGTCAACGAAGACGGCACAATTGAAGAAAAACCCGGCCGTTCCGGGTCTGAATTGACGGCTGCAAAACAAATTGCTGAACAAAAAATGAATTCCTTTAACCTTTGGCAAATTCCAGGAGCACAAAGTTTGGCCATCTGGCAGAATAAATTGCA
Source organism: Anaerolineaceae bacterium (assembly GCA_011620505.1). Classification (GTDB taxonomy): domain Bacteria; phylum Chloroflexota; class Anaerolineae; order Anaerolineales; family Anaerolineaceae; genus Mesolinea. The sequence continues at coordinate 13,826 of WOZA01000042.1, forward strand.
GCAGTTCGCTGAACAAACCCGGCTGGGCATCCCTGTCACAATTGCCTCTGACCCACGCAACCATTTCACGCGCAACATTTTTTCGATGGCTGCCAACGAGTTTTCGCAGTGGTGCGAGACTCTCGGTTTTGGCGCGCTGGATGACCCTGATCTGGTTTTGAGGTTTGCCGAGATTGCACGGCGCGAATATCTCGCTGTTGGCATCCGTTTGGCGCTCCACCCCCAGGTCGACCTTGCCACTGAACCACGCTGGCCGCGCATCAGCGGTACCTTCGGCGAGGACGCCCATGTGGCAGCACGCCTCGCGAAGGCATACATCAAAGGGTTTCAAGGTGAAACTCTCGGACCACACAGCGTAGCCTGCATGACCAAGCATTTCCCCGGAGGCGGACCACAAAAGGAAGGATTGGATCCGCATTTTGAATTCCAGCAGGGTCAGATTTACCCCGGTAAGAATTTTGCCTATCATCTGATCCCCTTCGAAGCTGCCTTCGAAGTGCATACGGCAGCAATCATGCCCTACTATGGCGTGCCGATGGACCAAACAGATGAAAACGTTGCGATGTCGTTCAATAAGGCGATCATCACCGGTCTACTGCGTGAGAAATATCAATTCGAGGGTGTGATCTGCACCGATTGGGGACTGATCACAGATATTCATATGGAGGATGCAGTCTGGCCGGCACGAGCCTGGGGAGTGGAGAAGTTGAGTGAACCGGAACGCGTGCTCAAGGCATTGGATGCCGGTGTGGATCAGTTTGGTGGAGAGAGCTGCCCGGAACACGTGATTGAACTGGTAAAGACCGGGCGATTATCTGAAGCACGGATTGATCAGTCTGTGCGCCGGCTTCTGCGGTTGAAATTCCAGTTGGGGTTGTTCGATGCTCCATTTGTAGACGAAAGCGTGGTGCCGCAAATTCTGGGAGACCCGACCTCATTGGCAGCAGGTTTATCGTCGCAGGAACGCGCCATGACCCTGCTTAAAAATGATCAACATGTTCTCCCGTTGCAAGGTCGGCCGAAAATCTTTGTAAGAAATATCGATCCGACCGTTGCAGCTCGGTTTGCTGAAGTGGTTGTTTCTCCAGAGGAGGCTGATTTTGCCATCTTACGATTGGACACTCCTTGGATACCAGTCGAAGCGAAAAACCCCATGTCAAAAGATTTTCATCACGGCGACCTGGATTTTAAAGGCAGGGAAAAGGACAAAATCCTGAGGTTGTTAAGGACGGTGCCGACCATTGTAGTGTTGTATTTGGACCGCCCAGCGGTTGTCCCCGATATCAACGCAGAAGCCAAAGCACTTTTAGGTGAGTATGGCGCCACTGATTTGGCTGTGCTGAAGGTGATTTTTGGCAAGTCACGTCCTGAAGGCAGACTGCCGTTTGAACTACCCAGCTCCATGGAAGCCGTCCGCAAACAGAAACCGGATCTTCCTCACGACTCAGAAAATCCGCTCTTTCCGTTTGGTTTTGGATTGTCATATTAAGTCAATATGCAAAATAATCCCAGACTATTAAAGTAGAGGAAGCAATGCCCCGCTGACATTCGATTTCCCACTGGAGCAACTAAAGACCTG
>WOZA01000009.1:0-1233 GCA_011620505.1 Anaerolineaceae bacterium
TTAATATCAGCGTCAATACGGTCAAAGTACACATTGGCAATATATTTCAAAAAATCAACGTGACCTCCCGCACAGAGGCGACATTATTCGCGATTGAGCACGGAATAATCAAATCCCCTGGCAATCAAACCGTCGAAGAGGAGCAGGAACTCCCATCAGCCGAAAGCCATGAGACAAAGACGCCCTGGCAAAAATTGATCAGTCAAAAAAGATGGTTACTCCTCGTGTTGGGCTTATTGATCATTACCGGGTTGTACCTGGTCATCGCCAAACCAGCCTTCCTGATGCCCAAGCAAACACCTGCGGATATTCCCCAGCAAAATTGGGTGGATATGGCATCAATGAAGGAGCCTCGTAGCAGCATGGCTATTGCGACTTTTGAGGAAAAAATTATCGTCATCGCTGGGCACTCCGACCTGGGCGTACTCTCTTCTGTTGAAATGTACGATCCCATTTCCAACACCTGGTCTGCATTAAAAGAAAAACCAACAGCAGTTTATGACGTATCGGCAGTCGTAATCGGCGAAAAGATATACGTCCCGGGTGGAATAAAGGAAAATGGATCTCTCACCAATGTCGTAGAAGTCTTTAACCCACGAAAAAATGAATGGGAAAGCTGTGCCGAACTGCCTGTGGCTATCAGCGGCTACGGACTGGCAGCTTACGAAGGACAAATTTATCTCTTTGGCGGATGGGACTCTCAGAAACCGTTGGATACCGTCTGGAGGTATGACCCGACCGCAGACACCTGGCATCAGGGAAGCCCTATGCCAACAGCCAGGCTGCACCCTGCAGTGCTCGCAGACGCTGGCAAGATATACGTAATAGGGGGCTCAGATGGTGAAGATAAGCTAAATACCAACGAAAGTTACAGCCCTTACATTGAGCTTGAAAAAGAAAACCCCTGGAAGGTCGAGCCTGATCTTCCTGAGAAGATATCCGGATATGCTGCGATAAAACTTTATGACAAAATCGCCATTATTGGGGATAAGTCATTTGTGAGCGGCGCAATCGACCAATTTCACTACTCCACGACTCAGAAAGAGTGGCAGATCATCAACATAAATTCAGAAACTGCCAGCCCGATCTCTGAGGCCGCTTACGTTTTGCTCGGCGACAATATCTATGCGATTGGTGGAAAAGTCGGAGAGGAATATCTGGATCGGGTAAGCCGCTATCAAGCTGTGTTTACCATACTTCTCCCCCTGACTATTAACTAAATATCGAGGTTTT
>WOZA01000009.1:1333-3153 GCA_011620505.1 Anaerolineaceae bacterium
GTCGGGATGATGGCCGACAACATCGCCAGCAAAGTCAGGTCCGATGCGCCCATGCTGCTTGGCAACAAGAAAGTCAGCATACCAGCCGCTCCGGAGAGCGCCCTGGCTCCAAGAACAAATAAGAGCGAATTAAGTCCGAGTGGGGTGAAAATCCGAATGGTGAAGAAGATCATTGCTCCACCAGTAAGCACCAATGCCATCCGCAGGAGTAGCCAGCTGATTACCTGGCTTATACTAACAGGTTGCGCAAGTGGATAATTAAGCTTGATCATAATCTTTTCCACTGTCTTAGGACGCAAAACAAACAAACCAAGAACAACAACCAAAGCAAGAGGTATTAGCCAGATTTCTGAAAGATTTAGTCCTAATGGGATGAATATGGCTGCCAGCAAAGCATCCGCCACAAAACTTATGATAAACTCGATACCGCTGGCTGAAGCTGTCTTGACTGAAGGTACACCCAGCTTTTTATAGAGGATCATTCTCCCGCCGACGTACCAAATCGTGCCAGGCAAGCGCCTTGACACCATGGAAACAAGATAGATTTTGGCATGCATCCAAAACGAGATACTGCCTTCAAAAGCATGCATGATAACCGCCCAGTTTAGGACAGCAAGCAACAGGGCAACCAGGTAGATGACCGCAACAATAATGAATTGGGAAAAATCAGCTTTTGCCAGGTAGGGCAGAAGTTGACCGCGGGATTTCCAGACTGTATACGCCAGGAATGCAAACAACACGGCCCAGAAAAGGTAGAGCAGTACCTTTACCAGTTTTCCATGACGCGCGTAGAAAGCCTTTACTTTTTGAGGAAGGGATTGCATGGTTAGTCTGTTGAAGAGCGTCTACAAAAATAGACGAAGCAATTTGATAGGTTGAACGGAATTGCCCACGCCACAGCCCAACGGAGTAACCGCGATGGGCGTTTCAAGTGGGAGATCCAATCCTGTTTCGTCCGGGGGAGGAAGTGTTCGTACCGGATTGTCTTGAAGACGGTTAATCCATTTTCCTCCAAAAGGTTCTGCCAGCCCTGGCGGGTGTTATACCGCTGGATGGGCTGCCCATCATCAAAGACCTGACCAGTCCTGCGAACATGTTGAATATTCCCTGCGAACGAGAATCCATTTGGGAGCAAAATAATGGCTGTGCCTTCCGGTTTGAGGAGCCTGGCGACCTCCTGAACACCCAGTGAGGGGTTTTGATAATGCTCAAGATTTCCGATGTGCGTCACATAATCGGCGCACTGCCCCTTCAGAGCAATTTGCTCACCATCGCTGATGATCAGATTTAGTTCCGGGTCTGCTTGCTGGGCGACTTTGACCGCACTTAGAGAAAAGTCCAAACCGATTACGTCTAAACCCTTCTTCCTGGCAAAAGCGGCGAGTTTCCCCCTTCCACAAGAAACGTCAATGAGGACCTTACCATGAATTGGCTTTATTTTTTCCAACAACCACAAGTAATAAGAATCTGAAAGGTCAATTCCTCCTTCGCTATAAAGATTGTCGTAAGCGAATTGGGAATTGAACGAGTCAAGAATGGCGGCATGACGAATTTCTATCATTGTGAACCAGGTTGTGATTATATACCAAAATAAAGAACGCCCCAATGACCATTGGGGCGTTCTCTTGAGAGACTAAATCTTACTGATTGAAAGCGTCGTACGCGGAGGTTACATCGCGTTGATAGTCGGCAGGTAGTCCTTCGCGGCTTTGGTTGACAACAGCCACGATTGATTTGCCACCGTTTTCTGTACAAACAGCGCTACCAATCCAGCGGGTATCACCAGCGCTGAAACCAACTTGTTGGCTGAAGACGAGAAC
>WOZA01000066.1 GCA_011620505.1 Anaerolineaceae bacterium
ATTTTCCTTTAGTTGAAATCAGTTCAATTATAGCCCTTCGTCCCAAAAGAGGGTAGTTGTTTTGGAGCCAATCCCTGTACTTGCCAGTCCCATAGGGAGGCTTTTGACCGACAGGTCTCGCATTACTTCTACACAGGATACGATGCGGATGGACTGAAGCCCATCCGTACGGTGGGGGTTTACTCCCACCGCTGCCTGATTATCAAAAGCATAACAAGCCATGAGCGTGTAAGGCATGCCGCAGGGGAAGACTTTATACAGCTTGCCCATTCCAAAATTCAAAAATTGTAGTAATGGATACCCTAAAAAGTAACGTAGGGGGCGACGCATGCGTCGCCCCTATTCCCTTTCCTCGCCGGTCTCCCGCCCGTGCCAGGCATTTGACCGGAAGGTCTCCTGTGGTAGGGGTAACCCCCTGTGGTTACCCCAGGCAGGCACGGGTGCCTGCCACTACCAATGGGCTCGGTTCTCGCCGATGTCCTCACCGAGCGAGGGCTTTGACCGCAAGGTCTCCAACTACTTCTAAATTGCATACATGGCGGATCGACCAAGGCTCATCCGTACGGTGGGAGGCATGATGCTGGGAGCGAAGCGAGCAGTACTTGCTCCCACCGCTACCCAGAAATCAAAAGCATACCCGCCAAGGGCGGACTCGACATAGAGCCATTGTCGGGGCGACGCATGCGTCGCCTCTACCCAGAAAACGTTTTTTCACCTTTTCACGTTTTTTCTTCTCAAAAATCGAAAGAACCGTCACTTTTCATCACGGTTCTTTCGATATGCTCAGGCTGGGGGCAAAGGAGTCGAACCTCTACATACAGATTCAGAGTCTGCTGTCCTGCCATTAGACGAGCCCCCACCAACGAATGCCTATCTTACCACATTCCTGCCTTTTCTTACAAGGGTTCTTCCCGGAATTCTTTATCCTGGCTGCGCATTCTGATATTCTCAACCAACCCGATCCCCAGCAGCATCGAGACCAGTGAGCTGCCGCCATAACTGATAAACGGCAGGGTCAGCCCCGTCACCGGCAGCAAGCGCAAATTCACCCCCACATTCACAATCGTCTGGAAGCCCATCAACACGCCGAACCCATAGGCAATCAGCGAGCCATAGGCATCCGGGGCGTTTTGCGCTACCTTGAAACAGCGCACTATCACGAAAATCAGGGCTGCCAAAACGATAACCGTCCCGACAAAGCCAAATTCATGCGCCAATACCGAAAAGATAAAGTCATTATGGCGGATCTTCAGAAAACGCAATTGCACCTGCGATCCCTGGCCATACCCCTTGCCAAACCAGCCTCCTGAACCGATGCTGATTAAAGCCTGGTCCACGTTGTAGGTGTCGCCATAGCGTGCATCTTCAGCCGGAGCAATAAAATTTGTGATGCGAGCTTTTTGGTAATCCGCCAGGTAGGGAAAGTCCAACAAAAACGAAATTCCAATAAATATCGCGGCTGCGCCAACCATGATCAGGATGTATTTTGTTTTCAACCCGCTGATCCAAAGCATAGTTGCCCAGATGACAAAGATCACAATGCTGGTGCTGAGGTTAGGCTGCAGCAAAATCCAGATCACGATTCCACCCGTTAAAATCAAACTTTTACCGATCGTCATCCAATTATTGATGCGATCAATGTTGCTCGAAAAGAAGCTGGCAAGTGCCAGGATGATAGCGATTTTTGCCAGTTCCGCCGGCTGGATCGTCACCAAACCTGTCTCCAGCCACCTGGCAGCGCCAAACCTTGCCCCACCAATCACAAATACCAATAGTAGCAGCAGTGCCACCAGAACATAAAAAGGTTTGCTGAGCGTCTTCCAGATGTGGTAATCAAACGAGGCGCTCAAAAACAAGATCACCAGACCGATGATCAGGAAGGTTGCCTGGCGCCTGGGATGGTCCACCAGGGTGGGATTTCCAGCAATCGCTGAAGAGATCAGCGCCACGCCAAAAACACACAACAGCAACACCACCGCAAACAGCGGGATGTCAAACCGTTTCCAAATCTCACGCGTATTCATAAAAGTTTAAACTTCCTCGCAACCGCTTCCTGCAAATGGACAGTACCCTCATCATACCGGATCTCAAGCGGTGCAGTATTAATCATTCTTTTAGGGACTTCCACCGACTGCCCACACAAGCTTAACCCCGTACCGCAGTAGCGCAAAACACACATTCGCGATGAAAGATCCCCGCCACATCCAGCTTTGAGGCTGCCCCTGACCGTGCCCCAAACAATCAAGCTGCCGGCAGCAATGACCTCAGCCTCCTCAGGCACATCTCCAATCATCACTCCATTTGCCTTGAAAGCAACTTTTTCGCCCTTTTCCAGCGGTTCCATACGCCACTCAACACTTGCCCCATCCTTTGGCGATTGCAGGTTTTCGAGCCTTTCAACGGCATTTTCCGCGGAGATACTCGTTTGGAGTTCGAAATTTCTGGCTGAAGCCAGGGTTACATCTGAAGTGGTCAAAACGGCCCAGAGACAAACGCCTTCATTGGATAAGTCACGCAGAAGCTTGAATAGCTGATCCTGTGACCACTCCGCGCCGCCCACATCCAGGGCGATCCGCCCACCTTTAAAGAAGCGCTCCTGGGTCTGAATGCGCGAGATCAATAAATCCCGCTGTTGATACCAAGGTTTCTCTGGCAGGCTGATCAGAACTCCGCCTTTAATTCCACGAACCGTAATCTCTTCCATGATTGGCAGCCTATGGTATCGCCGGAGCGTACTCGTTTTGCTGCAGCTCCTGATCGACCTGTTTCAATTGGAAATAAGCGTCAATTGTGGATTTGGCGATAGGAGCAGCAACGGTGGAACCTTCAGCGCCATGGTAGATGAAGACAGCCACGATAATTTCCGGATCGTCATAAGGAGCGTAGCCGACAAACCAGGCATGTGCCGGCCACGATCCAGGCACGCATAACCCCTCACGGTTTGCCCAATCATCACAGAACTCAGCGGTGCCGGTCTTGCCAGCCACCTTCCAGGGGTTATCCTGGAATTCATACCATGCGGTGCCATCATCGCGGGTCACCATTTCCATGCCGCGTTTAGCGAGGTCGATCACCGATTGTTCGACGGTTTTCAGCTCGTTGGTGCGGTTATTGCCTTCATAAGTAGCAATCATTGGATCTTTGGTAATATCCCAAAGGATTTCAGGTTCGGATTGGTAGGTAACATTCCCATCAAAATCCGTAATTCTGTCGATGATGGTCGGCTGATAGTGTTTGCCGTCGTTGATGATCGTGTTGATCGAATTTAACACCTGCATTGGGGTCGCCAACACATAACCCTGCCCGACCGTTGCCAGGTAGGTGTCGCCAGTCGCCCAGTTTTCACCGATGTTCAAACGTTTCCATGTCGGGTTAGGCAGCAATCCATCCGCTTCACCTGGAAGTTCAAGCCCGGTCGTTTCTCCGTAGCCAAGCGCCGCAGCGTACTCATCCATGCGCCAGATGCCCAAACCGCCGTCAGCCACTTCGCCCTCATAGCCGCCGCCTACCTTGTACCAATAAACGTTACAGGAATAAGCAATACCGTGCAAATAATCCACCTGACCATGCCCGGCACGATCCCAGCAATAGTAGTTCTGTAAAGTACCAATGTCGGTCTCATAGAACTGCTGGCGGAGGGTGATCATACCCGGGTCTTCAACTGTCTGATAGGGCGTGACCACGTCTTCGTTCAAGACCCCCAGGGCAGAAACCATCTTATAAACGGAACCTGGAGGCAATTCGGAACTGATGGCTTTGTTGAGCAAAGGCTTGTGTTCGTCGATGCTAAGCTGCTCATAGTAGTCAGCCGGGATAAATGGGGACATGCGATTGTTATCATAGTTTGGATAAGACACCATCGAGAGGATCTCGCCGCTCTTGGCATCCATCGCCACAACAACCCCCATAGTACTCAGGATTTCATTCTGCCAGAGCATATAGAGTTGATTCCAGTAATCGAGCTGGTTTACCAATGCAGCGTGTGCAGCTTGCTGCAATCGGTAGTCGATTGAAAGGTAGACGTTCTCACCAGGCACAGGGTCAACAGGCTCTTCGATGTCCCGTACGATCTCACCACCGACCGTCACTTCAACCACCCGTTGTCCGTTTTTCCCCCCGAGCACATCCTGCATCGAGTTTTCAACGCCCATGTAACCCACTTTGTCTCGTCCTGAGACAAAGCCTTGTTCGGTGTAATAATCCAAAAGTACTTCCGGGATAGGTCCAAGAAAACCGATGATTTCCGCAGTTTGATTACCCGTGGGGTATTCACGGATCTGTTCGATCTCCACCTCGATGCCAGGCCAGTCTGCCTCTTTTTCCTGGATGATCATGGCGGTTTGCTTATCGATATTGCATTTCAAACGCGTCGCCTGAAAAGGCCAGAGGCTGTCAGCAATCTCCACCACCTGTTCGATACCCAGCGGGGTATAGCAAGGTGAAAAAGAACCTGCTGTTTGCTCGTTAACCTCGCCCTGGCTGACAGGAATATCAATCAGAGCGCTGAGCTGATTAAAAATATCGCGGGTTTTTCCGGCGGAGTCTGGCAAGTTAGCCGGCGTAACAGTAACGTTGTATTGCGCCACGTTACGGGCTAAAACAATGCCATTACGATCAAAGATCATCCCTCTATCCGTTGGGATACTGATAACCTGGGTGCGATTATCTTCCGCCTGTGCCCGATATTCCGCACCATTAACGATTTGGTAATTAAAGAGTTGAGCGATGTAGTAGACAAACACCACAGCAATGATCAGATAGACCCAACGGAAACGCTTCAGATCGATGGTCGGTTTTTCATAGTTGCCATTATTCATACCTGGGCTCCTTGTGGATATAGCCACACAGTCAATTCCCGCACTATGGCATGCACTGGAATTGCCAAGAACATATTGAGAAATACCGCCGGCAGAACCACATTCACCAGTGCTTCAGAGAACACAAAGGGAATACGCTGCACGAACAGAACAGCAATCGAAAGAAGGTTTGCCAGGATGGTCGCGCCGAAGGTCAGCAGGAACATCCCCAAGAGCGGTGTCTGCCAAAGACGCTGTTTCAGGCTCAGGGAGGCAAGGTAAACTGCCATATAGACGATCATCGGTACGAAATAGGGCATTGCCGAAACAAGTCCCACGACCCCACCCATAATAAGGACCAGAATCCAGAATCTTCTGTTTCGCTGATGCAGGCAAAGCGCAATCACAAGCAATAGCACCAGATCAGGGCTGCCCGAGAGGATCATCCAACGGCTGAAGACGCCGTACTGGAGCATCATCGCCAGCACGAAACTCATTCCGTATGCCAGATAAATCAACATGGGCAAACCTCAGGGTAATAACGGCGTGATATCAACAGCATCAAAATTGGTGATGACGAGCACCGCACTTAGAACTGAGAAATCAACAATTGGTTGGACAGAACCCGTCTGAAAGAGCGCGTTCTGACGTGTCTGCATCGAAAGAACCTGGCCCACAAAAATGTTTGGCGGGTACGTTCCACCCAAACCGGATGTAAGAATAACCTCGCCAATATCCACCTGGGCATCAATTGGCACCATATCAAGGCTTACCTCGCCAGTAATGGAACCACTTACCTGTCCTTCGACGTTGGCAGTCTTAAGACGCACGTTGACAACCGAACCAGCATCGGTGATTAGCTGAATACGCGCGGCATCCGAAATAACTGCGTCGATCCGCCCCACCAGACCCTGCTGAGTTACCACCGGCATGCCGTAACGGATGCCGTCATTGGAGCCTTTATCGATAATGATATATTGCAGGTAAGGGCTGATCTCGCGCCCAATCACCGTCGCGGCCACGTATTCATGTTCTGGATTGTTGCGCGCAAAATCCAACAAGGTGTAGAGAATTTCAGCTTGAGCCAGGTTTTCCTGCAGGGCAATGATTTCGCTCTGCAGCTGTGCCACCTCGTTGCGCAATTGGGCATTCTCTTCGCGCAGAGTTGCCATATCACGCGGAGAACTAAAGAAGTCGCTGAAAGCCAGGTAGCGTTCAGAAATCCAGCTCTGGGCGGAAATCAGCGGACTGACAGACAGGCTAAAAAGCGGCGTTAAATAACCTGAGATTGCCAGCACAAGTACGCCGACTATCACGATGATTAAAATCAGATTTCGTAGGTTTTTGGGAGTAAATAGATTGCGCATGTCGAATCTGGTCTATCCAGATCGCAAGGAAAAATCAACCTTGCGTACTAGTGTAAGGATCCCGTTCAATGCCTACGAGTAAGTTTTCGTACAGATCCAAGTCGTCCAGCACCATTCCACAGCCGCGTGCCACACATGTCATTGGGTCTTCCGCCACCCAGACTCTTACGCGAACCTCGTTCGAGAGGCGCTCAGCCAGTCCTTGAAGCTGAGCGGTTCCACCCGTCAGGCAAATGCCGTTGTCCATCAGATCTGAAAGTATTTCCGGTGGGGATTCATCCAGAGCATCCTTGATGGTGTCCACAATCACCTGAACGGAAGGTGAAATTGCTTCACGAATTTCGATTGACGAGATCTCAATCGCTTCGGGTAACCCGGTGATCAGATTACGCCCGCGAACATCGACCGTTTTCTCTTCTTTGAGTGGATAAGCTGAACCGATCGCAATTTTCACCTTCTCAGCCATCTGCTCACCAATGAACAAGTTGTACTTGCTGCGAACATACTCAATGATGTCCTGATCTAATTCGTCGCCTGCCACTCTCAGCGAACGGGAAATGACAATGCCGCCAGTGCTGATCACCGCCACCTCAGTGGTACCTCCACCGATATCCACAACCATGGTGCCAGTATCCGAATTGATTGGCAAGCCAGCCCCGATTGCTGCCGCGGCAGGTTCAAGGACCATGTAAGTTTCCCGCGCGCCGGCAGACATAGCCGCATCGTAAACCGCGCGTTTTTCGACCTCTGTCGCACCAGATGGAATACCGATGACAACCCGCGAGTGTGGGAATAGCACAATGCTGTTTTCATGAGCTTTGCTGATGAAGTACTCAAGCAGTGCTTGGGTGATGTCGTATTCCGAAATAACGCCATCGCGCAGGGGTCTGATTGTGACCATGTTCGCCGGCGTGCGCCCGACCATCGCCTTCGCAGCAGCACCGATCTTCAGCGGTTCACGGGTGCGTTTATCGATCGTCACCCAGGAAGGTTCGTTAATGACAATGCCCTTGCCCCTAACATTGACCAATGTGTTAGCTGTGCCAAGGTCAATTCCCAGGTCTTGTGAAAGCAACCCTAACAGCCATTTTATGGGGTTAAAGAAAGCCAAAGTTTGTTCTCCGTCCAATATTCCATGAGGATAATGGACGCAATTATAACATAGTAGACTAACTCCTGATCAAGCGCGGATTGGATGTTACAATTCTGTAAACATGCAGATACCGGAGCAACTATGAACTCTTCCTTCACCCTATTTCGCCTTCAAACCCAGGACACTCTCCGGATGAAAATGAACGCCCGCCTCAAGGAGATCGACCGCATAATTGCTGCCGATAAAGAAGTCAGCCAGGCAAACGCCAAACTGGTGGAGGCTCAGGGAGTAAACAAATCTGCCGAGTCAGTTTTGAAAGGCTTGCTTGAACAAGTGAAAGAGAAGAAGCTCAAGCGTGAACTAACCCAGTCAAATCTTTTTTCCGGCAAGGTCCGCAATCCGAAGGAATTGCAGGACCTTCAAGCAGAAACTCAGGCACTGGATCGGACAATCGCCAAACTTGAAGATGAACAACTCCAGGCGATGATGGCGTTTGAGGAAACAACAAATGCATTACATCAGGCTGAAAAGGAACTTCAGCAGGTCCTGGATCGAAAAGCCTCGCAAAACTCCCTGCTCATCGGCGAAAAACACAAAATTGAATCTGAAATACCCCAGGTGGATGCCCAAAGACAAGCCTTGATTGAGCAATTGGATAAAGAGATTTTCATGGTCTACCGAACCCTACTGAAAAGCAAAGCCGGCATAGCCGTTGCTGAAGTCAACGATGACACTTGCAGCGCCTGCGGCGTGACGGTCCCTCCTGCGGATATCCAGGCAGCCAAGTCGCCCAACATCATTGCCTACTGCAAGAATTGCGGCAGAATACTGGTTAAATCCTAATTACCTAAGCGCCAGTGGCAGTAAAAATCGGCGAATTAAAGATTCAACAACAACTAAAAGCAGGTAGACCACCACGGGTGTGAAATCAAAACCTGCGACTGGCCTAATGACCTTCCGAAAAGGACGTAGAACTGGGTCGACAATACGTGCGATACCGTTGCGGAGCAGATTATCCGCGGGCAGGATCAAGGGCAGTAGCGTCCCAAGCACCAGGAAGATCTGCATTCCCTGCAAAAGAAAGAAAATAAATCCAAACAAGTATTCCATACTCAATTTCCCTGTGGGTAGATTCGCGGACCAAGCAATGCCTGCCCGATGCGGATGATGGTGGCGCCTTCTTCAACTGCAACAGAATAGTCGGCGGATGTGCCCATGGAAAGTTCCGTCAACCCTAAGCCCGGTATTTGCTGGTTGAGATAATCGCGCGCCTGCCGCAACCTTTCGAAGTACGGCCGTGTACGTTCCGGATCATCGAACAAAGGAGGCATCGTCATCAGGCCGGTCAAACGCAAGTATCCGAGCGAGAGAATTTCGCTGACAATTGGCAGAAGGTCTTCCCATTGGTCCTTTTCCCAAGCCGGCAAACCCTCTTTTGAGGCCTCCCCGCTGACATTGAGCTGTAACAAAACCTCCAATGGTTGGGATGATTCCTGGCTTGCCCGGGCAGAATCGAGCCTTCGAGCCAGTTTCAGGGAATCCAGTGAATGCACCCGCGAGAAGTCCGCCGCCACCAACGCAGATTTGCGGCTCTGGACATGCCCAACCATCTCCCAGCGAATGTCAGTCAGATGCGAAAGCTGCTTGATTTTTTCATCCGCTTCTTCAGCGTAGTTTTCGCCAAAGCAGCGCACACCACAGGCATAAGCCGCCTCGATAATACTCAAAGGTTGCCGTTTACTGACCGCCAGGATCAAAACGTCGCTGGCACTTCTTTTGCTTTTTTCAGCCGCAAGAGTAACGTTGGATTCAATGATTTCAAGTCGCTGCTTGATGGTTTGAATGAGTTCAGGATCAGGTTCCGACATCTTATTTTAAGGCAATGACCACCGCAAACCGGCCGGTGATACCTTTTTCCTTTCGGTAAGAATACCATGCATCCAGGTTTTCAGCGGTGCAGCAGTGCGAATTTTCTATCTGCGCCACACCTGCCTGCCTTAGAACCCACTCATTTGCTTCCCATAGATCCAGAAAAAGACCGTTTTCCTGTTTCGTAAAGAATTGTTCAGCTTCTGCACCCCAGGCTTTCAAGAATTGCTGGCGCACTTCCTCTCCCACCTGGTAGCACTTGCCGCAGATTGACGGACCGAGCCCTACGCGCAAATCAGATGCGAGGGATCCATAGCGCTGCTGAATCGCGCTGACAGCTTCAGCACCTATGCGCAGCAAGGTGCCTTGCCAGCCTGCATGAACAATCCCTACCACTTTTTGAACTGGATCATGAAACACAAGCGGCACACAATCAGCAAAACGCATGATCAACGTTACTTCAGGCTTATCGGTAAAAATCCCATCCGCTGGGAGATGTTTTTTCTCCGGCGGACGCGGAGCCTCGCTAAAGATTATGGTTTTGCCGTGCACCTGCCAAACGTCAAACCGGCTGGAATACGGCCGTCCAAATACTCTAAACAGCTTTTCATGATTGGCAAGCACCGCGCTTGGGTCATCCCCATTGGTACCGCCAAGATTTAAGCTGGCATAAGGTCCCTTTGAGCTGCCCCCTTTGCGGCTGAAGATTGCGTGATCAAAGGCGTCATCATCGAAATTATCAAACTTGTAATAGACGAGTCCATCCTGTTGAAACTCTCGCATGGCTCAGCGCGTCTGCCTTTCTATGGCTGCCTTGGCTTCCAGGCGCAAGCGCTCCTCCCGGACACTCTCCTCGATGGTTGGAATGCCAAACCACGCGGTAAACCAACCGAAGGCAGCGCCAGTGGCCACCCGCAAAAAGGGCGTGCTTTCATGCGCAGGCAGCCAGCTGAGAAAGGAGAGCTGCAATTGGCTCACAAGCTGCCAAACACCATCCAATCCTATCGGTGCGATTGCCAGCAATAGCCAAAGCCACCAGGGCAGGGGTTTGATTTTTCTTCTGGTTAAACCAAAAATAATGCCAAACAGCAATAGTGAACTATAAATGGCAATGTCGCGCTGGCAAAGTGCGATCTTGTAGCCTGCACGCTCGTTACCGAGGAATGCACTGGCAGCCTGCAAATCCTGGCTCGGGTTCCCCGACACCTGCTGATAACTCAACCTGTCAGACCCAGCAGGCACGTCCAGCGGGTAGGACGCCTGTTCTCCAAAGAGAAAAAAGGAGCGGTACGCCAATTGGTGGCAGAGGGGACGGTAGAGCTTGTAAATGGTGTTGGCTGGTTCCACCTGCCCCAGCTTCATCATCACCGGCGCGAGCAGCGGCAGAAACACGTACAAAGCCAAAATCGTGTTGATCAACGCCAGATAATGCCTCGAAAACCACAGGGAAAAGCGTTCCCTGCCGTTCAGGCGGTTTGTGGCTGCTGTGGGGCGGTACTCCGGAGAATTCGCGTTCACATGAGCATTGCTCAAGGCAAGCCTGATGTTCTCAAAATCCTCAGGATTTGTTACCTGCTTTTCGTCGATCCGAACGATCACCGTTTCTTCAGCATGCTTCCTGAAAAATGCTTGCTGACGAAGATCGATCAGTTTGAGTTGATGTGGATAGGAATCCTGAAGAGCGGAAAGCCAGGCTTTGATCTTCCCGACTTGGTCGCTGGTCGGATCGGTGGTGAGCAGGAAGACTTCAACCATCGCTTTTCAGCTAAGCTTGATTAGCTTTCAATCACCTGAACGTAGGTCGAATTGTTCGCGTTGGTGACTGTGAGCTCACCCGGATAATACCCCACGACAGGATTCGTCCAGCGCCAGATCCATTTGGCATCGTTCGGCAAACAGTTAACACAGCCGTGTGAAAGGGCGATGCCAAAATTGTTGTGCCAGTACACAGCATGAATTGCCGCGCCATCAGAATGATAGAGCGTGGTCCAGGCAATGCCTGGCGAATCATACTGCGAGACTCCTCCAGCACTCATGTGGATTGAGATCGCCTTCCGCCATACCGGTGATGTTTCTGGGGGTGTCAGCCATTTTCCTTCCTTCAGATAGCCGGTTGAAACGTCACAGTAATAAACTTCGTGCGAACCCTCAAAACAAGAAAGCGTTTGGGTTTGAAGATTCACCAGGATGTGTTTGTCACCAACATCAGGGTGAATCGGGCTAACCTCTTCGGCGGTCACAGGCCGGCAGGCAGCTGCATCCACCCAATAGTAGTCTGGGAGAGCGCCATACTTTTCCCCGAGTAAGTATTCCGTCCTGCCATTCGCCTGACGAACATCAAAAGCCCAAAAAACCTGGCTGTAATAGAGCTTGGCCAAGCCCTGCGAGTCGCGAATCCACGAAGACGCATTTGAGGGCGACTTCGTTAGTTCCATGTTGACCACGGGCTGGGTGATCTCAACCCACAAACCCGGTTTACCGTCCTGGTCGAGAGGCAAACTACTTAGAGGAGCGTTTTCGATGTGTTTGACTGGCTGCACAAACGGGGCGTAAATAAACCCATTGGGAGTTTCATACCATCGCTGGTTATAGCGGTTGAAATCGAGCACGTTTGCCACGACTTCCTGCTTGATTTCAAAAACATCATCCCGCCAGGCACGCATAACCGCGGGAGCATTCATGTTGGGCTCCGATTTCACGTCAACCCAGGAACGATACTCCCCCACGCAAACCCGCCCCAACTTTTTCCCAATTGGATTGGCTTGTTTTTCCAGACTTGCTGCCGGTTTTACCGCGGGCAGCATAGCTGCACCAGCAACATAACCGGACAGCTTGAGGAAGTCTCTTCTGCTGATAGCTTGTTCAAGTTTCATAGTGCTATTATATCCAGAGCGCAATACTATGCCATGGTCTGTAGAATCAACGTTTAATAGTCAGCAGACCGGCGTGAGTTCTCGCGGGCAATGTCGCGTTCCTTGATGGATTCACGTTTATCGTACTGCTTTTTGCCTTTGGCGATGCCAATTTCCAGTTTGGCTTTTCCAGCCTTCAGGTAGACCCTGATCGGGACGATCGTCATGCCCTTGATCCGCACCGCATCCCAAAGCGTTTTAATTTCCCGCTTATGCAACAGCAGTTTCCTCTCGCGCGATGGATCGTGTTGATACGCACTGGCGTGCTCGTAAGGTGCCACATGCGCTCCAACCAGCCAGGCCTGCTGCCCATCAGTTCGCACATACGCTTCCTGAAGGCTGATTTGCCCCATGCGAATGGACTTGATCTCAGTGCCCTTCAAAACCAAACCAGCTTCAAAGGTTTCCTCGATAAAGTATTCAAAGCGAGCTTTTTTATTAGTTGCGACGACCTTAACGTCCATAAGGGTCTATTTTAACATACCTGATGCCGATATTCTCACAAGTTTACTTATCCTGGATTCTTGTAAGGAACATTTCCATAGGGTTGGTTCAGCTTGAAAATTAATCCTGAAAATCATTTTCTCTTTTCCGCAACTTATGGTATCCTAAAGGACTGAAAAACTTTTTATTCAGGCAGTTCTGGGGTAGACGTGGATATAAAACAACTTTTTTCAACCTTCAAGCGCTGGCTGTGGCTGGTAGTCTTAGGAACCATAGTCGGTGGTTCGCTGGGGTATTACCTTAGCAGCCGACAGACCCCGATCTATCAGGCACAAGCCAAGTTTGTAATCCTGCCGGCTGCCCAAACTACCTATGATTATTATTCTTATCTGAACAACCTCGACATAGTCAGCACCTATACCCAACTACTGACCACTGAAGATTTACTCTATGAAGCCTCTAATAAACTTGGCTTCCCGGTGATGAAAGGGCAGGCAACCGCCTCACAGGTCGGTGAAACCAAATTTGTAATCCTGACAGTCAAGGACACTGACCCATTTAAAGCTGCAATGATTGCCAATGGATTGGTGAATATTCTGATCGATCAAAATGCCAAGCTGCAAACCGTTCAGTTCGAATCGGCAGAGCGCAATTTGCAAGCCCGTATAGATCAGGCTGAAGAGCAGATCGCCACACTCCAAGGGCAGATCACCTCTCTCTCGACCGAAATTCTGCAAAAACAAATCGAAAACGTTCAGGCTCAGATGACAGACGTTCAATCGCAAATTAATGCCATCAAACTTGACATGTCAGAAATTGATCCAAACTCAACATCTGAGGTTGACCAGGCTCGCCTTACTAATGACCAGGCGAAAATTGATGAGCTCAGCCCAATCCTCGCCCTTTACCAGGAGATTTACACCCAACTTATTGTATTGGGGGAACCCCCCGACAGCGGTGAAACCAGTTCTGCGGATCTCGATCGCCTGAAGACCACCCTCCAGCTTTATCAGCAAATCTATATCAACAGTATCAACAGCCTCGAGACCCTGCGCCTCTCAAAGGCTCAATCCACACCGACTGTTATGCAAGTTGAAACAGCCGCCAAGCCCACCAGTCCGATCTCGCCTAAGCCAGTCCAGAGCGCTTTGCTGGCTGCCGCTATTGGTTTATTTGTGACTGCTGGTTTTGTCTTCCTGGTGGAATTCTTGGATGATACCCTCAAAACACCTGACGATATCAAAGAAGTTCTGGATGCCCCAGTAATTGGTTTCATTGGTGAATTGAAGCACAACCCAAGACAAAGCGAGGATGCGCTTGGTGTATATGTAGCGAAAAACCCACGCTCACCTGTTGCAGAAGCCTTTCGTTCCTTGCGCACCAATCTGGAATATTCATCGGTAGATAACCCTGCCAGAACCATGCTGGTAACCAGCTCTGGGGAATCTGAGGGCAAATCCATGGTTGCAGCAAATCTTGCCATCGTCGAAGCTCAGAGCGGAAAAAACGTCATCATCATTGACGCAGATATGCGTCGTCCCAAGGTGCACATTCAGTTCAACAAATCCAACCGGAGGGGTCTGAGTGACGTAGTTACAGGGAAACTTCACATCGACGATGTGGTGAAAACTTATGACCAGGTTGAAAACCTCTCCATCATCACCTGCGGAACCATTCCCCCCAACCCTTCGGAACTCTTGGGTAGTGAGAGAATGTCACAAACTCTCAAGGATCTTGAAGAGCGTTTCGATTTGGTGATCATTGACACCCCACCCATGATCGTGTCCGACGCTCAGATTCTCTCAAGAAAAGTGGACGGCGTTATCTTTGTGGTTATCCCCGGTAAGACCCGAGCGATCGCCGCACTGCGCCCGATAGAAGAACTTCGCCGCATAGGTTCCAACGTTCTGGGAGTTGTTGCCAATAAAATCCCCAGAAATCGTGACTACTATTATGGTGGATACAACTACTACTCACCCTACAGTAATCACTACACCTACCATACTGAATCCATTATTCCAAACCCAGAAAACGAATCAGAGAAACCGGCAAGGATACCTTTGGTTTCTATTTTCACCAAAAACCATAATAAGGATTAAAGTCTCAGCCATTTCCTGAGAATTTTTAGGCGAGGTTAGTTTGCCAAAAATCGCGTTTGTATGTACCAGGAACCGATTTCGCTCTCCTCTGGCGGAAGCCATACTCCAGCGCGAATTGGCTGACCGTAATATTCCTGGGGAGTGGGTTATTGAGAGTGCCGGTTCCTGGGTGCACGACCTGGTTCCACCCACACCTGAAGCCATCATAGAAGCTGCGAAACGAGGCCTTGATATCTCTTCCCATACCGCACAGGGCATCGAAACCCTCGATCTTGATTCCATTGACCTCTTACTCGTGATGGAACAGGGTCAAAAGGAATCAATTCTGCTCGATTTTCCACAACTAACCAACAGGACCTTTCTATTGAGTGAGCTTTCAGGACCTGCCTTTAATATCCCCGACCCGTATGTTACCAAAGAACCCTCCGACGTCATCGCCCTGGAAATTGAAACATTGATCAAGGGCAACATCGATAAGATTATAGCTTTGGCAAGTAACAGTAACCATTCATAGATGTTAGCTAGCTAGTAGTTATGGTGTGATCCATCAGATAACTCATTTTTGTTGTGGTTACTGTTTCACTTTTCGTTAGATTTAGAAGAACGTATTGATCGAG
>WOZA01000008.1 GCA_011620505.1 Anaerolineaceae bacterium
TACCTCTCGGCTCGCAATCCGGAATCAGCCTCTCCCGTCGAGACCTGGCATCCCCGGTAATTGAAGTATAGCATAAAAAAACCCCCTCAGGTAAATCTGAGAGGGTTTGTACAAGTTGTTACGAAATCTTACTTGATTTGAGCCATCTGCTCAGCAAGGATGTTATTGGCGTTGACGTTCGCTTCGTCAAGGAGAGCCTTGACATCCGAGGTGGGGTCATCCACGATGCTGGTCATAACAGGTTCAATCACATTGTCGCGAACAAAGTCGTATCCTGGCACAGGAGGTTCGAACTTGCCGAATTTCAGCAGATCGAAGGCAGTCTTGTAGGCGGGATCGGCAGCAAAGACATCCTCGAATTGGGCAGCTACACTCTGCCTCACCGGGAAGTAACCGGAGGCCTTGGCCCACTCAGCGTTCACATCAGCACTAGTGTAGTACTTGACAAACAGCCAGGCAGCCAGCTCACGTTCAGGAGTGGATTTGGGGATAGAAACAGAAGCGCCGTAAACATTCTGGACAGGATCCGGGGTGGTGTGGGGAATAGCGGCCACAGACCACTCGAAAGGAGTGCCGTCAGCTTCCACAGCGTCGCCGTAGAAAGGCAAGCCAGAGGAAGAACCAACGGAGAAGAGCAGGGTGCCGTTACCAAAATCGGTTTGATCGCCGTAGTTTTCAGTGACAAGGCGAGCGCAGCCATCGGCAAAGAGGCTCTGGATGAACGTCCAGGCTTGCACAGCGGCATCGCTGTTCAGGGTGAACTGGTTGGCGGTGTAATCAAACATATCGCCGCCAAACGCAAAGGTCCAGCTGGCAAAGCGGGAAGTGTCGATGCTCAGCTCATAACCGGTCGGAGAGGCTGCGCCTTCAGTGGCACCGCTGAATGGGGTCTGAGCGGCTTTGCAAGCCATTTCTTTAAACTGTTCGGGGGTGGTAGGCGGTGCATCGTAGCCAAGTTCCCTCAGCCAGTCCATGTTGTAGAACATGACTTCCATGGAGCGGTTGGGGGCCAGGCCGAGGCGCTGGTTGTTGAATAGTGAGAGCACATCCTGGGCGAAGAAGCCGGGGAAGAAATCTTCCTGCTCTTCTTTGGACAGACCATACTTGGGATGGTTGATCAGTTCGTTCATATCGAACATGGCATCTGCCAGTTGATAGGTCGCGACCTGATTTTGATAGCCAACAACTACATCGGGTACGTCGGGGGTATTCAGGATGGGCAGCATCTTGTTGAAGATGTCGCCGTAGCTTCCTGCGTACTCAGCAGTAACGGTAATGCCGTACTCGTTAGTCGCATTGAAGTCAGAGACGATCTTAGCGATAGCTGCTTCACGTGCTTCACCGGTGTGCTGATGCCACCAAACAATTTCCTTGGCGGGTACTACATCTGCCCAGGGATCAGCCTCGGTCGGGACTTCGGTCGGTTCTTCAGGCACGGCTTCAGTCGGGACTTCGGTGGCGACAGTAGCCTCAGTTGGGACTTCTGTCGGAGCGGGGGTTTCTGTTGCAGTAGCGCAAGCGCCGAGCACCAGAGAGGCAATCAGGATGACTGCCACAAACAAAACACTCTTTCTTCTCATTTTCAAAACCTCCATTTTGAATCTAATTATTTGAGTAAAACGATATCGAAGGGTGAGAAAGACCTTCGCAATATCCATAAATTTATTATATCCTATCCCTTCAACCCTGTAGTCGCAATACCTTGTGTGAATTGCTTTTGGGTTAGGAAGTACACAATCAGGATCGGAATAATAGTAATTACTGCGCCAGCCATCAACCAATGGGTATAGGGCCCAGCTTCCTGCACAAATCCGTACAGGCCAACCATCAGCGGCCGCCAGGTATCCCGGGTAGTCACGAGCAGAGGCCATTGGAACGCATTCCACGAAGCAGTAAACCCGAATAAAAGCACTGTCATAATCGGTGCTTTGCTAATCGGCATAACAATCTGCACGAGAAAACGCAAGTGGTCACATCCATCAATGCGCGCGGCATCCCATAGTTCATTCGGAATTTGCGCGAAAAATTGACGCAATAAAAAGATACTGAAGGCGTTCGCCATGAACGGGACCGTGAGCGCCCAATAGGTGTTAATCCAGGTGCCGCCTGGTAGTGGAATAATATTGCCACGAATGAGAAGATAGTTTGGTATCAGGGTGACTGATTCAGGGATCATCATCGTGGCCAGGAAAAGGCCGAAAAGAATATCTTTGCCCTTGAAGTCAATTCTGCCAAAGGCATACCCTGCCAGAATCGAGGTAAAGAGAAGACCGGTTAGAGTACCAAGCGTCACCGCCACGCTGTTTACAAAGTATTTTGAAAAGTTTGCCCCGTCCCATGCCTCTTTATAATTAATCCACTGAGGGACTTTAGGCCACACTTGGCGGGTGATCGTTTCGCCCAGTGTCATCAGCGAGTTCGAAATCATCCAGAAGAATGGAAAGATGAAAATCACCGCGCCGATAAGTAGTATCAGGTAAAGAACCGCTTTACTTAAAATCCTGCTGGCGCGGCTTTCTTTCTTTTCTTTCTTGATGGTAGGCAGTACTGCTGAATTATCCATAGAAGACCCGATCTCCCAATACCTTGTTTTGTGCCAGCGTCAAACCCAGGATGATAACAAACAAAACAATAGCCTGAGCTGTGGCTATACCGTACTGGTTTGCTTTATAAAAACGGTCAAACACCAACAAGCTGGTTGTGACTACCGTATTTTGGGCGCTGGGGGTTCGCATCACATAAAGGTGGTTGAAAGCCTTAAAGGTGCCAATAAAACCGATCAATGTAAGGTAAAAAGTGACCGGAGATATCATTGGGATGGTGATGTGCCAGAAGCTGTCCCATTTGCTGCTGCCGTCCATTTCCGCGGCTTCGTAAATTTCCTTGGGAATATTACCCAACCCAGATAGGAATATCACGGTATTGTATCCCACGAAGGACCATATGCCGAAGATGATAATTGTCACCAGCGCCAGGCTGGGCCCTCCAGCCAACCCTGAAACGTCAAACCCCAGCAGGTTCAAAACCGGCTTGGGTTCAAAGCGCCATCTAAGCGGGTCTATGCCAAAAAAACCGATAATTGTGTTGGCAAGGGAAGTTTCTCTGCT
>WOZA01000103.1 GCA_011620505.1 Anaerolineaceae bacterium
GGTATTGAAATCCCCTGGTTGACCAGGACCCCAGCCGCCAAAGGAATGGCGATCACGTTGTAGATCACTGCCCAGAACAGGTTTTGCACCATCTTTCTGTAAGTCGCCCGTGAAAGTGTGAGAATGCTGACGACATCCAGCGGGTTGCTGCGCACCAGGATCACGTCCGCGGTCTCAATGGCCACATCCGTGCCTGCGCCAATCGCGATGCCGAGGTCGGACTTGGCGAGGGAGGGCGCGTCGTTGACCCCGTCTCCGGTCATCGCCACAACCTTACCTTGCTTCTGCAGCTCCTCGATGATGGATACTTTATCCTGCGGGAGCACTTCCGCGTAAACCTTGTCGATCTTTAGTATTTCAGCGACGTAGTTTGCGACCTTCTGATTATCGCCAGTGAGCATGATCGATTCGATTCCCATTTCTTTAAGTTTTTCTACAGCTTCAATGGAAGATTCGCGCACAATATCGGAGAGGGCGATGTACCCGAGCAAGGTATTGCCATCCAACACAAACACAACCGTCTTGCCCTGCCCTGCCAGGTTCTCATAATCCGCTTCATCAAAGGCAATCCCGGCTTCACGTACCAGCCCCGGGCTGACAATCCTGATTTCCCGGCCGTCAACTTTGGCTTGGAGCCCTTGCCCGGTGATATTCTGATAATCGGTTACATCCAGGCGCGGGAGGCCGCGTTTCTCAGCCTCCTTCACGATGCCCAAAGCGATGGGGTGTTCGGAGCTCAGTTCCACTGAGTAAGCAATAGTAAGCAATTCCTCTTCAGAGACTGCCACAGGTCTCACATCCGTGATACCAAAAGCGCCCTCCGTCAAGGTACCGGTCTTGTCAAAAACGATAGCGTTGACCTTGCGCGCTTCTTCAAAAGCCGTCCGGTTGCGGATAAGCAGCCCTTTCCGGGCTCCGATATTTGTGGAAACCGCCGTCACGAGTGGAATGGCCAGCCCCAGCGCGTGGGGGCAGGAGATAATGATCACGGTTACAGCACGTTCGACCGCGAGACTCAAATCCTTACTGACCAGCAGCCAGACAATAAAGGTGATTGTTCCCGCGATCACCGCGATAAAGAACAGCCATCTGGCTGCCACGTCTGCCAATCTTTCGGTGTTAGATTTTGAGGCCTGGGCGTCCCGTACCAGCTTGATCACCTGGGAAAGGAAGGTTTCATCGCCGGTTCGGGTGACATCGAATTTGAAGCTGCCTTCCCCATTGATTGATCCGCCTACGACCTCATCGCCAGTGCTTTTTTCCACCGGGACGGATTCCCCGGTAAGCATGGATTCATTCACGGAAGAGGAGCCTTCATACACACGTCCGTCGATGGGCACCTTTTCGCCAGGCTTAACCAAAACACGATCCCCCGCTTTGAGGTTCTCAACTGGAATGTCCGTGGTGGAACCATCCGCAGCAATCAAGTGCGCTGTCTCGGGCATCAATTTGACTAATTCCTCAAGAGCTTTGGACGCTCCGACAACAGATTTCATCTCGATCCAGTGCCCCAGAAGCATGATCACAATTAGCGTGGCCAATTCCCAGAAAAAGTCATCACCTTCCAACCAAAAGACGGTTGCGGAACTGTAAATATATGCGACGATAATTGCCAGAGCAATTAACATCATCATTGCGGGAGATTTTTTCTTGAATTCGTCCACCGCGCCTGTCAGAAACGGCCAGCCTCCGTAGAAGAAAAGGATCGTGGAAAGACCAAATAAGATGTATTTGTCACCCTGGAAGCTCCAGTCGACCCCTATGAACATCTGAATCATGGGGGAAAGTAGAAGAATGGGCACCATCAGGATGAGTGATACAAAAAAGCGCTTGCGGAAATCCTCCACCATCATGGCGTGGTGATCACCATGGTCTTCATGACCGCTGTGGGCTCCGGACGGGCCAGATACACCTCCCATTTTCCCGTGGTCCATGTGCTCATGATCATGCTGCCCGGGCAGGTTGCTTTCTCCGCCCTCCTGGCTGGCATGATTCACGTGGTCTGCGTGGTCAGCATGGTGCGCATGCTGATGCTCCATGTTTGCCTGCCCGTTGCCTTCTTCCTCCACAGGCTGATCACTCGCGTGGTGATGTTCCATACTCGCGTGATCCGTTTGCTGGGGATGTTCGTGGTGCATGTGTTGGTGGTCCATACCCTCGTGGTTCAAAGGTTTATCGTTGGGAAGTTCCCCACCGGGTTGTTCGTGCTCCATGGGCTCAGAAGTGGGTATGCTGTTTGTAGTTTCGTCCATAATGTGCCTCCCTGGCAAATTCGAAAAGGAGTCGATAATCACTCATACATTTAATATCACATTCTTTCGTTGGTTTTCACTGAACGGTTATACGTTTCCAGTGATTCATACACAAATCTGATTTGTATGGCTGCCTCTGATGCCAAACCCTGGATGCCGAAGCCTTCAATTTTATCCGCCTGGCTTGCGAAAATGATCAAATGAGGGTTAGCGGTCGTTAATCCTCCTGATCATATTAAAGTTTTTCCCCCGTAGCCTGGCCACCTGCAAGACCTTTACAATCTCAGGTCCAACGCTCTCATGGATATATAATTACGGCATGAAAATCATCCACTCAAAAGATAACACTCCCATTGCCTACGAAACTACAGGCAGCGGACCCTTGCTCATCATCGTGACCGGCGCGCTCAACACCCATAACTTTGGCGTCCCGGGTGATCTGGTCCCATTCCTCCAGGATGCCTTCACCGTCCTCACCTACGATCGGCGCGGACGGGGTCAAAGCGGCGATACCCTTCCCTATTCGATCGAAAAAGAAATTCAAGACCTTCAGACTCTTATCGACCATCACGGAGGTAAAACCTTCCTCTATGGCCACTCGG
Organism: Anaerolineaceae bacterium; assembly: GCA_011620505.1. Taxonomy (GTDB): domain Bacteria; phylum Chloroflexota; class Anaerolineae; order Anaerolineales; family Anaerolineaceae; genus Mesolinea. The sequence continues at coordinate 2,855 of WOZA01000103.1, forward strand.
CCGGTGCGGCATTGGCTCTCTTTGCAGCGGCAGAATCCCCCGAAAAGGTGCTCAAGGTAGCCGCCTACGAACCCCCATTGATGGGCGGCTGGTTGGAAAGGACCATGACGAACTTTTTGATCCGCCAAGTTAGCAAACAGGTCGCCAAGGGTGAAAACCTGGCAGTGGTCAAGCGCTTTATGCGTTTTGTGGGCATGGATGCGCAGCTGATCAAAGATACGCTCGCCTCAGAGC
>WOZA01000098.1 GCA_011620505.1 Anaerolineaceae bacterium
TTTTTCACCTTCTCAGCCAACACGCTGAATAGATTCTTCATATTGTGCATCGGTCACAAGCTGACCGTCAAGCAGATTAATGCGATGGGTTGCATAGTTGAGCATGCGCGGATCGTGGGAGGCAACGATGATCGTTTTACCGGATTTACACAGTTGTTCGAGGAGCTGCATGATCACGATGCCACTTTGGGTGTCCAGGTTGCCGGTAGGCTCATCGGCCAGGATCAACGGGGGGTCATTGACCAGAGCACGCGCTACTGCCACGCGCTGCTGCTGACCGCCAGAAAGCTCAGTGGGCTTGTGACCGATGCGGTCTTCCAGCCCCACTTGCGTCATCAATTCTTTGGCGCGTTCCACCCGCTGACTCTTTTTGATACCCGAAAATCGCAGCGGGAAGCCAATATTGGCTTCGGCAGTCATGGTCGAGACCAAGTTGAAAGTCTGGAAGATAAAACCCAGCTTGTTACGACGGTAATTTGCCAGTTGGTTCTCATCCATCCGATCAATCTGTTCACCATCAACCAGGATCGACCCCGAAGTAGGCCAATCCAGACCTCCGATCATGTTCAGTAAGGTGCTTTTCCCAGAACCTGAAGGGCCCATAAGTACTGTGAAAGTAGCAGGTTCGATTTCGAGCGAGACGCCATTCAGGGCGTGGACTTCTGTGCTGCCCATTTTGTAAGTCTTAAACAAGTCACGAACGCTGACGAAACTATCGCTCATAAAACACCTTAGAAGAAGTAATATCCCGAGCCCCCCATACCGCTCAAGGCTGCTGAGATGAGGGAGGGTATTCCCACGAGTGCCAGCATCAGAATCAGGGCAACTGCCGTGGCGAGCACTGCCTTATTCGTCCTCAAACCAGAAAGCGGAATCGCTCCAAGAAAAAGAAAAACGACAAAGAGCAAGCCATAAAAGTCCACCTGCCCCAGTATCCCTCTCAGCCAAGCCATGATGCCTGTGGCGTCACTGGCAACCAGGTAGCTGAGGCCGGGATCTTCAACCAGCTTTTTGGAACTGATGATAACGATTACTTTAACCAGTTCACGCAGCGCAAATGGAAGCATTGCCCAGGCAATCAGATTGCTCATCTTCTGATTACTGGTTCGACTGCCAGCCAGTGTCAGCGAGAGGTAAAGTAAGCTTGAGCAGAGCATCCAAAATAGCAAATAACCTGCCAACCCGGTTAACAACGGGAAAAGATACATGAAGGTTGGAGAGGTCAGATTCTGCTGCGCTTGCAGGAATTGCTGCTGGCGTTCCTGAGACCACCATTGAAAGTCATCCGGGACCGTTGCCCCGGTTTGAATATTGACTCGCTTGATGGGAGCTGCAACCAGCACCGCCAGAAGAACCATAACCGCCAGGATGAGCATTGGCAACAGCCAAACGGCTGTTTCCTGCGCATTGACCCGCGCAAGGGTGCTGCGCGGCTTCACAAACATGCGCGGAACCCATCCCCAATGCTGGTCGCGCTTTTCGCGCTTTCGCTTGGTTTTCTTACCGGTTGTCTCCGGTGATTCTTCTGCCTTAGGCTCTCGTTTCATTGGCAACCTTACCTGGTCTGCAGTTGACATACTTTATTAGTGACGATTCCGGAGTAAAAAAGTTCCCGTATTTAAACCATTGCCATAACTCTGATTAGTTTATCCTGAAAGCACAAAGTCTGTATGACAGAAAGGGGTTTAGAGGGCTCGTGACGCAATAATCTGCAAAAAAGGACGTAAGACACTATAATAATCTTACAGTTCAAATACAGGAGAAATAGTGTGAGAGAGAAAATCAAAGAACAACTAGACCTGTTGAAAGCCAAGGGCGCGCATTATGTGGACGCCCGATGGTACCCACGGGAAGATAGCAACTTCCTGTTCATGTGGAATGGCAACCTTAAAGAAAATAACGCTTCCAGCCAGAGTGGCATGGGTGTGCGCGTGCTTTATAACGGTGCCTGGGGTTTTTCAGCTTCTTCGGACCTATCCAATCCGGATGCCATTTTTGAGAAAGCCTTCGACAACGCGCGCATTGCCTCCGAACGTGTGACCTTCCCTATCCGCCTGGCGGAAAAGGAAGCCATTGTGGGCAGTTTTACCAGCCCGAATCAAATCGACCCCTTCACCATCGGTTTGGATGAAAAAGTAGCATTCCTGCAAAAAATGGACACCGCACTCAACCAACCCGGCGTCATTCAGCGCTTTGGAATGCTCCAATTCGTTCGTAAACAAATTATTTTCATGGATTCCGAGGGCTCGGAGATTGAGAAAAACATCATCGAAGTCTTTCCCTCGATCGAAGCCATGGGTATCGATAAGGACGGCGGTATGCAACAACGAAAATATCGGCCCGGACGCACTGGCCCGACCCGCGGTTGGGAGAGTATCAACGAAACTGACTTCCTTGCCAATGCTGAGCGTATTATCAGTGAGTTGAATCAGGTGCTGGTTGCTGATGACGCCCCCAACGGAAAGATGTCGGTCATCCTGCTCCCCGGGATTATGTTCCTGCAGACCCACGAGACCATCGGGCATGCTCTGGAGCTGGATCGGATCCTTGGCTATGAGCTTTCTTTCGCAGGCGGTTCGTTTGTGCGTTTGGAAGACTTCGGCAAGCTGCGCTATGGTTCTGAGAAGCTCACAGCCCGCGCGAACGCGCTGGAACCCAACAGCCCAGGCAGTTTCGGCTTTGATGACGATGGCGTCCCTGCCCAGGACAACCTGCTGATCGATAAGGGTATCCTCGTTGGCGCAATTACCGGACGCCAGATGGTGGAGGAAGCTAACGCTAAAGCCAAAAAACAAATCTTCGACGGCTCCAGCGGGGCAAACCGCGCCACATCCTTCTACCGTGTGCCAATCGAACGCATGACCAACGTCAACATCGACCCGGGTACAGACGGCAGCTTGGAAGATATCATCGCCAACACCAAGTATGGTTTGGTGCTCGATGGCGACAAAAGCTGGTCAATCGGTTCCAACCGCGAGCAGTTTCACTTTGCCTGTGATATCGGCTGGCTGGTGGAGGACGGACAAAAGAAACAGGTGGTCAAAAACCCCACCTATCGCGGCGAAACATTGCCGTTTTACA
>WOZA01000108.1 GCA_011620505.1 Anaerolineaceae bacterium
CCTTTACAAGAAAGCTCTCGAAGCCGTCCGGGAAGGCAAAGACCTGGAGGTTTCCGATTTTTACCTCTGCCCAACCTGCGGCTACATCGAGCTCGGCACACGCCCCGAACGCTGCCCGATCTGTAACATGAAAGGTGAAAAATTCTTACACTACCAGGCTTAATAAGGGCTGATAGTTGCGAGCTATGCGCGCCTGCCGTCTTTGCGGTAGGCGCGCATGATTATGATCTTAGTCGGGTGATTAAACGGGGAAGGGTCAGCCGGGGCTTTTGCGACAATGCTCTGCGCGTAGCCAGTGACATCCTGTGGGACTGGAATAATTTCTGATATTTCCAGGTATCCATCAGCAGTCAGTTTCCTGACACTTTCCATTAATTCGTTTCCGGGCAAAAACAACGCATTGTTGATTGCCACCAGCCAGCCTTCATGACCGACCAGCGGTCGCACTTTGTTGATCAAGCCCTGCCAGTTTTGTAACAGATCCACTTTACCGTGGCGTGTTTGTGAGAAAAGCGGCGCGTCCAGGATGACGCAACTAAACAGCTCCGCTTGGCTCTTAAACCTTGCAACCACAGGATAGAAATCCTGGCTGAGGGTCTTCATTGTGCCCGGGAAGTGGTTTAACCCAAGTGAATCCTGCGCCACTGCGAGAAAATAGGGGTTGAGATCGGTCTGAATGACTTCACTTGCGCCTCCTGCCAGGGCGGCGATGCCAAGCGCACCGGTATAGGCAAAACAATTCAAGACGCGTGCGCTCTTCATCTGCCGGCTGAGCCAGAGGCGAAGGTTGCGGGTGTCAGGGTAGAAGCTGGTGTCCTGGTTGAGCCTGAGGTTGAGCGCAAATTTCACGCCATTTTCTTCGATGGAGGTGGAAACCTGTTCACCAAGGATCAACTCCCCCTGGCGCTGTTTGGGATCCTGAGCATAACGTTGTTTGAGCAGGACGCTGTGCACCTCGGGCAAGGCTGTGGCATAGAATTGAGCGATTTCCTGATGCAATTCCGGCTGGGACGCCCGCTCGCGGTCATGCTCCGAAATGACCAGGGTATTGGCGAACAGGTCGACCGTCAGGCGGGGAAAACCTTCATAGAAACCATTAAACAGCCGTACGGCGTTGGTGGCGCTGAGTGATGGGTCTTTTAGCCGGAGTTCCAGGCATGTTTCAAGCGTTTTCCGCAAGCCGGGTTCTACAACAAGAGTTTTGTTATCCAATAATTACCTCAAGGTTTACAATAGCTATGGAACTAATCTTATCATCGGAGAGAAACCATGATCCTCGAAAAATTTGCCCAATTCAATCCCATCATTCAAGCCTTGCTCGGCACAACTTTCACGTATGCCATGACAGCCCTGGGCGCAGCCGGAGTGTTTATTGGCAAGGATCTTAATCGCCAAATGCTCGATGCCATGATGGGCTTTGCGGCGGGCGTGATGATTGCTGCGAGTTATTTTTCCTTGCTTGCTCCCGCTATTGGAATGTCTGAAGGCCTGGGTTTGCCGGTCTGGGTCCCGGCTGTAGCTGGATTTCTTGCAGGCGGCGGATTCCTCCTGCTGGTGGACAAGCTCCTGCCGCATCTTCACCCGGGAGGAAGTCAACCTGAAGGGGTTAAAAGTTCCTGGCAGCGAAGTGTTCTGCTGGTTGTAGCTATTACCCTACACAACATTCCTGAAGGTTTGGCGGTGGGTGTGGCTTTTGGTGCTGCAGGAGCGGGCATCGCTGGGGCATCTCTCAGTTCAGCGATTGCATTGGCCTTGGGTATCGGGATCCAGAACTTCCCTGAGGGTATGGCGGTCTCCATGCCGCTTCGCAGCGAAAATGTCAGCCGCAAAAAAGCTTTTATGTTTGGGCAATACTCCGGCCTGGTTGAACCGATCGCGGCAGTCATCGGTGCATGGGCAGTGTTATCGATCCGGGGTCTACTGCCCTACGCGCTGGCATTTGCAGCGGGCGCTATGATTTACGTGGTAGCTGAGGAATTAATCCCGGAAGCAAAACGCTCGGCAGGAGATCACTCGGACGTGCCAACGATTGCCGTCATGCTGGGGTTTGCAGTCATGATGCTGCTGGATGTCGCCCTGGGTTAGAGCCCGGGTTTTCGCCAGACCTGGTACAAACCCAGATTACCTTCCTTGCCATCTGAAAAGAACTCATCCTGAAGCGCCAATCCCTGCGATTCGCCGAGCGCTCGTAATTCTGGCGCTGAGAAATGGTGAATGTATCGCAACCTGGCAGGTTTGCCAGGATCTGCCCGCCAATCCATCAACAGATCGGCTTTGTCTACGGTTTCATCCGTGATTCCAAGCGGACTCCATGCCACCAGGTGTTTTTCGAGGCGCTGATTTCCGAGCACTTGCCAGCAGGAGAGGAAAAAACGACCATTGGGACTGAGTGTGGCACTCACTGAAGAAAACAACTGCCGGTGCAATTCCGAACCCGGCAGGTGATGGAGCGCAGCGAATGAACAAATGGCATCCGCGCGGTCAACCCATTCCAACCAGGAGGAGTTTGCCAGCGAGCCTTGCCTGAAGGTGTAACTGCCGGAGGCGGCACCTTGCACAGCAGTCTCCGCCTGCTCCAGGAAATAGGCGTTTTCGTCGACACCAACATAACTGCCGCAAAAACCTTCGCTTTTCAGTAATTCCGCCAGGTTTCCATTGCCACAACCCAGATCCAGCACCACGTTGGCTTGGATAATTTGTGGGATTAAACGCTGTACGCCGGGTTGGACGCTGTGGCGCGTCGCAGCGAAAGACTGCGCATAGGTAGCGTAGAATTCCTGGTTTAGCCGCAGGAGTTTCTCGACCGTTTCAGATTGCATATACTGATTTTATCAGTTAGTTTGGCGTTCTGAATCGGCTATTAGCTAACGAAATCTTGGCTGTCAACTGCTTTCAGAGTGTGTAACAGATCAATCTTTGAATTCCGGGAAAACTTATATTTCTTCCCTGAGGTAGAATAGAAATCCATGGATACCTCAACCGAACGTGAACGTTGGCAGAAGAAGCGCCAGTATTCTCCCCAGGAACTCGAACTGGCTCTTAAGGTGCTTGAAGCCGTGCGGGCGGGGGCTGAGGTGCGCCAGGCTTTGCGCGCAAATCCACTCCCCGAAGGCAAAGGGTTCCTTGCCAAACATACCTTGGTGGCTGCTTACCGGCGCATGGTGGAGGCAGGCGAGTGGGAGGAGGACCCGGTTTTGCTGGCAAAAATTCGGATGAAGCCAATTCGCACCCTCTCGGGTGTGACGACCATCACCATCCTCACCAAGCCTAACCCCTGCCCGGGCGAGTGTATTTTTTGCCCGAGTGAAGCAGGAATGCCGCAATCGTACCTCTCAGACGAACCAGGCGCGCGGCGCGGCGTTGAAAATCACTTCGACCCTTACCTGCAGGTCAGCTCGAGGCTTAAAGCGCTGCATGAAGTGGGTCACCCGACCGATAAAATTGAACTGCTCATCCTTGGCGGGTCATGGTCGGCATACCCTTCCGATTATCGTGAGTGGTTCATCCGCCGTTGTTTTGAGGCACTCAACGAAGAGAATCCCCTGGATGACCAAGGCGCTGTTTCCCTGGCTGAGGTACAGGAACGAAATGTCGCTGGTGTTCACCGTAATGTTGGGCTGGTGATCGAAACCCGACCTGACCTGATTACACTCGAGGGTTTACTGGAATTGCGCCGGCAAGGTGTTACCAAGATCCAGATTGGTGTTCAGAGTATGGATGACACCATCCTGCTGCTCAACCGCCGCGGTCATACCGCAGCGGAAACCGAAGACGCGGTTGCCCTGGTGCGCGCAGCAGGCTATAAAGTCGTGCTGCACTGGATGCCGAATTTGCTTGGAGCCACCCCCGAAAGCGATCGGGAGGACTTCAAACGCTTGTGGCGGGATGGTGGCTTGCAGCCCGATGAGCTCAAGATTTATCCCTGCCAGTTGCTTGAATCCGCGGAACTATACCGCTATTGGCAGGCGGGCGAATATCAGCCTTACTCGGAGGAGACCCTAATCTCGCTGATCGCAGATGTCAAGCTGGAAGTGCCCCGCTTCTGCCGCATCAACCGCGTCATACGGGATATCCCATCCCCCCTGGTTGTGGAAGGGAATCGCAACACCAGCTTAAGGCAAGATGTCGCCCGGCTGCTGCAGCAGCGCGGGCAGCAGTGCCAGTGCATCCGCTGCCGCGAGATCCGGTATGGCAAAGTGGATCCAAAATCGTTAGTTTTAACAGATCAGGTGTATCTAGCAGGTCAGGCAGAAGAGCATTTCCTGTCATTCAACACACCGGATGACAAGATTGTGGGTTTTCTGCGGCTTTCCCTGCCTCAGGTTGAAACTACTCCGGCAATACCTGATCTCCACCGGGCAGCGATCATCCGTGAGGTGCACGTGTATGGGCAGTCCCTGGAAGTTGGTTCCGAACAGGCTGGCGCCGCGCAGCACATCGGTTTGGGTAGTCAACTGCTGCTTGAAGCTGAACGAATTGCCAGGGAACACCACTTTCAGGGTTTGGCGGTTATCTCAGCGGTTGGCACCCGCAATTACTACGCCGAGAGAGGCTTCAAGCTCGGCGAGCTCTATATGCGCAAGTCTTTCGAATAAAAAAACCGCTGGCGTTCGACACACCAGCGGGTTTTTGTCAGTCCGATCTTAATCCTTTTGATGAGGCATGTAGGGCAGGATCTTGGCGGCAAAGCTGGCAGCATTGATTGACTGCAGCCAGACCTTTCCGGGACCCTGAACGTTGCTCAGGAACAACCCCTCACCACCGAAGAGCACATTGGTAAACCCTTTGACGGTTTCGACGTCATAGGATACCCGGGATTCAAACATAGCAAGATTGCCGGTGTCGACTTTGAGGCGTTCACCAGGAGCGAGATCTTTCTCGACAACAGTTCCATCGAGCTCGAGGAATACAATACCGCGACCGCTCAGCCGCTGCATGATGAAGCCTTCGCCGCCAAAAATGCCTGCTTTAAGCTTGGTAACATGTGTGGAGAGCTCGATGCCAGGAGTCGCACACAAAAAGGCAGATTTTTGGGCGATATAATCCATGCTGCCATCAAGCTCCAGGGCTATAATGGCTCCGGGAAATGAAGAAGCAAGGGTCATCTCAGCGCCGCTGGCGAGGGCGGTGTAGGTAGCCATGAACAGAGACTCACCAGACAGCATGCGTCCGAGCCCTTTCATCAGACCACCGCGTACGTTGGTTTCCATCCTGAAATTGTCGGTCATCCAGGTCATGCCACCTGACTGAGTGTAGATGGCTTCATTAGCTTCGAACTGCAAGCTGACTGCGGGTAATTTATCACCAAAAACCTTGTATTTCATACGAGTCCTTTCACTATAAGAAGAATTGTAATAATTCTACAACAAAATAGGAAAAGGTTGCGCCTATACAGTGCGAACGCCTGTAAAAATGATTTACGATAGGTTAATTGTCGCTGACTGGTTGATCCCCAGCATGGATCGGATTCGTATCGTCTTCTTTCACGGGGTGAGGCACAACCGGGATGGCATAGCGCTGTTCGATCCGGGTCAGCATGTCCACGCGCCGTTCGTGGCGCCCGCCCTCAAAGGAGGCGTTCAGCCAGCCTTCGGTAATCAGGGTTGCCAAACCACTTGCCACCACCCTGGCTCCCAGGCAGAGCACATTGCTATTATTGTGCCGCTTTGAGAGGATGGCAGAATAGGGTTCGCTGCAGGCTGCAGCCCGAATGTTGGGGATCTTGTTGGCTGCGATCGACATGCCAATGCCAGTCCCGCAGATCAGGATTCCACGGTCAAATTCTGAGGAGAGGATTGCTTTGCAGACAATCTCAGCAATGCGCGGATAGTCACAACTTTCCGGTGTGTGGGTGCCAAAATCTTCATAAGGGATCATGCGGCTATCAAGATAGGCCTTGATTACTTCTTTTAGCGCCAAACCCGTGTGATCAGAACCGATTGCGATTTTCATAGTTACCTCACTTGGTTGAATTGTTATCATTATACCGAACTCCCGAAGTTTTCTTTACCAAAACGCGTGTTTGCACAGCTCTTGAGTTGTGGAGGGTGCAGTTTGACAGTGGCGTTATTTGCTGTCCCATTATCACCGACCGCTCACGGAAACAGTTGCTGATACGGTCCGATGGTGGCACGAAAATCGGAAGCAGATTAAGCCTTCTTTGCGAATAAGTTCAGACTGATAACTAAAATAGAAGCTGAGCTCAGGATTTGTATCCCAAAAGTACAAGGTCACCGCTGGAGCCAGGTTCATAAGGCGCAGCAGCAAGGTTGCCGTAGAGCCGGATATCTCTGAATCCCAAAGTGGTCAGTTCTGCTTTAAGCTTCTCAGAAAAAATCGGCAAAAGGTGGGTGGATGTGAGCTGGGTATGCCAGGGGGTGTTTGGTTTGCGATGAAGAGAGAGGATGTTGAACTGGATCTTGCCGTCGGCTTCAAAGTCGTAAAAACGGATGAAAAGCCATTCAGTTGTACCTTCCTTCACAGTTTGTGGTTCCATCCAGCGTTTTTTCTCTCCCATTACCAGGTCAAAATTGCGCATTTGAAGCAAAAGCATACCTCCTGGACGGAGGAGGTCTTTGAAGTCTTGCAGAGCTTTTTTGAGGTCCTGCTCAGACGCGACGTGGGGGAGGGAATTTCCCAGGCACAAAACCGCGTCAAACTCCCCGGGCTGCTTGAAGGTTTCGTTGATGCTCCCGAAGCCCGCTGTTCGGAAAGTCACTTTTTCACCTGCAGCCTTGGCATTCGCATCCGCCAGGCTGACCATCTCGGGGTATAGGTCCGAACCGGCCATTTGAAACCCGATGTTCGCCAGGGCGATCGCGTGATGCCCGGTGCCGCAGGCAGTATCCATCACCCGAATTTGGGAGGGGTCTTTCCCGAGGGCACGCAATTGTTGCTCCAAAAAGGGGAGTTCATAGGCAAGTCGGTCGTCCCAGTTGACGAAGTAATCGTAGATCGAAGCAAGTTTGTCATACATATTAAGCTCCTTTTAGCGTCTGGCAGTTCGGGCAAAAATGGGTACCTCTTTGACCTACAAGGATTTTATTGATCGGCTGCCCGCAACGTGGGCAAGGCTTGCCTGACCGTTGATACACCTGGAAATGGTTCTGAAAATCCCCTCCGCGGTAGACCCAGTCGATACTGGCACCGTTGGATTCAATCCCGCTTGCCAGGGTGAATCGGATGGCTTCCAGAAGCCCGGCGGCATCCTGTGCGTCGAGGGTTTCAGTGGATTGCAGTGGGTGTATGCTGGCTCTGAAAAGTGCTTCATCGGTGTAAATGTTCCCCAATCCAGCCAGGAAGTGTTGATCAAGCAATAATGGCTTTATCGCCCGCTTCCTCTCTCGCAACATTTCATGGAATTTTGCTGGTGTCAACGCAGGGTCATCAGGCTCTGGGCCCAAAGCAGCGAATATGGCAATTGTGTCATCCACAAGCCAGACTCTGCCAAATTTCCGTGTGTCATTAAAGCTAAGACGCCAGCCAGAAGTAAAATCCAGCACCATGCGGTCATGCTTTTGGAGAGGTAATTCGGACGGTTCCACCCTCAGGTCACCACTCATACGCAGGTGGAATACCAATATCGATTCGGAGAGGGTTATGGTCAGGAATTTGGCTCTTCGTCCGATATCTCGTACTGATTGTCCCGGGAGCAGTGAATGAAACGTCTCAATATCTGGTTCTGCCAGTGTTTGCGGCCAAAGCAGACGAGCGCTCAGAATAGTCTGTCCAATTAAAGACGAAGCACCATCGGTGCCCCGTCTTAAGTTTCTCGCAATGGTTTCGACTTCAGGAAGTTCAGGCACTTCGCTTACTCATTAAACATTGCACCAACGCTTGTGCCCTCATTTGCCCGTTTAATGACCTCTGCCAGCAAGGGACCAATACTGAGGATGGTCAGACGAGCGCCGAACAGCGCTTTCTGTTCGAGAGATATGGGGATTGTGTTGGTGGTAATGAATTGTTTTACGGGCATTGCAACCAAGCGTTCGGATGCAGAGGGTGAGAGAACGGGATGGATGAAAACCACATAGACATCCTTGGCGCCGTTCAACTTCGCCACCTGTACCGCCTGGGCGATCGAGCCGCCAGTATCGATCTCATCGTCAATTAACAGCACATCCCGCCCATGTACATCTCCGATCAGGTTGAGAGCCTGGGTGTGATCTTTATTGTCAATGCGGCGTTTTTCGATAAATGCCAGAGGGATATTGAGAGCCTGCGCATATCGTCTGCCTTGCTTGGCAAAGCCGAGGTCAGCTGTCAGCAGGACGGGATTGGTAAGGTTGGGGACAAGCCCGAGTAAATAAGGTTTCAGGATATGGTAAGCAGAAAGCACATCCCCAGGAATATCGAAGAACCCTTGAATCTGTCCGGCGTGAAGGTCCATGGTGATATAGCGATCCGCGCCCGCTGTTTCCATCATCTGCGCCACCAATTTGGCAGTGATCGGAACGCGCGGTTGGTCCTTGCGGTCTGAACGCCCATAGCACATATATGGGAAGACCAAAGTGATGCGTCCTGCGGAGTCCAGTTTGAGCGTTTGTGCAAGAATCAACAATTCCATCAGGTTGCGATGAACTGGCATGGAGGTCGTCTGGATGATGTAACAATCCTGCCCGCGCACTGAGGCGTGCAGCTTGACAAAAAGGTTTTCATTGGTGAATTCAACCACATCCCGGCCGCAAAGCTCCAACCCGAGGTTGTCAGCAACTTCCTGGGCCAGATCAGGTGAAGCCGTTCCAGCAAAAAGGCGGATATTACCATAGAGCAAACTGTGCAGAGTCTTACCAGTGGTCATCTGTTAATGCATTCCTTTCAGCTTTTGATCCAATCCGATTTCAAAATGCTCATTACGTGGACATCCATGTAACGTCCATGTTTGTACTCGGCCTGGCGTAACGTGCCTTCGTAGACAAATCCGGCTTTCTCATAAGCTTTCCTGGCTCTCGGGTTGGTATCGTATACCCTCAGCCAGATGCGGTTAAGATTGAGTTCTTCAAATCCATAACGGCACATCGTGCGCATTACCTCAGTGCCGTAACCTTTGTTCCAGTAATCCTTCTCACCAATCATGATCCCAATTTCAACTGAACGCGCTTTTTGATTGATGGGAAAGAAAGAGGTGTTGCCAATCACAACCCACTTGTCATCGCTGCCTTCAGGGTGTACTTCAATCACAAGTGTGCGCTCATCGATCGGACGTGCTTTCATCGCTTCGAACCAGCCCTCTTCTTCTACTGTCCCCATCGGGGCGTAGACTTCGAGGTTCTCGACGACTTCCGGATCGTTGATCCAACGCAGGAATTGCGGAATATCCGTTCGTTCAGCAGACCGCAGGCGAAGATTGTGACCGTATAGGTAAGGCATTGGTGCTCCTAAGGCTCCAGTCTGTTGGGACCCCTAAACAGGTAAACAGCATCCCGGATAGAGGGAAGGTTGAGCATGACCATCAACAGACGGCTAAGTCCCATCCCGAGACCGCCGTGCGGCGGACAGCCATAGCGGAAGAAGTTCAGATAGTTCTGAATCGGTTCGAGCGTCAGACCCTTATCGAGAGCTTGTTGGGTCAATTTTTCATAGCGGTGTTCCCGTTGGGCGCCAGTGGTAATTTCCAACCCGCGTCCCAGTAGATCGAAACTCTTGGTCAGGCTGGGGTTGTCTTCGTGGAGCATGTGATAAAAAGGTCGTACCGTGAACGGCCAATCTTTGACAAACACGAAGTCATGCCCGAAGTTTTGCTTTACATAATCGCCGAGGGTGCGCTCCGCACCAGGATCAAGGTCTCCCTTGCGTTCAGGAGGGAGCTTGTAATCCATCTTCTTCAAAATCTGAAACGCTTCTGACATCGTCAGGCGCGGGAAGGGGACAGTGGGTACTTCGAATTCGACGTCGAAATACTCTTTGATAGCAGCGTGAAATTTCGCATCGACTGCCTGGTATACATACGCCAGCCACTTTTCCGTGAAAGCCATCACGTCTTCATGACTGTCGATCCAGGAGATTTCAAAGTCCACGCCAGTGAATTCTGTCATATGGCGGGAGGTAAAAGAGGGGTCAGCCCGGAAGACTGGTCCGATCTCAAAAATGCGTTCAAAACCGGCTGCCTGCGCCATCTGCTTGTAGAACTGGGGTGATTGCGCAAGGTAGGCAGTGCGGTCGAAGTATTCCACTTTAAATAGTTCCGCGCCGCTTTCGCTTGGAGCTCCCATGATCTTGGGGGAATGGACTTCGATGAAACCATTTTGGATCCAATACTCGCGCATGGCTTGTTCAGTGCAGGTCTGGATTTCAAAGATCAGGCGATTACGTTCGCGGCGGAGGTCCAGGTAGCGCCAATCCATGCGATAATCCTGGTCAGGCAGGGTTTCTGCAAAGGGTTCGAAGGGCAGAGGAAGTTCTGCGTTGTTTTCAATGGTCAACGATTCGAGCTGAACCTCAATGCCGCCAAGCTTAACGACCGCGTTCTCGACCACTTTACCCGTAATTGTCAATGCGGATTCTGTCCCGAGGGTAGAAATAGCTTCTGCCAGTTCGGGGTTACCCTTTTTCCAGTGAGTTACCTGCACCAATCCGGTCCTGTCGCGCAGGATCAGGAACTGCATGCTCTTTTGATCGCGCAGGGTCTGCAGCCAGCCCTTAAGTGTGACCTGCTGACCGATTTTTGCCTTCAGATCTTGAATGAAAGTTCTTTCCATTGGTCTTACTCCGATGATTCCACAGTATTATTTCGATTATACGCCAATAAATCCCGAACAACCGCATTCGGGGAAATTACGCGTTTTTGGGCTTTTTCAACCAGGGAATCCACCAGTTCTGCGGGTACGTTCTGATGGAAATTTTCGAGCAGACCGGCGATCAGCTGGTGGCTAATATTCGTTCGGATGGCTGCCTGGTCCTTTGCGTGCCATTGTCCGCTTTGGCGCAAGTGGGCTGCGTGTTTAAGGATGGCGTCGGTCAGTTCCGTGATGCCCTGGTATTCGCTTGCCACGGTCTTGAGCACGGGTGGGATCCAATCCGCTGATGGGGTTGCTCTCACAGGATTGTCAGGAAAATCCTCAAGGTGATGATTACTGTTGTTGATACTTTTGGCATAGCCCATCTCAACCATGTTTTTCAGATAACTGACACTTTGATCTGCTCCAGGGCGATCGGCTTTATTGACCACCAGGATGTCCGCGATCTCTAAAATCCCAGCTTTGATCGATTGGATGTCATCTCCCATGCCCGGGGCGTCGACCACGATGGTGGTATGCGCCAGGTTGACCACATCCACTTCCGACTGTCCTGCCCCTACCGTCTCTATCAGGATGAAGCCATATCCTGCAGCGTCGAAAACCTGGCTCAGGGCTTCTGTCTGCTCTGCCAACCCACCCAGCGCGCCCCGGGAAGCCATGGAACGAATGAAAATTTGCTTGTCGTCCTGCAAATCCAGCATGCGCACCCGGTCACCCAGGATTGCACCCCCTGTAAAGGGGCTGGATGGATCCACGGCGATGATGGCAACTTTCTTTTCGGGTTCCCGACGGCGCAACTCTCGGGTCAGTGCATTCACCAAGGTGCTTTTGCCTGAACCTGGCGGACCTGTTATGCCGATCTTGTGTGCTGTTCCGGTCTCAAGGAAAAGTTCTTCAAGCGCTGCAAGGCCTGCTTCCGTGCCATTTTCAACCTGGCTCAAAATGCGAGAAAGGGCAAGCCTATTGCCCTTTCTCAGCGAGTCGATCAAAGCAGAGGTCATTCCTACGCTTTCGTTTTTACAGCTTCACGGATGTCTTTGCAGATTTCGCGTGTGTCTGTGCCTGGTCCGTAGACCTTGTAGACCCCGTGGTCGAGTAAATTTTGAATATCATCTTCTGGGATGATCCCGCCCAGAAAGACAACCACATCTGTCTGTCCGTTAGCTTGAAGGTTGGCGATTACCTGCGGCACGAGCGCGTTGTGGGCGCCGGAAAGGATGGAAAGACCGACAACGTCCACATCCTCCTGCAATGCGGCTTCAGCAATCATTTCGGGGGTCTGGCGCAAGCCGGTGTAGATAACTTCCATGCCGTCATCCCGCAATGCGCGGGCTACTACCTTGGCGCCCCGGTCGTGACCATCCAGCCCGGGTTTGGCAATCAAAACGCGAATCTTTTTCTCGGTCATTGACTCTCCTTTTCGTCGTCGATTAGATTATAACGCCTTCCAATAGCTTTTCGGTTGTTCTTGTTGCTTTGCAACAGGTGAGAAAACGCATTAATCATTACCGGTCGGGTTACTTTGATACTTTTTGGTTCCCTTAATCTGTAAGATCTCGCCGTAATACAATCGGTGGTAATTTCCGCCGTCATAATGCTCATGGATGAAAGGAGCAAGGAACTGCTCCGGATTGTAATCCGTGAAATAGATTTTCTTGCACTCCACGCTCAATTCAGCTTCGGCGAAAGTTGGTGAGCTGATCAGATCCGATGCAATCGCGTTCAACTGCGTTTTCGCCAGCTTATCTTCATCTCTGCCGGAATGGTTGCCGAGGTACCCTAGATCCCTTCTAAAATCTGATGGGAAGGCAGTCAGGGTGAAGTTATCAAATCGTTCCATGAAGTTGAATGTAAACCGGCTTGGGCGTACCACCACGAGTGCCGCTGGAACGTTCCACATGGTGCCAAACAAACCCCAGCTGATGGTCATGCAGTTGTAATCCCCTGCCGCGAAGTCGCCGCACGCTAAGAGCACCGTCTGACGATCAAACAAGTTGTGCGGTTGGACCGAAAACTGGTAAGGGTCGATCACGAAAAGATCCATCAATTCCTCCGGAAATTTTTATGCCCATATTGTAACAAATCCGGCGGGCTTGCCTGTTGTATAATTGCGACCAGGTCTCCTATGTCAAAGCAAAGTAAGCAGCGTCTGAACCTCATCATCCGTTGGGGGGGAACTATCCTCTCCATTGGGATTGTGATCTATCTCCTCAGCAGGGTTGGCTGGGGGGAAGCCTGGCAGACCATTCGCCAGCTGACGGCCTGGCGCATTTTACTTGTAGTGGTGCTGGTGTTTGTTTCGCGGTTCGCTACTTTTGGTCGGTGGTACATGCTGCTGAAGGATCAGACTCCCACGCTCAGTCTTGCAGATACCCTCAAGCTCACTTTTGCGGGACTTTTCGCCTCGAACGTGCTGCCAACCACGATCGGTGGAGACGTGCTGCGCCTTGCTGGCGCGGTGCGGCTTGGGTTGAGCACCAGCCTGGCCGCGGCTTCCCTGGTGGTTGACCGCCTGGTCGGCATGACGGGTATGGTGCTGATGGTGCCTTTTTCCCTGCCCGGACTGACCTCTTATCTGCATTCACGCACTCTTTCTGCTCTTGCGGGAAGCATGGCTCTGCCGTTCTTCGATCGCCTTAAGCGTGGATTCCAAAAGATATTGGATGACCTTCGCTTCTGGTCAAAACACCCTCTCATCCTTCTGAAAGCGCTCGGATTCACGCTGATTCATCAGGCGGCAATCTACTTTATTATCCTCATCCTGATCGAGGGCATGGGGGAGACACTCAGTTTCTGGCAGATTGCCGGTATCTGGAGCCTGACCTACTTCATCACCCTCCTGCCCATCTCGATTAATGGTTTGGGTTTACAGGAAGTCACCATCACGAATTTATACACCTTTCTTGGTGGTCTTTCTCCTGCCACAAGCATCGCTCTGGCGCTCATCCTGCGCCTGGTTTGGTTGATTGGCAGCCTGCCAGGAGCCTTTTTTGTCGGCGATGTGCTGGCTGGAAAATCTCCTACTGAAATTGAAGAGTCGATCCCAGAGGAAGCACTATGAATCCAGAAGAAACGCAAAAATTCGTACGTCATTGGCTGTTGCTGCTTGGAGCGGCTTGTGTTTGGTTTTTGTGGGATAGCCGCTATGTGCGCAATATCTGGTTCATGGGCATGGCAGGCATGGCGCTGGTATGTGCCATCCTGTTTTTCCTGACCTGGAAGTTCAAACAGGGTTTTGTGGAAAAGATTCCATCTCCCAAGAATGGAGTGGGCAGTTGGATTGCCTTTTCACTGGTCGCTTTAGCGCTGACCATACTTTTCTTCAATCTTAAATTTCACCTCTTCAGCTATGGCAGCGGCAGATTTGCCTTTGCCGTCGGATTCTCGGGTGTCTTTGCCTTGCTCCTATCGCGCAAATCAGAACCATCACCCTACATTGCCTTTGCCAAATGCCTGCTGGTGTTCGGGGTGCTGTACCGTGTGGCTGCCTTTGTGCCCGAGATACAAAGCGGACCTTTCGCGTTGGGATGGTCGGAAGGCAGTCGCTTCTACAATGCCTCCCTCTTCGCTTCCGAGAGCATATACGGTTCCAGACTTCCTCTGCCTGTGCTGCATCCGACCCGATACCTGATGCAGGCACTGCCGTTTTTCGTTGGTATTCGCTCCATCCTCTTCCACCGCATCTGGCAGGTGGTACTGTGGCTCGGAATGACCCTGTGGGGCAGTTGGCTGATGGCGAAACGCTTAAGCCATTCCAAAAAAGTTTCACTTCCATGGTTGACCGCTTTGCTCTTCCTTTTCTTTTTCCAGGGCGCGGTCTATTACCACCTGATGGTTTGCGTAGTGTTGGTTTTGCTGGGCTACAAAAAAGATAAACCCCTGCGGACGCTGATCTTCGTGCTGCTCGCCTC
>WOZA01000053.1 GCA_011620505.1 Anaerolineaceae bacterium
AGGAATTCATGTAAAATACATAGACACACATCATCCAGGCATTGCAGAGAGGAGGTCCAGCGTTGAACAAGTTTTTTCTATTCCTGATCGATATCGCAACGGGGCTTTCTTTGGCTATCCAGGTCCTGATCCATCCGACGCTTGAAGCGTCTGCAAGGGCCATGTATTTGGTCGCAGCAGTGGTCTTCATTAACTGGGCTGTTTTCACCTGGCTCGCCTACTCCTCGGCAATGAAGGAACACCAACTCGCTCCAGCTTCCAAACCATCACTCGGGTTGCCCAAAGATGTTGCCAATCAACGCAACAAATCTTTACTTGATGTGACGACGGTATCGTACCTGGTAGTTATCCTGCTGGCATTAATCAGCCTGAATGTGCTGGTGTTCCTTGAAATGACGCAAGTTTCTTACCTGGTTTGGATCATTCTGACAGCCATTCTCTTACCGCTCCTGGTCGCCTGGATAGCGAACCGGGGATTAAAGAATTCGCATAAAGCAATGTGAGCTGACATGGCAACGTCTAAGGAATACATCGATTACGTGCTGGAATGCCTGAGCCACATCGAAGGCATCAGTGCCCGGAAGATGTTTGGCGATTATGGCCTCTACATGTTCAACCGGGTGATGGGATTAGTTTGTGACGACCAGGTATTTCTCAAGGTGCTGCCGGGAAGTGCGCGTGTGCTTGGTGAGGATGCCCCCACCGGCGAGGCATACCAGGGTTCTAAGCCTTATTACATCATTCAAGACCTGGAAGATGATGAAAAAATGGCACTGCTCTTTCGCGCCCTGTACGAGGATGTGCCAGAACCAAAGCCCAAAAAACCTCGCAATAGCAAACTAACCCGAATTTCCACAGGAGGGATTAAATGAAAGCTACCACTCTTGAGATCATCCTGTTTGTTATCCAACTCCTCAGCCTGATTGCATTAGTCGTCTATGTTATCAAGACAGCTGAAGTGGCGGAGGGCACCCGGCAATCCGCCCAGGCTATGGACCGCAGCGTCGCGGAGATGGTGGAGGATCGCGATCAGGAGATCGCACCATATGTAGTCATTTATTTTGACCATCAGACTGACTCACCCATTTTTGACCTGGTCATCAAAAATACAGGGCGCACAGCAGCACGAAATGTGGAAATCGCTTTTAACCCGCCCCTGCAGACTTCGCTGAAGAATTACGATATTGAGCAGCTGGCTTTTATTCACCAGATCATTCCCACACTACCTCCCGAATATGAGATACGCGCGTCTGTGGATGTGATTGATAATGCGCTGAAATCAGAAACTTTGCCCAAACAATATCACGTGAAAGTCAGCTATACGGGCGGAATTAAAGCTAATCTGCGCGAGTCCGAATACCTGCTCGATCTCAACGTTTTCAAGGGGATCCTCGAGACCCATACACGCAGCTTTACTGACCTGACGCGAGCGGTGGAAAGCATATCGGCTAAGATTGACGAACTCGCCAAAAATATCCAGGACAGCATCAAACCCTTTTAGGGATCAGTCAGCCAGCCTTACGCCGTCAGCCGGCGCTCCGACCAGTACTTTTTTTACCCCCGGCAGCTCCAATAGAGCCTTCCGCAGCCACTCCAGCTCGTCTGCGAGCGCCAACACATGCACATTTGGTCCGGCATCCACCGTGGCGCAGACCGCGTGACCCTCTTTGCGCCACTGCCAGACCTGCCAAAGCAGCACTTCGGTGGCTGGCTCCCAATAGACCAACGGCGGATTGCTGGTGCGCATCACGGCGTGCATGTAGTGCGAGTCGAGCTCAACTACTTCGGCAAATCGGGCGAAGTCGCGTCCGAGTAGTGCTTCGCGGCAGTGCTTAAGACGATCCGGGGCATCCTGCACGCGCTGCGCGTTGAGCGGTGAAGTCTGCGCCAGTTTGTGCCCGGCGCGGGAAGCAACCAGCTTGTGCTCCTGGCTGACCACGGCGACTGCGTCCACCAGGCTCCAGTAATCTTTGGGGGCAATGCTGATAGCATAGGAACTGGCATCATCCTCGCCGGGCAGCCATTCCACGAAACCATCCGGAACTGAGCGGCATGCCGAACCGGAACCCAACCGGGCAAGCCGTGACAAGTCTTTTTGGCTGAGGTCCAAGCCTGCGGCCTTGCTGGCAGCCAGTGCCAGGGCTGCGAAAGCGGAGGCGGAGGAGGCAATCCCCGCGCCGGTGGGAAAATTATTTGAGGAGGAGACGCGAGCGTAATGGTTAGAGTTCGCTAAACGCCGTACGTGGTCAAGAAATTGGCTGACCCTTTGCAGTGAAGAGCCTGATTGGATTGCGCCGTTCAGTTCGAAGCTATCCTGCTCCAGCTCCGCATCAAACTGTACGCTCGTCGTGCTTTCCATCCCGCTTAGATTCATCGATATCGAGCCGTTCAGCGGTAAGCGAAGGGCGTCGTCGCGATTGCCCCAGTATTTGATGAAGGCAATGTTGGGATGGGCGATGGCGGTGAATTTGGGCTGCATGATATTCTCTCTGAGTTGAATTATAGCTTAGCTCACCCCGACATTGATTTGCTTAACAATCCGCCATACGTTTTGGTGCTCATTGGTTTCCACAAACAACAAAGACCGTGCTTAAGGGGTAAAATTAACCAAACCGGTCAGAGGGGAGCCGGAAAAATCCAAGGAGTGCACCATGACCACCAACGATTTTCAACCCGTTTATGCTTTTCAAATAACACTTACATCCCACGGGCAATCCATGACAACCTATTTCGACAAAAAAGGGCGCGTTCAGAAGGTTGAAGCCGGCATAGATTCGGCTGACCCTGATCACACCTTCCCGCTGGCGAGCATCATCGATCATACCCTTCTCAAGCCGGATGCCACAGATGAGCAGGTTGCGATCCTCTGCGAGCAAGCCTTGCAATACCACTTCGGCGCGGTTTGCGTCAATAGTTATTGGGTTGCTTACTGCAAAGCCGCGCTGGCAGGCTCAAGCGTCAAAGTTGGAGCAACGGTCGGTTTCCCCCTGGGAGCGATGTCCACAAGTGCCAAAGTTTA
>WOZA01000120.1 GCA_011620505.1 Anaerolineaceae bacterium
CCACGGCAGACACCGGGATCCAATGTAAGGGTGACGCAGTGCAAAGCCTCCCCTTATGGGATGCGTCGTTCCTAACCAGAAAATCAATATTCCAATACAGTTAAGATCCGTAAGAGTAACCTCCCATGGTTGCCCGTTAATAAAACCGGATTGAACACCGTACAAATCCGCGGGGCGGGCAACGCAATCCAACATAAATTACCATAGCGGATGGACTAAAGCCCATCCGTATGAATAGATTCGAAGTTGTCGGTGGGGGTTTACTCCCACCGCTGATTGATTGTGCCGGTGTCGTCACAGAGTGCGGAATATCATATTCTTTCCGTACCAAATTATCCCTTGTAGGGGTAACCCCCCCGTGGTTACCCTGTTTGACAAGAATTGCGGAGGGGGGTAGGATGATTTTAGAAATGGCTTCGATTGTTTAACAGGAGCTATAACATGGACCATAAACCCACAGTTCCAGTTCCGGCGCCAGTTTGCACTAAATGTAAGATCTTTATGACTAAGAACAATTGAGGAAAAAATGAAAACGAAAAAACAGCGAATTGTGACAATTCTATTGTCTGCTATTGTCATCGTTGGCATGGCTTTTCTTTTGAATCTCATAGTCGGGAGCTCGAAAGCTGAAATCTCAAAAGCCGAATCGCCAAACGAAATAAAAGAAACCAGCCCAGCCGTCTCTGAAACGGAGCAGCAAGCTCAGAAAGTGCAATTCAATAACAAGATTGCCGAATATGATGGGTTAACCATGGAAGTCTTAAGTATTACCTCTTCGGGCAACGATGCGATCGTGGAAGTGCTTTGGGAATTGAAAGATTCCCGGGACTGGAAAATAAATAATGCCGTCCTCGAAATTGACTCGCAAGCATATTCATACGCAGGGTTCGACCTGGTGGAAGGCTTGTTTCATTATGCTGATGGGACAGCCTGTAAGATAGACATGCAAAAAACTCCTCAGGAAGATGACTGCTCAAGCGAATTTCTTCAAGAGACACCTTATCGAGTTGATCGATTGACTTTTGCAAATGTTCCGGATGATTTTTTGAACCGGTCGATCCAGTTGAGAATTCTCGGCCTGACTGCTTTCCCAAGTGAGAGCGAGTATTGTAAGGTATTGAATATTGAACACATTCAAAAAACGATGCAAGATGATTTTCCCGGTCTGGAGTTGGAGTGTTTTCAAGAGGATGGCTTCCAGGGCTATAGAATCAAGGAAAGCTCGCCCTATGCTCAAGATGAAAAGGCTCTCGCTCTGCTGTCGGACCATGCGGTAAAAGCTTTGTTCGGAAACATGGCTGGAATTTGGAAATTTGATTTGACAGCAGATTAATTGGGCAAATCAAACCAAAACAACAGGCAGCGATGTATGTTCCCATCACTGCCTGTTTTGTTTATCAATAGACTACCTTCAAGTTGGTTGATGAACTCAACCGAAAAACCGGTTTTACTCTCCCAAAGCGGCGTCGACGATCTCGCGGGCTTCCTTTTGGATCTGGGCCAGGTGCTCCGCGCTCTTGAGACTCTCAGCGTAAATCTTGTAAATATCTTCTGTTCCCGAAGGTCTGGCGGCGAACCAACCGTTCTCGGTGACCACTTTCAGTCCGCCAATCGGAGCGTGATTGCAGGTGGCAGTGGTAAGTTTCTCCAAAATCGGATCGCCAGCCATCATCTCGGCTTTCACCAGTTCTGGCGAGAGATTGCCCAAAATCGCTTTTTGTTTGGCGTTCGCTGGGGCATCCAGACGGGCATAGAAACTACCGCCCAATTCCTCCTCCAACGCCTGGTAATGCAGACCCGGATCCTTACCCGTCACAGCCAGAATCTCTGCCGCCAGCAGGTCGAGGATGATCCCATCCTTGTCGGTCGTCCACGTCTGTCCGTTTTTGCGCAGAAATGAAGCCCCAGCGCTTTCCTCCCCGCCGAATCCGATGCTGCCATCCAGCAGTCCGGGGACGAACCATTTGAAGCCAACCGGCACTTCGCACAGTTTGCGCCCGATCTTGCGGGCAACGCGATCAATAATCGAACTCGAAACCAGCGTCTTCCCCACCGCAGCTGTTGCCGGCCAGTCAGGACGATGCTGGAATAAGTACCAAATAGCCACGCTCAGGTAATGATTGGGATTCATCAGACCCACGCTGGGGGTGACGATGCCGTGGCGGTCAAAATCAACATCATTGCCAAAGGCGATATCAAAATCATCTTTCATGGCAACCAGGCTGGCCATCGCGTAGGGAGAGGAGCAATCCATGCGGATCTTGCCATCTTTGTCCAGGGTCATGAAGGAGAAGGTCGGGTCAATGCGTTTGTTGACAACCTCCAGGTTGAGCCCGTACATCTCAGCCATGGGTTCCCAATAGGCGATGCCCGAACCCCCCAACGGATCGGCACCGATGTGAATGCCGGAGTCGGCAATTGCCTTCAAATCAACCACGTTGATGAGGTCCGTGATGTAGGGAGTCAGCAGGTCTATTTGCCTGGTTGTGTCAGCTGCCATTGCCCTATTCAGTGGCATCCGGCGCACATCCAGCATGTCGTTGGCGATGATCTCATTGGCCCGGTTCTGGATCCACTTAGTGGTTACTGTGTCAGCCGGACCGCCATTGGGCGGGTTGTATTTGAAACCGCCGTCTTCGGGAGGGTTGTGTGAAGGGGAGATGACCACCCCGTCGGCCTGTACGCCTTGGTGACTGGCGTTCCAGGTCAGGATGGCGTGCGAGATGACCGGCGTGGGGGTGTATTGATGATTTTGGTGGATACGGATCTCCATCGCGTTGCCAGCAAAAACCTCGATGGCGGTATAGAGCGCCGGCTCCGAAAGCCCGTGACTGTCCATCCCCATGAAAAGCGGTCCGGTGATGCCCTCGCCGCGGCGATATTCGTAGATCGCCTGGCTGATGGCAGCCACGTGGTCATCGTTGAAACTTCCGTTCAGCGACGTGCCGCGATGCCCAGAGGTGCCAAAAGCGACCGCCTGGGCTGGATTACCCGGTTCGGGGTGCTGAGTGTAATAGGCTGAAATCAAGCGTGGAATGTTGGTCAGCGATTCGAGCGGCGCGGGTTTGCCTGCAAGTGGATGAATGCTCATAATGTTTCCTCTTCTTTATCGGGCTTTAGCCCGCTGGATGGGTTGATTTCTTCCTGCCCCTTATCGTCTTCAATTTAGGATACCTAATTTTATCATGCCCCCTGACTGCCACACGATTAACCACCTTAAATCACAAAAAAATACACCCCGGAAATCTGTTTTTCTGGGGTGTATTTTTACGCACGTTGCTGGGAGCAAGAAGCAAGGGCGTTACTCGATCACATAAACCAGGTTGGCGTCAAAGGTAACCACGATCTGCCCGGCTGAGACGGGTACAGATGAGGCAGCATCCATCGCCCCACCGCCCATACCGTAGGGTGTGTAAGGCTGCACGTAAGAGGTGTTGGACACATTGATGGTCTGGATTTGTCCGAGTGTGACTCCAGACGTCGCAGCAACTGCCAGCGCTTTTTCCTGGGCGTCCTTGATGGCAAGGTCTCTTGCTTGATCAAGGGCAGACTGTCGGTTTGCGAGGTCGAAGTTGATACCGTAGATCTGGTTGGCACCAGCGCCCAAGGCAGCATCCAGAACCTGGCTGAGTTTTGTCAGATCGCGCACGGTCACATACAGGGTATTTTCAACCTCATAGTTAATATAGCTTGGTTGACCGTTCTGGTCATACTGCTGGATGGAGTAGACATTGAAGTTAGCAGTCTGGAGGTCTTTTTCCTCAACTCCAACAGCCTTGATCGCGTCCGAAATTGCGGTTGCCTGAGTGTTATTGGCTGCGAGAGCAGAAGAGACATCCTGTGCCTGATTGCGGACACCAATGTTGATGTATGCCAGGTCTGGTACCATCAGAACCCTGCCGGTTCCGGTCACGCTCAGTGTGCGAAGGGGGGCAGAATCTGATTGGGCGGATTCGTTTGTTGCATCAGCTGGCTGAACTGGCAACATAGTACAAGCTGAAAGTCCAATAGTGGCGACCAACAGCAAAGCAATAAATGTGAAGACGTGTTTCTTGTTCATTTTTTCTCCTTGAATGGTTATCAATCTGTTTGCTTAACGTCAGATGGTGCTCTTTTGTTCCATTTTCTCCCGCAGGCTTGGATATAATAAACAGATGCATTGCCTTTGAGGAAATCATGCCGGTAAATTATGCTCAATTAGAACACAGCCAGGGTCAATTCGCAGCCCAATATGCTGCCTGGCAGGCAGAACAGGTTGCGCGTGCAGGCGCCCTTAAAAACCTGCTCAATGACGCTGCTGCCAGTCCTGACTTGCTGCGCCAGGCAATTGAGGAGGCTGAACAGCAGCTAACCAACCTTTACCTGGCAAAACCAACCAACGAGCCAATTCTGACCCACCGCCCGCTGCCCCAGGCACCCAAAAGCTATACCCTGATTGCAGCAGACGGCTCGCAGATTGTCCCCAGCCGTCATCGCGCTTTGCAGTTTGGCGTGGTCAATGTCGGATTGATTAAGGCGCATATCGGCAGTGGCGAACCGCCTGAAATTCGGGTTGAGACCGAATTGCTTGCCATGGACCAGATTCAGACCCCGGAGGGAACCTTGATTGGCGAGGATGAGGTGGCACTCCTGCGCGACCTGGCAGAACGAAAATTGATTCGCCGGGCAGTCTCGCCTGAGGACCTCGAGCCTGTCATCACCCTTACCGATGGCCCATTGGACGTCTTTTACCGCTCTACCATTCAGGGTGACCGGGGTCAGGAGGTGCAGCGGGAGGTCTTCGAAATTGACCAGGACCTACAGCGCCGGGGTGTGATGACTGCCGGCTATATTGACAAGCCCGGTTCTGCCATGCTCAGCCGCATGTTGGCAATCTTCCAGTGCAAGCGCCAGGGCTTACCGCTTGAATCCAACAATCGCGAATTCAACTTAAGCGACCGATTTATCTTACAGGAAATCCTGCGCCTGCCAGGGGAACGCTCCGCAATCTTCGAAGCCATCACCCGCAGTGCCAGGAAACCCGCCAACAGCTTGCCGGTCGCATTCTTTTACGTAAACGTCAGCAGTGCCGAAAGTGAGCCCTGCCTGGCGCGCCTTGAATTCCCTCTGTGGGTCAGCGAAGTGCCTGGCCTGGTGGACACGCTGCATGCTGTCATTTACAAGGAGGCCCAGGTGCTCGATTCTCACCCTTACCCCTATCTCTTGCATCGTGCGCATGAACTGGCAGTGGTCAAACGGGTGGAAGCGGACGAGGTCGAAGTGATGCTTCAGAGCCAGCTTGATCCCCAGATACGTATCCACCAACAACGTTCCAATAAAGACTATCTGAAAGGACTATCATGAGCGATTCGTCCCGTTCGATCCCAATTGGCAAGCTCCTGCGTGCCGACAACAGCCAATTTGTGGCCGGCTGCCGCGTGAGGGAGCTGGAAACCCCGGCTTTTGGTTCGCTGGTCAGAGCATCCCTGGAAGATCAGACGGATGTCTATGGACTGATCACCAACATCAGCATCAACGATGATGGGCTCGTGCGCCAGCTCGTCTCGGGGGTAAGCCTCCCGGGGGAATATACTGCCGACAATCGCTACAACCGCAATCTGCCGGTTGAGATCCATGTGCTCACGATTGGCTACCAGAGTGACGGTCAGATCCATCACCAGTTGCCGCCGCGCCCGCCGCTAAGCCTCGATCAACTCTTCCTGTGCGACTCGCAAGAAGTGGCGCGCTTTACCAGCCACGGGCTTTCTTACCTGCGCCACATCCTGCGCCTGGCGGACCAGCCGGTTGAAGAGCTGCTCGTCTCGCACCTCGCGCAGGCACGCCGCGTACAGGATTCACTGGGCAACCCCGACTGGTACGAGGCAGCCTGCCAGAGACTGATCGTCCTGTTAAGAGATGACTACCCGCGCCTGACCCAGGTGTTGGACGCGCTTTCAGAATTGGAGTAAACGCATCATGGAACCACGAGCAGATTTCAGTAATGCCAACCCGCCGATCGGCTTTGTGACAGGGGGCGGTCTTGAAGCCAACCTGCAGGTGAAGCTGACCGTGCCGGCACAAACGGTGCAGGAGGGGGCTTTTGTGGTGATGGATAGCGGCAGCTTGCGCTTTTATGGGCTGGTGACAGACCTCCAGTTGGCTGCCATCGACCCCAACTATGCCAGCCAACTTAACAGCGAGCGCTTCAGCCCGCGCCTGGGGCAGTACCTCAACCAGAACACGCTCTATACCAACCTGGCGGTCATGCCCGCCCTGATGCTGGATCGCGGTCCGGACCCAGCCAGCCCGGAGTATGCCACCTGGCTGCAAAACCGACCGGCGAAAGATACACCCATCACGGTAAAGACAGTTCCTGACCACCACGCGCCGGTCAGACTGGCAAATGCCGAAGATATCGAGCAGATATTCGGTACGGAAGACGGCAAAACCATCTTTCGCGTTGGTGAGACACGCGAACAAGGTCACGCGGTCTGCCTGAACCTCGAGAAGTTCGTTCAGCGTTCATCGGGGATTTTTGGCACGACTGGCTCGGGCAAGTCCTTCCTGGCGCGGATGATTCTGGCGGGGCTGATCCATGCCAACAATGCTTCAACCCTGATTTTTGACATGCACAACGAGTATGGTCCCCCAAGCACCTCTTCGGATACCGGTAAGCCGGTGAGTGGACTCAAAGAGCAGTTTACAGCACGGGTAAGGTTGGTTGGGTTGGGTGCGGGCACGGATTTTGGTGCCCTGCACGCTGATTTTAACCTTGAAATTGCTTACAGGGATCTCACCCCGGAAGATATTCTGCAGCTGAGCCAGAGCCTCAACCTCAAGGAAACCACCGCCACCACGCTGGATGCCTTGCAGACCAGTTTTGGTGAGGATTGGTTCATGGCATTTATGCAGATGCGCGGAAAAGCAACCGAAGAGGATGAGGAAGGAAAACGCCGTCCCGCAGCCGACAGCGTGGAAGCCTGGGCAAATGAGGCGGGCGTAAATGTGATGGCAGCGGAAAGTCTGCGCAGCAAACTTGGCCGCCTGATGAACCGACCCTACCTGGTGGACAGCCCCGCGAGTAATGGCCTGGCGGAGATTATCGATACTCTTCAGGCTGGGCGGCATGTTATCCTCTCCTTTGGTCGCTACGATTCTGAGCTCGATTACCTGTTGGTTACCAATTTAATCACCCGGAAAATCCGCGACACCTGGGAGGCTGCTACCAACCAGTTCCACAAGGACAAAAAGAAAGAACCCCGTCCGCTGGTGGTGGTGGTCGAGGAAGCCCACAAGCTGCTCAACCGCGAAATGGCTTCCCAGACCATCTTCAGCACCATCGCGCGCGAAATGCGCAAGTATTACGTGACCCTGCTGATTATTGACCAGCGTCCCTCGCAGATTTACGACGAGGTCATGTCGCAGCTGGGGACGCGCATCTCAGGAGCTCTCGGGGATGAGGATGACATCAATGCGGTGCTCAGCGGTTTGGCAGGGCGAAATGCTCTGCGCGGCATGCTCGCCAAGCTTCAGCCCAAAGAGGAAGTCCTGATGCTCGGCTGGGGTGTGCCCATGCCAATCCCCATCCGTTCACGGCGTTATGATGAAAAATTCTGGCAGGAACTACACAAAGATGAGACGCCGAAGCCTGCAACCACCGCGGATTTCAACAAGTTGTTAGGGTTTGGTGACGATGATACCGATTAAGTTGCGCATTACCGGATTCACTTCTTACCGCAAGCCGGTCGAGATTGACTTCTCCGGCTTTGACCTGGCGTGCATCTCTGGACCGAATGGTGCCGGGAAATCCTCCCTGTTGGATGCCATTACTTACGCCCTTTACGGGGAAGCCCGCCGGCGGGATGAAGCCATCATCAATACCGCCTCTACCAAGGCGGAAGTGCAGCTGGACTTTGAATATGAGTCCCAGACCTATCGGATTGTACGCAGCATCACCCGCGGCAAAGGCAGCCAGCTCGATTTCATGATTTTCAACCCAAGCTTGGGAGAGCAGGGCACCTGGAAAGTCCTGACCGAGCAAAACCTGCGCGCCACCCAGGCAAAAATTCAGAACACGTTGCGGCTGGACTATGAAACCTTCGTCAACGCCTCGTTCTTTTTACAGGGGAAAGCCGATTCCTTCGCCACGCAGCGCCCCGCTGACCGTAAGAAAATCCTCTCGAGCATCCTCGGCTTGGACCAGTGGGAGGTGTACCACGAGTACACCAAAACTCGCATCCGCGATGCAAAAATCGACCTGGATGTCCGTGAACGCAAATTGGCTGAAATCCAGGCTGAACTCGACCAGGAACCCCTAAAGCGGGCAGAATATCAAGCCGCGGAGCAGGAGTTGAAGGCAGCTTCAACTGAAGTGGAGCTGCAAACGGCGCGTTATCAGCAGCAATTGGCACTAAAAGAAAAACTTGAAGCACAGCAGCAGACTGTGAGCGCACTCGGCAGTCAACTGAAAGCCGCCCAAAACCGCATTGAAGGCTTTGAACGGCAGAAAACCGAACGCCTGGCGCGACTGCAAATTCACCAAAACACCCTCGCCCGCGCAGAGGAAATTAGAGCCGCATATGATGCCTATAATCAATTACTTGAACGCCTGCGCCAGGCAGAAGCCCAGGCGGAGCAGTTTCGCCCGATTGAAAGCGAGCTGAAAACCTATCGCCAGCAACTTGAGATGGAGAGGCAGCGGCTCACCACCACCGTTGAGCACCTTCAGCAGGAGGAAGCCCGCATCCGCCAGTCAGCAGCGGATGCCCGTGCCCTTGAACAACAGCGGCAGGATATTGGTCAGATGGTTTCTGCCCTCACCCAGGAGATTAATAACGCGGCTGACCCGGAGAGTTTGCTGGCTGCCCTTGAGACCAGGAAGAAAGCCCTTCACTTGGAAAATGGCGAACTGCGGGCACGCATGCAAGACCTGCAAGAACGCATCGAACAACTGGCGCAGGTTGCTGATGCGGTTTGCCCCCTTTGCGGTCAACCGCTCACGGAGGAGCACCGCGCTGAGCTCAGCACAGAACTGAAAGCCCAAGGCACTTCCCTTGGCGACCAGTTCCGCGCCAACAAGAAAGCGCTCGAAGAGGCTGAGGCGGAGGAGGAAGCATTGCGCCAGGCGCGCCGCAACCTTGAAAAGAATAAATCTGAATTGTTGCAGTACCAGAACGAGATTGCCAAGCTTGATTTGCGCCTGCAGGATATCCAAAAAGCTGAGCAGGCCTGGCAGGAAGAGGGTGCCGTTAATCTGGCAAAGGCAAAAGAATCGCTTAAAGCGGATGATTTTCTGCCCGACGTCCGGGTCAAAATAGCTGAGGAAGAAACACGGCTGGCTGAATTGGGTTACGATGCCCGCGCCCACCAACAGCTCAAGTCCGAAGAAGAGGCGGCACGCCCCGCGGTCGACGCCTATAACCGCCTGCAAACCGCTCAGAGCGCCGTGGAAGAGCTGCAGGCTGGTCTGGCAGATCTAAGCGAAAATATCCAGGCTGCAACGTTGGAAAAAGAACGCCTGCAAGCAGAGTATGACGCCAAAGCCGCAGAACTGGCAGCTGCCCAGGCAGGACTGCCCGATATCAGCCAGACTCAGGCAGCCCTTAACAATGCCAAATTAACGGCTTCCAGGGTGCAAATGCGCCTTGGCGGACTAAATCAGCAACTTGCCACGATCGACCAGCAGAAAAAGAACCTCGTTATCACCCGGGAGGACGCCGAAAGCATCCGCCGTACCATTCGCGACCTCGAATTGGTCCAAAAAGCCTTTGGTAAAGACGGGGTGCCGGCGATGCTGATCGAGCAGGCGATCCCCGAATTGGAAGAGCAGGCCAACGACATCCTCAGCCGGCTCTCGGACTATACCATGAGCGTCAGTTTTCCAACACAACGTGAATTTAAGGATGCAAAGCGTAGTGACAAACGCGAAACACTCGACATCCGCATTAGTGCTGGCGGGGCTGTGCGGGATTATGAAACCTTCAGTGGGGGCGAAGCCTTCAGGATTAATTTCGCCATTCGCCTGGCGCTTTCGCGCGTGCTGGCAAAACGGGCAGGCGCAAAGCTGCAGACGCTGGTAATCGATGAAGGATTTGGCAACCAGGATGTCCAGGGGCGCCAGCGCCTGGTTGAAGCCATCAACCTGATCCGCCAGGACTTCAAAAAGATCCTGATCATCACGCACATCGAAGAGCTAAAGGACTTCTTCCCGGACCGGATCGAAGTCACCAAAACCCCTGAGGGCTCCCAGGCAGAAGTATTCATAGCGTAAAGTTGTTTTTATATGCCTGACCAAAACTTGAGGCGAGATTAAACACTCGCCTCGGGCTTGATCTTGATCAAAGCCAGGGTTGAGAACAAGAACAGGAACCCGTAGAGACCCATCAAAAGCACATATCCGGCACCATCCCCGATCGGTCCGCCGATGTACGCGCCTACCGCGCCAGCGCCTGCCCCAGCCAGGTTGGAAATCCCCAGCCAGCGCCCAGCTTCTTCTTTGGGCACAATGGAGGTCCCGAGCGCCCAGTTCGAGGAGAAGAACGCACCGGTTGCCAACCCGATCAACACACCCCCGACAAACATCACGGGCATGGTGCGCGACATAATCACAATAACAGTCCCCAGGGTAGCCATCAGCCCGCTGACCAGCAGGATCAGTTTGGCGCCAAACTTATCCGTCAGCCAACCGGAGGGGATCGAGATCACCAGGATGGCTACGCCAACCACCATCATCAGCAGGGAAGCCGGCTGAGCCGCAGCGCTTCCTTGCATCTCCGGGAAACGTTCCTGGATAAAATACAGCACAAAACTGGCAAGGTTGTTGGCTCCAACCAGAAACGCCAGGCGGTTGATCACCCACCAGGTAAAACTTGGGCGATTCCCAGCTTCTTTCCCCAGGCTGATTCGCACCGAGGCGATCACCCCCAGCACCACTGCCAGCAGCATGCCTGCCACACCCACCACGCCTATGAGTACCAGGGATAAAGAACTTTTCAGCGCAAGGAGATGCGGCAGCAGCCAGCGAACCCCCGTGCCAATCAGCACGATTACCAGGGTGAATAGCCCGGTCATTGCCACCAGGCGCAGGATGCCTGTCCAGTCCATGGGCTTTGTCGGCTGCTTTAATGGCGTTTCCCTGACCATCATGGTTAGAACAGTTGCAACGACGAATACGGCAATCACCGCCAGGATTGCTCCCCAAAGGTTACCCGTAGTGACCATCCTGGAAATGGTAAACGCCACGAAAATTAACGGCAGAGGCAGCTCGAAGAAGGCTTTGATGCCAGAGTATCTGCCCCTTTGTGAAGGCGGAACCAGGTCGGGGATCAAGCCCTGGGCTGCCCCATGCCCGATATTGGAGAAGACCATCGAGCAGACGATCACCGCAAAGAGTGCCCAGTATCCAGCCATTCCCTCCATGCTGCCCGCAATCCATCCCACCCCGAGGAACGCGATGATTTCCAGCACGGTGCTGACCAGAATGAATGGCCTTCGCCTGCCCCAGCGCGAGGTGTTGTGGTCTGAGAGCATTCCCGCGACCGCCTGCACCAGCAGCGCGACCATCAGTGAAACCAGCCGCAAATTGCCGTAGCTTGTTCCTTTAGTTTCCTCCCCAACGAATTGCTGCACCAAAAGCGGCACGATCAGCGGCGTCAGAGTCTGGCTGCGCAGTGTCAGTGCAAAGAAATAAATATTGATGGTGATGGCGTCGTACCAATGCAAAGGTTTTTGGGCGGTTGTTTCGCTCATGGGAGTCTCCATATCAGGGTTTGTTAGGAAGCAGAGGATTGCGAAAACCGTGTTCAACTTCCCAGGGGTAAATGATACGGGCATCAGTCGTCGCGCCGAAATAGTCAGGTTTACTGGAATCGAACAGATTTCGGTAGGGATTGAAATGTAAAACACAGGTGGATGGCAAGCCGCCGGCTGCTGTGACGCGTTTTCGCACCGCGGTGATGGTCCGACCTGAACCCCAGACGTCATCCACGATCAACACCCGCTCACCCTTCAAAGCGGCGTTTTCCGGGAACTGGAGGAATTTGGGCCATGCCAGGTAAGGAGAGTTGCTTTTTCCGGGGCTTTCCTCTGGTTCAAAAAAATCGATTGAAGCGGTATATATGTTGCGGATGTCCATTGCTTCAGCCAGGAACCCTCCCGGCACGATGCCACCGCGGGTAATCATAAGCAGCACGTTGTATTTGTGGTCAAATTGCTGCAAGAGGTTGTCAATCAGGCGATGCACATCCTCCCAACTGATTAGTTCCTGGCGTTGGTTCATAGAATAGCTCCAAAATGACTGCTTTTACAACCTGTGAACAGGCTCAGATAATAATTATAGCAGGTCAGAGGGGTCAATTTGCACCTGCCAGCCGCGTAATGGTAAGGCGTCGAGCAAAGGCCGCGGATTTGGGCCGCGCAGGATGATCTGCCAGCGGAATTGGCCGGCTACCTTACGGTAATAGGCTGGCACCGGACCTATAAAACTAGTTTGGCGCATCTCCCGGGCAGAAATCTCAGCCCTTAGCAAGTCAGCCATGGTCCGTGCCTGGCTTTCCGCCTTGGATTCGATTGAGTGACGGTATTCCAGCCGAATCAAGCGGGAGTAAGGGGGATAGTTCAGAGCCTTGCGCAGTTCGAGTTCCTGCAGGTAAAAACCCTCAAAATCATGCCGTGATGCCGCCTGGATCACGTAATTTTCAGGCTGATAGGTTTGCAGAACCACCTGCCCGCCCAGTGGGCTCCTGCCGGCCCGGCCAGCAACCTGCGTGAGCACCTGGAAGCTGCGCTCTGCAGCGCGATAATCTGGCAGATTCAAGCCGACCTCCGCCAGCACAATCCCGACCAGCGTCACCAACGGCAAATCCAGCCCTTTGGCGAGCATCTGTGTCCCGATCAGGACGTCGGCCCGGTGAGCGCTGAAATGCGAGAGGATCAGTTCGTGCTCACCCTTGTGGCGGGTGGTGTCAGTATCCCAGCGCAGAAGGCGTGCACCAGGGAATTCTTTCTGCACCACTTCTTCGAGGCGTTCGGTTCCCAATCCCAGCTGTCGGATTTGGGTGCTGCCGCACTCCGGGCATTTCCTGGGCATCTGGCGGGTGTAACCACACAAATGACAGATCAAGCTCTGCTTGGATCCGTGATACACCAGTGGTTGGTCGTCCCTTGGGCAGCGCAGCGTATAGCCGCATTGACGGCAAAAGACGTAGGTTGCTTTACCGCGCCGATTCAGGAACAGGATTGCCTGCTGCCCAGCCTCCAGGGTCAGGGCAAGCTTGTCACGCAGCGTTTTGGAGAGCACGCTGCTATTGCCAGCGCGAAGCTCCGCGCGCATATCCACCACGGTCACTTTCGGCAGCTCCAACGTGAGCAATTCCTCTGGCTTGCCTGGCTGTGCCGTTTCACCGCGATGTGCCAGAATGCGATTTGGCAGGCTCAGCAGTTTTATGTCTCCGCGGCGGGCGCTGAAGTACTGGGTTATGCGAGGGGTGGCACTCCCGAGGATTAAATTAGCGCCGCTCAGCTTCGCCAGGCTTTCAGCCGTTTCCACGGCGTGGTAGAACGGCTCACGCTCGGTTTCATCATAGGAGTCATGGTCGCATTCATCAATAGCAATCATTCCAAGTTTTGGCAGGGGCACAAACAGCGCGCTGCGCGAGCCGACAATCAGCTTAAGTTCCCCGCTGCGAGCTCTGCGCCAGGTGTCGTAGCGTTCGCCGTCCGAGAGCTTGGAATGATAGAGACCGACCTGGTTGGGAAAGCGCGCCATGAAACGCCGCACTGTTTGGGGCGTCATGGCAATTTCCGGCACCATCATCAGCACCTGCCGCCCCTGCGCCAGCATTTCTGCTGCCGCCCGCAGGTAAATTTCGGTCTTGCCCGAGCCGGTTACGCCGTGCAGCAGGTAAGGTTTTTGGTCAGCCTGCCCCAAGCCCGGCTGGATCTGCTGCCAGACCTTTTCCTGGTCAGACGTAAGCGTTGGAATGACATCCGGCTTGACCTGGATCTCCTCCAAGGGGTCGCGCCAGACCTCAGTCTCGTTGAAGTGCAGCAAGCCAGCTTGGGCGAGGAACTTTAAATCGGCATAGCCAGCACCGGTTTCGGCATAAATCCACGAGAAATCAATCGGAAAGGCTTCCTTTGTCAGTAAATCCAGTATTTTTTTTCGCCTCTGTTGGGTGGATTCACTTCGCCCAAGTTGCTCGGGGGTGATGGCTTCAATGGCAGCAGGAGGTACGGAAAGGGCTGCGGTGCGCAGCGTCTTTGGC
>WOZA01000134.1 GCA_011620505.1 Anaerolineaceae bacterium
AAAAAAAGAGCCTTGCTGGAAGGCAAAGCTCTCTCTCAAAATCAAGTATTAGGCTTGCAGGAACTCACGCACACTTGGCAATTGACCCTTGCTGCCGAGGTAATCATTCTTGGCTGCGATGAATTTCGCGTACTCCGCCATGAATATCTTGCCCGGGTCACGCAGGTCAAACTTTTCAGGATGCTGCTGGAAAAACTCGCGATGGACGCGTGTCCAAACCAAGCGTCCGTCCGTATCGATATTGATTTTTGTTACACCAAGTTCGGCTGCACGCCTGAACTGGGTGGCATCCACACCTTTCGCGCCGGCAAGATTCCCACCAGCGGCGTTGATGCGCTGTACTTCTTCCTGCGGCACAGAACTGGAGCCGTGCATTACCAGCGGGAAGCCAGGCAGACGTTGCTGGATCTGCGCCAACACATCAAAATGCAGTGACTGCGAGCCAGAGAACTTGAACGCGCCGTGGCTGGTGCCGATGGCGACTGCCAGCGAATCACACCCACTGCGTTCCACGAATTCGCGAGCGTGTTCCGGATTAGTCAGTTTAGCTTCGGATTCGCTGACGGAGACATGCTCTTCAACGCCGCCGAGCATGCCCAATTCCGCTTCGACAACGATGCCCTTGGCATGAGCCGCATCAACCACACGCCGTGTGATGGCTATATTTTCATCAAACGGATAGCCGCTGGCATCGATCATGACCGAGCTGTAAAAACCGGAGTCAATGCAGTCATAACAGGTGGCTTCATCGCCGTGGTCCAGGTGAACCGCAAAAATGGCTTCAGGATAGACTTCATCGGCGGCGCGAATCAAAGCTTCAAGGAATCTTTTATCAGTATAGCTGCGAGCACCCTTGCTGATCTGAATGATAAAAGGCGCCTGCGAGTCGAGGTTGCCGCGAAATAGACCAACAATTTGTTCGAGATTGTTGATGTTATAGGCACCAATGGCGTATTTACCATAGGCATGCTCAAATAGTTTCTTCGTTGTGACGATCATGATGGCTCCTTGTAGAACTTTTAATTTGCTTGATTATACCCTCTTGACGAGAGACTCTCAAATTTTTTGGTTAAATTTAAGCTTTACACCCGCGAAACACGTAAGATCGACGCTTTTATTCCAAGGCAGCGCGGTAAATCTGGCGTAAACTCTCTGCGTAAGCTTGGGGGTCATGCTCAGCCCGTATGCGGTCTAAGGCCGCCTGCCCTTTCAGGGCGATAACGGAAGGGTCAGCCACGATTGACCTGATGGCGCTTTCCAGCCCGGACTGAATGCTCTGGCTGAGTTTTTGGCGATCTTCGTCTGTTGCGTATATCGCTTCACCAAGCTCATCTTTAGGCACTTTGATCAACCAACCGACGCGATTATTGTTGATTTCCGGCAGGGCGCGCACATCGGTCGTGATGACCGGGCAACCAGAAGCCTGCGCCTCCAACACGGATAGCCCATAAGTATCCGCCCAGGTTGGGAGCAATCCCACATCAGCGTTTTTAAGTAATTCAAGCACCTCGTTATTTGGGAGTTCCTTGTAGTATTCCAACCAGTGAGGTTTCTCGGCAATGATCTGCCGCGCCCAGTTTATATCCGCTTCAGTTTCATGAGCGGCATAAGGCTCGGCGCGCAGCGAACTGACCACCACCAGGCGGATGGGCATGCCCTCCTCGCCAGCGAGTCTTTGAAAAGCCCTGAAGAGTTCACGACCTCCCTTGCGGAAAAAGGCTGCACCCACCAGAACAAAGCGAATTGGGTGCTCGTGATCATATTCCCGGGGAGTGATACTTTCCACCAGCAGTTCCTGGGCGGGATGGAGTACGCGAAGTTTTGCCAGGATGGGTTCGCTATATTCACTTGAAATTTCGCTTAAGAACTTCCTCTGAAAGTTAGCAGCATTTTCCGACCAGGCAATGATTTGTTTGCAGGCTGAGCCGCATAAGGCGTCCAGCCCTTTTAGTATCAGTCGGTCTGGCTCAAATTTCTGCCAGTGGGTTTCTTTTGCCTGGTTCAGCACCGCGCTGAAACGCGGCAAAATGGTTTCAAAATGAGAAACCCATGGGGTTTTTCCGTAGCTGACGCCATTAGAAAAATGAAGCAGATCGACCTTGTTAAGGTCAAAATCCTCGAATTGGTTGTTCAGATCAAAGGTACGAAAAAGCGGTTTCTCCAAACGGTTATTGACAAACAAAGCCCCTCTTCTTAGAAAACTATACAGGTCATGGACAGGGACATACTCCGCTTCCGGAAGTTTGTAAAGAATGTTCCGTCGACAAGTATAAAAGTCAAAGCGGTAAGAAAGTACTCCAATTTTCATACTAGAGATATTATACACTTTCAAAAGGAGATCTTTTTGACCTCTCAGATATGGAATCCAGCCACTGGTAAAGATGATTTCTTGTTTTTTCGAGATCGGAACCAAGATGGAGACGTTCTATAAACTCTCCATATTGTGACCAGAACTTAACGACTCTGAAGTTGGCTGTATATTGGGGTAATAAGCTGGCTACAATAGCAAGTGGATCACTTATTATTTTGAGAAAAGATTTGAAAAGTAATGAATGCCAACTCTGAAAAAGGGGTTCAGATTGATCCATTAAGTGTTTTTGGTATTTACGATACAAACCGAGATATACAGATGTAATTCCCAAACCCTTTCGTAATCGTTTGAAGTGATTTCTACTCATGCGTTCTTTAGGCATATAGTGTCTAAAATTCAGGTTTTCTTGATAGTGAAGATCCCAACCGATTAAACGAAGTAATATCTGCAGTTCTGTATCGTCTCCTGACAATAATTGAGTTCCTGCTCGACTTTGAAGCAGAGGTTTAAATCCAAAAGTGGTCAGATAATCAAAGGCTTCCTTTCGCCAAACACTACCGGCAGCGTAAAAGAAACTATCTGGATCCAGAACTGGACCATTTGTCGGATATTGGGGGCCTACAGCATAATTCTGTTGGTAACGGTCAAACC
>WOZA01000067.1 GCA_011620505.1 Anaerolineaceae bacterium
AAGCAAAGCGAGCAGTACTTGCAAACACCGCGCTTACAGGTAAACCATTCTTTAGTTGAAGAGCGGATTCTACTTCCCTATCCGGTTTTTATTGTGGGTTACCCCTTCACGCTCCCAGCAACCATGCTCCCCCTGTTCCAATTTTAGGTGACAACCCGTTTGCCCCTTGAACAATAGACCATAAGCTAATAAAATAGGTTAATATCTACTCCTCGGAGGCATGCCATGTGTGCTGCGACGCGTACCAGAATCCAATGGGATATCGGCACTGCTTATGACCTTTTTGTAAGCCTGCGGGCGCTCCACGACCCTGACACCTTTGGCGTCAGGGCATCCTGGGCTGCTGGCGTGCGCTCGCGCTTGCCAGCCGAGCACCGCCAAACGCTCGACCTGGCCATCAAGCAGATCTCCCCGCCACTTTTTTTCGTTCACAGCTTACCTGCTCCCAAGAGCGCGGCGGTTGTGATTGAGGCGCTCAAGGAGTTGCCCGCTTCGCGCGTGTTGGAAACACTATCATTTCCCTTTCAGACCTCCGCTATTTTCAAGGAAACCCTGCTCAACACCCGCCCTGGGCACAAGTGGACCCCCGCTGAGCGGCAGATCTTGCTGGAAAACGACCGCTCACCCGAGCAGCACACCCAATCCGCCTACCTCGAAGGGCTCTACCAGATCTGGTCGGATCGCGAGGCTTTTGGCGGGAAGCTCGTCAAAGCGCTTGAAGCCTATATTGACACTTTCTTTGCCGAAGAAGAACAGCGCATCCTGCCGGTCCTCAAGCAGGGTTTGTCGCACGCCCAGATGCGGGCGGGCAGCCAGCCCTTGCCTGTGCTGCTTGAAGAGCTGAGCAACGGGGTGCGCCTTGAGAAGATCGATTCTTATTCAAGAATTGTGCTGGCACCCTCCTTCTGGGGTTCCCCTTACATGTTTCTCGAGAAACTGAGCCCCGATACGCTGATGATCGTCTTTGGCGCGCGGCCGGATTCGATGGCAGTCATTCCCGGTGATATCGTTCCGGATGCCCTGATCCGCAGCCTTAAAGCGCTCTCAGACTCTACCCGCCTGCGCATCCTGCGCTACCTGGCGCAGTCCCCCCGCACTGCCACGGAGCTTTCGCGCGCCTTGCGGCTGCGCCCGCCCACAGTGCTGCATCACCTCAACCAGCTGCGCATGGCTGGCATGGTACAGATCCTCCTCAGCGAGGAAGGCGAACGCCAGTTCTCGCCGCGTTACGATGGCTTTGAGAACACCATCGACTTGCTCAAGCATTTTGTCCAGGGGGGATGAGGTT
This sequence comes from Anaerolineaceae bacterium, assembly GCA_011620505.1. Lineage (GTDB taxonomy): Bacteria > Chloroflexota > Anaerolineae > Anaerolineales > Anaerolineaceae > Mesolinea. The sequence goes on from WOZA01000067.1 coordinate 1,289, forward strand.
GGAAGACATCGAATCTGAAACCGAGCCTGAGGAACCCCGCTCGGTCTTGAGCACCTACCTGAGCCGCGTGCGAGCCTTTACCGGCAACGCCAGGCTCTTCCTGCTGAGCCTGCTGTTTTTTGGCATCGCCACGGGCATCAGCCAGTTGCTGTTCAACTTCTATGTGCTCAGCCTGGGCTACAACGAAGCCATGCTCGGCAACCTGGTAACTGCCCGCAGCCTCACGTCGCTGATCGCTGCGCTGCCAATGGGTTACCTTACCGACCGCATCGGAGGCAAGAACGCCTTTCTTATCGGCTACCTGGGTTATGGCGTTTCGATGGCGCTGATGCTGCTTTTCCCAACTGTCCCGGTGTTTATCTCCATGAATGTGCTGCAGGGGGTTGCCCAGGCACTCTCGGGCGTTGCTACCGGACCTTTTTTGATGGAAAACAGCGGCGTCAAAGAGCGGACCTATCTCTTCAGCTTGTCATCCGGGCTGCGCATGACTGCCACTTCCATTGGAGAATGGCTCGGCGGTTACCTGCCTGGCTGGGCGGCAAGCCTGATTGCTGTTAGCGCGGTCAGTTCGCAGGCTTATGGCTGGTCGCTGTGGGTGATGGCGTTCCTCTCGCTGGCATCAGCAGTGCCGGTAATATTAATGAAGGCTAATATGCGGTCCCTCAGCCAGCGCTCAGCTTTTGCGCCGGTCAGCTTTATCCGCAAGAATCCAGGGCTTCTCGGAAAACTGATCCTGCCCAGTCTGGTGATTTCGATCGGCGCTGGTATGATCATGCCCTTTATGAACGTCTTTTTCCGCAATGTCCACAATCAGAGCGACGCGGCGATCGGCGTGATTTTCGCCTGGGGCAGCCTGGCAATGGGCATTGGGTTGGTGGTTGCGCCAGCCCTGGCGGAGCGGTTTGGCAAAATCCAGGTGGTAACAGCCACCCAGGCGCTCTCGATCCCCTTCCTGGCGCTGCTGGGGTTTGCGCCCTGGTTTGAGGTGAGCGTGGTCGCGTATTACATTCGGCTGACGCTGATGAACATGAGCGGACCAATTTTCTCCACTTTTACCATGGAACAGGTGGACCCTGAGTCGCGCGGGATGATTGCGAGCCTTTCAAGCATGGCGAGCAATTTTGGCTGGGCTTTCAGCCCGACCATTAGCGGCTTATTGCAGGTGCGATCGGGCTTTCAGTGGCCTTTTACCATCACGATAATCACTTATGTAATCGCCATCGGCATGTATTACGCCTGGTTTCTCGCCAAAGGAAAGGGTAAACAGTCTGTGGAGCTGCCGGCGGATTGAGGTCGAGGCGGTTGGTCGAGGCGGTTTTGCTTGACACTCCCGATGATATTCCATATAATAGAGTTCTGCTTTCCCTGGTAGCTCAATCGGCAGAGCGGGCGGCTGTTAACCGCTAGGTTAGAGGTTCGAGTCCTCTCCGGGGAGCTGAAAAGAAGATCTTTGGGAAGCCAGAGGTCTTTTTTTTCAAACGGCTGTGCTATAATACCAGCCACGAATGGCCCTGTAGCTCAATTGGCAGAGCAAGCGCCTCTTAAGCGTTAGGTTCTCGGTTCGAGTCCGAGCAGGATCATTTTTCATTTAAGTGAAAAGATAGGTTCTCGGTTCGGTACTGGCAAGCCAGCAGGCTGCGCACTCCGAGCAGGATCATTTTTCATTTAA
>WOZA01000049.1:0-11072 GCA_011620505.1 Anaerolineaceae bacterium
TTCCGTTTTTGAACCCGGCATTGATTCGGGGATAAATGAAAGCCGGATTGAACCCCGCACAAAGACGCGGGGCAGGCTGCATAATCCGGACTGGGAAAAGATGAACTCACCAGTTCGGTCTAATCCCGCAATGCAGTCAGTAAAACCTTAGCCTCTTTTAAAATTGACAAAGCTCCCGGCAAAGAGTACACTTTTCTCGTTGGTAGATTAATTTTGTTATCTAGAAAAAGGAGTAGTTAGAAATGGCATTCAGCTTTAAAAACTCAAAAGGGAAAGAATATTTCCTCCACGTTAAGAAAGTGAAACGTGCGTCCGGGAAAGAAACCGAGCTCTATTACTTTTCAACCGATATCCGCAAAGGTCAGGAAGTTGATAAAGTTCCCGCTGGCAAGACTGTTGTGGAACTGGCTTCCGGTCTGCCCGTCCTGAAGAAGAAATAATCTCGATCAGGTTTTTTATATCGACCCTGTGATCAACAGGGTCGATTATTTTAAGCGCAGATGGCACAAATATTGCTACCTAAAAAGCACGAAGTATGCCCGTTTTAAGGAGATTGACATGAAGAAATCATCACTTTTACTGCTAATTCCATTGATCATGGCGCTTGCGGTCTCAGGCTGCGTGCGGAAAGCTTCCACGCCCCCTGCTACCACACCGCATGTGATCGATGTGGCGAATACCCCCTTGCCGGTGGATCAACAGATCCTCAGCGCGACCATGACCGCCCAGGCCATCATGCAGGAATTCAACATGCCGACGCAAATCGTGCAGAATCCGCTGGGCACACCCGAAGTGATCACCCAGGTTCCTCCCACACCCATCCCTGTCGGGACTGCCACCCCAACCCCTCTGCCCACCCTCCAGCCGATGACCAGACCCACCACCTGGACTGTGCAGAGCGGCGAGACCATCTACTGCCTGGCACGGCGTTTCGATGTGGACCCGGGCGATTTGCTGGCGATCAATAATCTTTATGCTGGCAGTATGCTCAGCATCGGCGACGTACTTGATATTCCTCAGACTGGTTCCTGGCCGACTGACGATCGTGCATTGCTCGAACATCCGGATATCTGGAATGTCAGCCCAGGCGAGAGTGTCTACTACATCGCCTGTGCGTATGGCGACGTGTGGCCGGAGCAGATTATCCAGGTAAATGGCCTGAAGGAACCCTACGATCTGACCGGAATTGCAACTTTGCAGATCCCATAAACGAAACCCGATTACAATACAGGAGGCGTAAGCCTCCTATTTTATTTAACCGGAGAAAATTATGGACCCTGCCATTCTTTCAAGAAAAACCCTCATGCAACTGCGATCCTTCGATGTTGAACGTGTGCATTTTCGATTGCCGGATGGACGGGAACGCGACTATGACCTTGTTAGGCACGCGGACGCGGTCACGATCCTGCCGGTGGACGAACTGGGGCAGGTTTACCTGGTGAAGCAGTACCGCATTGGGGCGGAGAAGGAACTCCTCGAGCTACCCGCGGGGGTGATGGATCCTGGAGAGGGCCCCGAGGTCACTGCCCACCGCGAATTGCAGGAAGAAATTGGCAAAGACTGTGGAGAGTTGATCCGGTTGGGCGGCTTCTACATGGCGGCTGGATACTCGAGTGAGTATATGCATGTCTTCCTCGCGCTGAACCTCAAAGACTCTCGCCTTGATCATGATGACGATGAATTTTTGACGACTGTCGTGATACCGATTTCCGAGTTAATGGAAATGGCGCAGGATGGCAAGCTTGAAGACGGCAAAAGTTTATCCACACTGCTGCTAGCCAGGCAGGAACTTGAAATCCGCAGATTGTTATAAGCGCGTGCAATTGTGCTGGCAAGTTTTGAGTGTCGATACGGAAATGGTATGTATTTCAATTTACCGAAGCCGCAGACGGCTGAAATAGCTAATGAGGACGAAAGCCTCAAAAAATTTGGAGGGCATATCCATGGCAGCCACTACGATACGAATTAGCCGCGAGCGCAAAGAGTTGATCGCACAGTACGCTACAGCAGCGATAAGTCTCTATGGGGTTATTAGTGTGAACGAATTTGTTGAGGTGTTTAACCACTATGAGGAAGCCCACACGACAGCGGAAGAGGCTTCGTTGGCGTTGATCCGCCTTGCCAGAACCGACGACGTTGAATACTCAGTTTTCGGCGGCATTATATCGGGACCCGAATTCCAGCCCGACTTTGATGACTATGAGGATAATGTGAGATCTATCCGGAACGCTCAAAGAGGCAAGCCGCGCTACCTTCCGAGCAAAGAGGAATTTTTGAAGTATGTCGATCTTTCTTATCGTGAGCCCGAAAAACCTTATGCTGAACTGAAGGCATATATCCTGAAGCATAAACTCACCACGCGCGGCGAAGGAATTGAGGGCGTTGACGGCGATCTGATTGACCTGCACGAGATGATTCAATTCGGAGTTGCAATCAGAGATGAACTCGATTATTTCACCAGTGCCAGATATCGGTATAGGGACATGGATGAGGAAATGGGGTTGTTCAAATTAGTGATGAACGCTCACAACCATACAAGAATGTACGATAACAATGGCTTTACGCCGGTAGAGACGGTTGACCTGCTAAGGGGTCCAAGGCGGAAGCCATCACCCAAAGCACCGCCCATGCTTTAAAGGCGATACCTGAGGTCGTCCCTGCGAGAGTCGTCTAAAACCCCAGAATTGCCCAGGCAGGAAAGAGTCTGTGTAGATGACGTAATGGGCAATAAGTGCGTTCAAATTTTCAGATTTACTAACGGGGTGTGTAACTTAACTTGTCAATTAATAGCCCTAACGCCAAGTATTTAAAGGTTTCTTGAAAATCAAACATGAAAATCAAACAGCCCCAATTTAGGGTAATAAGGTATAATTCAAAGTCATGAACCTCGGCTATTTTGCAGAGGGTTCTATTATCGTGACTAACAAACGGTAACGTTCGATAACAACTTTAAGGAGTTTTTTTTAAATGACACGTGAAATGGTAATGACAGATGCCAATGAGGCGACCGCTTATGTTGCCTACAGGCTCAACGAAGTAATCGCAATTTATCCCATCACGCCTTCTTCCACCATGGGCGAGTTTGCGGATCAGTGGGCAGCGGAACGCGTTCCTAATATTTGGGGCACGATACCTACAGTGGTTGAGATGCAGTCTGAGGGCGGCGCTGCTGGCGCAGTGCACGGCGCGCTGCAAACCGGCGCCCTTGCTACTACCTTCACAGCTTCCCAGGGCTTGCTGCTGATGATTCCCAATATGTACAAGATCGCCGGCGAATTGACCCCTGCGGTTTTCCACGTTTCAGCGCGCTCATTGGCTGCCCAGGCACTTTCCATTTTTGGCGACCACCAGGATGTGATGGCGGTACGCCAGACTGGTTGGGGTCTGATTGCCTCCAACTCTGTACAGGAAGCCCAGGATACTGCCGCGATTGCCACAGCTGCAACCTTGCGATCCCGTATCCCATTCGTGCACTTCTTTGATGGCTTCCGCACCTCGCACGAGGTTAATAAAATCGAGCGCCTCTCCGACGACGATCTGCGCACCCTCATTAATGAAGATATGATCATCGCGCATCGAAAACGCGCCCTGACCCCCGACGCGCCCGTGATCCGCGGTACTTCCCAGAACCCCGATGTGTACTTCCAGGGTCGCGAGACGGTCAACCGCTACTATGACGAGAGCGTTCGCATCGTGGAAGAAGAAATGGAACGCTTTGCTGACCTTACCGGTCGCGAATACAAGATCATGGAATATCATGGCGCACCTGACGCGGAACGTGTGATCGTGATCATGGGCTCCGGCGCGGAAACTTCCGCCGAAGTCGCCAAATACCTCAACGCTCGCGGCGAAAAAGTGGGTGTGGTGGTTGTACGCCTCTATCGCCCCTTCTCGATCAAACACTTTCTGGGCGTGATCCCTCCCAGCGTCAAGAAAATCGCTGTGCTCGACCGCACCAAGGAACCTGGTTCCATTGGCGAACCGCTCTTCCAGGATGTTGTCAATGCTTTGACAGCCGGTATTTTGAATGGCACTTCTCCCTGCCAGCAGATGCCTCTGCTCTCCGGCGGACGGTATGGCCTTTCTTCCAAGGATTTCACCCCGGCAATGGTCAAGGGTGTTTTTGACGAACTTGCCAAGGATCAGCCCAAGGAAAGGTTTACTGTTGGCATCGTGGACGATGTCACCAATCTCAGCATTGATTACGACCCGTCCTTTGAGATTTTGCCAGAGAATGTCATCCAGGCGATTTTCTTTGGTCTTGGTTCTGATGGTACCGTTGGTGCCAACAAGAACTCGATCAAGATCATTGGCGATGAGACCCCCAACTACGCCCAGGGTTACTTTGAGTATGACTCGAAGAAATCCGGCACTGTAACTGTCTCGCATCTGCGTTTCGGACCCGATCCGATCCGCGCGCCCTACTTCATCTCTGAAGGTCAGGCAAACTTTGTTGCCTGCCACCAGATGAGCTACCTGGATCATTTTGATATGCTCAAGTACTCACGCCCAGGATCAGTCTTCCTGCTGAATACCATCTACGGTCCCGACGAAGTTTGGAATACCCTGCCTCGCGAGATGCAGAAGGATATTATCGAAAAGCAGCTCAAATTTTATGTGATCGATGCCTATAAGGTGGCTGAAGCCACCGACATGGGCAGCCGCATCAACACCATCATGCAGACCTGCTTCTTCGCGATCAGCGGTGTTTTGCCGCCCGAAGAAGCCCTGGCACAGATTAAACACTCCATTGAGAAGACTTACGGTCGCAAGGGTGAAGCCGTTGTACGTAAGAACTTCGAAGCAGTGGATCAGTCTGTTGCGAATTTGCACCAGGTGGTTTATCCCACTGAGGTTACAAGCTTCCACAACCGCCGACCGCCAGTTCCGGCAGAGGCTCCCGTATTCGTGAAGGAAGTCCTCGGTGAGATGATCAACCGCAATGGTGATGCTCTCAGGGTCAGCCAACTCCCTGATGATGGCACTTACCCGGTTGGTACAACCAAATGGGAAAAACGGAATATCGCCCTTGAGATTCCTGTCTGGGAACCCGAACTGTGTATCCAGTGCGCGCGTTGTTCCTTTGTCTGCCCGCATGCAACCATCCGCACCAAGGTTTACCCCACCGAGCTGCTTAAGGATGCCCCTGAGACCTTCAAATCCACCGCTTCCAAGTTCCGCGAATGGAAAGACGGATACTCATGGACTGTCCAGATTGCGCCCGAAGATTGCGTGGGCTGCGGCTTGTGCGTTGAAAACTGCCCAGGAAGAGACAAAACCAACCCCAATCGCCATGCCATCAACATGGGCGCACAGCCTCCCATCCGCGAGAGCGAAGCGAAAAACTGGGAATTCTTCCTCAATCTGCCGCTCATCCCGCGTGAAGAGATCTCGACTCACCTGGTCAAGAACTCACAACTGCTTGAACCTTTGTTTGAGTTCTCAGGCGCCTGCGGTGGTTGCGGTGAGACGCCTTACGTGCGCCTTGTAACCCAGTTGTTTGGTGACCGTATGTTGGTCGCCAATGCCACGGGTTGTTCTTCCATTTATGGTGGAAACCACCCGACTACTCCTTGGGCTAAAAACACCCTTGGATTGGGACCTGCCTGGTCGAACTCCCTGTTCGAAGACAACGCCGAGTTTGGCATGGGCATGCGCCTGACTGTGGACAAATTCATGACCAACGCCAAGGAATTGGTACAAAAGAATGCCGACTTCATCGGCCGCGAACTGGCAGATGAACTATGCAACGCCAGCCAGAATGGCGAGGCGGAGATCAATGCCCAGCGCAAGCGTGTCAAGCAATTGAAAGCACTGCTCAAGGACGAGCAGAGCGGCGAGCTGCGCAGCCTCTATAGTCTGGCAGATTACCTCGTCAAGAAGAGCGTCTGGATCATGGGCGGTGACGGTTGGGCTTACGATATTGGCTACGGTGGTCTGGATCATGTCCTGGCTTCTGGTCGCAATGTGAACGTGCTCGTGCTTGACACTGAAGTCTATTCGAATACTGGTGGTCAGAGTTCCAAGGCTACCCCGCGCGCTGCCGTGGCGAAATTCGCTGCTGATGGCAAGGACAAACCCAAGAAAGACCTTGGCATGATTGCCATGACCTACGGCAACATCTACGTGGCGCGTGTGGCAATGGGCGCCAGCGACTCGCAGACCCTGCGTGCACTCAATGAGGCCGATGCCTACGATGGTCCCTCTTTGGTCATTGCTTACTCGCACTGCATCAATCATGGCATCGATATGAAGAAGGGTCTTGTCCAGCAGAAACTGGCTGTAAACTCCGGCGCTTGGGTTCTTTATCGCTATGACCCACGCCTGGCTGCTCAGGGCAAGAACCCACTGCAAATAGACTCCAGGGCTCCCAGCATCAGCGTGGCAGATTATGCTTATAACGAAACCCGCTATCGTATGCTGCTCCAACAGGACGAAGAACGCGCTGAAGAACTTATGAAAGGCGCGGAAGCGGATGCCAAACGCCGTTGGTCGCTCTACTCGCAGATGGCTGAAATGGATTATTCCTTGATGGCAGCTACTGTGGATGGTGTACCTCCGGTGCAGCCTACCGTTGATCCTGACAAAGCAGGTGAGACCAAGCCGAGTGCTCCCAAACCAGCTGAAACAGCTGAAAGTGAAGCAGGCGCCAAGGCGAGCACTCCCACCGCTGAACCTTTTGCTGAAAGCTCAACCTCTGAGCCCACCAGCGATCCAGCGATGACGAATGGTGTTCCCCCCACCCCCAATGAAGCGGCACGCGAAGCTGGTGAGGAATTGAAGAGTGAGGACAATACCTCTTCTAGTATGAAGTAATCACGTGTTGTTGATAGATGAAGCAGGGTCGTGCCAGCAACGACCCTGCTTTGTTTCCCCTTTAGTGATTGTAAAGCTTGCCATCCATCAACAAACATTCGTCAGCAATCTCTTTACAAAAGATGTACAAATCGGCCTAAACCTCTCACGCTGTGTAAACTTGTGCTTAACTAAGGTAAAATTATCGAGGTGGGGTAGTGTAGCAACCTAATCTTGAACCCTGAACCACACCAATAACCTGGAGCAAGTGATGACTGTTGTAGATGACATTAAAGATCGCCTCGACATCGTTGAAATCGTAGGTCAGACGGTAAAACTGCGGCGTACTGGTAAAAACTATATTGGTTTTTGCCCTTTCCACAGCAACACCCGCACCCCCGCGTTTGTGGTTTTCCCGGAGACGCAAACCTGGCGCTGCTTCGGACAGTGCAACGAAGGTGGAGATGTTTTTGGCTACATGATGAAGCGCGAAGGCTGGGATTTCAACGAAGCCCTGCGCAATCTGGCTGAACGCGCTGGCGTCACCCTCGTCCAGCATTCCCCCGAAACCGAGGCCGATGGAAAAGCAAGGCAGGACCTCAGCGCTGTTCTCGAGGAAGCTGCCAGCTTCTACCGTCAGCAGATGCTCACGACTCCAGTGGGAAATAAGGCCCTTGATTACCTTCACAAACGAGGTCTGACAGACGAAACCATCAAAGTTTGGGGGCTAGGTTACGCGCCTGGCAGTTGGAATGCCCTGCTGGACCACTTGCGTTTGAAAAACTTTCAACCTGACCTCATGGTAGAGGCGGGATTAATGACCGAGCGGGATGATGGCAGCATCTATGATCGTTTCCGCAACCGCCTGATGTTCCCAATCCGCGGACCTTACGGTCAGCTTGTTGGTTTCGGCGGGCGCGTGTTGGACCCTGAAGACGTACCAAAGTACCTCAATTCTCCAGCGACTGTTCTGTTTGATAAAGGTCGTCTGCTTTACGGGCTCGACCTGGCGCGGAAAAGCATTCGGTCACTGAACCAGGCGGTCATCGTGGAAGGCTACATGGATGTGATCGGATTGCACCAGGCTGGCTTCAGCAACGCGGTTTCTCCCATGGGTACCGCCCTGACCGAAGATCAATTCCGCCTCATCAAGCGTCTAACGCGAAACATTGTCCTGGCGTTGGACCCCGACGCTGCTGGTCAGAATGCCACCCTCAAGGGGCTTGAAACGGCGCGCAAAGCCATGGACCAGGAGTCTGAGATCCGGTTTGATTCCCGCGGGCTCTTGCGGGTGGAACAGCATTTGAACGCCGATATCCGCGTGACCGCACTGCCTGGTCAGAAAGACCCGGACGAAATTGTGCTTGAAGACCCCGAGGCCTGGAGGCAGATCATCGCGAACGCAAAACCGGTAGTGGTGCATGTCATGGAGACGCTGGCTGCAGACCAGGATCTACGGGATGCCAAGGTTAAACGCGACATCGCTGCCCAGGTGATGCCATTGATCGATGACGTGGCTGACGCGGTGGAGCGTGAGGCCTACCGTCAGCAACTGGCGACTTTCTTGCGCGTAGATGAGCGCTCTTTGAAAAGCACGCGAACTGACCTGGCGCATACCCGCCGGAAGAAAATTGAAAGTGACCAGGCGGAAGTCATTCCTGCCAGCATATTAAGCAAGCCAGCGCAAAAGAACCAGAAACTTGAGCGCTATCTTTTGCATGATCTCTTCCTTGATCCGGAAGGATTGTTCCGCTTGAATAAGACTCTGTGCAACCTCGGGCTTGACCCGATCATGGAATCGGATTTTCAAAACGGTGATACCCTTACCGGCTTCCGATTGATCACAGAAAGCCTGCGGCAGGTGGACTATACACCTGTAGATTATATTGAGGCTCGCATGACCCCCGCGCTGGAATTTGAAGAAAATCCGAATCTTGTTGAGGACCATTATGCCCCAACCAAAGAAAAACGTGACCAGCACCAGATCAGAGCAGTGGTACGCATGCGGTTGAATCGTTTGGAAGACCGACTGGAAGAAATTAAGTTCCTGCAATCGGCTGATGTCGATTCAAAGACATATACGGATGAAGAAGTACAATTCCTTTATCTCGAGTTGTTACAAAAGCGTCGCCTGTTGGATAAAGCCTTGCTTGCACCAGAAGCCGGCGGCAGCACGCGCGCACGCGGAACATCCTCCATCAAGAGTAAATCCAGAAATAAGGCTTGAGCAAATGTCAGACAAAAATACTGAAGATTTTGAACTGAGCGACGATCAAACTGACGCAATCTCTGAAATCCATCAGGGTGAAATTCTCGATGACCCAATCCAACTTTACCTGAGAGATATCAGCCGTGAAGAGCTGCTGCTGGCAGAACAGGAATTCTACCTGGCAATCATTGTCCAGGCGAAGGAACAGCTGAACCTCTATCGAGTGGCAGAAGCTGGTTTGAACCTGGATGGAATCTGTGCTGATATGCGGTCCACCTGGGCGCAGGTGGAAATGGATGCCGCCCGGCTTTCGTATCCGTCACCAGATGTGGAGAAAGTACTTGCTGAAGCTCTGCAATTGCAGAAACTTATGGAGATGCCTGATCCGCCTTACATCTACACCTACCTTGACGATCCCCGTTGGGGCAGCGATAAGCATTGGGAGGATCTGGCTCGGGATCTGCTGCGCTTCCTCATGGACGCCTATATTCTTCCCGAAGGTTTGATTGAACAAATCCGCCTCAATTGGACAAGCGGCAGTGATTCACTAGCCCTAAATGCCAGCCTGATGGAAATGCAAAAAAGCATTGAACGGGTGGAGGAAAGCGCCAGCTTTGCCAGCCAGAAACTCGTAGAGTACAATCTGCGCCTGGTCGTCAGCATCGCAAAGCGATACAACAATAAGGGCATTGCCATGGAGGACTTGATCCAGGAAGGCAATATGGGCCTGCTGCGGGGCATCCAGAAGTTTGACCCTGCCAAGGGTTTCCGCTTCAGCACTTATGCCACCTGGTGGATCCGCCAGGCGATCACGCGTTATATCCACGAAAATGCACGCACCATTCGCATCCCGGTGCACATCGTCGAATCCATTAGCAAATTGGTAAAAGTGCAGCACCGGCTGGTGCAGAGCCTGGGGCGGGACCCAACCTTTGCTGAAATGGCAGTCAAATCGGGTTTTCTTTCGGAAGAGGATGTCAACGCCATCCTGGAGCTCGGTGGAAGCCGCGAATTAGCGGATCCAGGATTGCTGCATCGCTGGGATGAAGCCACTCAAAAGGTGGAAGCGGTATTGAAGGCATCCGAGGAACCTGTCTCACTGGAAAGCCCGGTGGGAGATGCGGAAGACAGCACTTTGGGGGACTATATCCCCGATTTGGACGCGATCGAACCGATGGAAGAAGTCATGCGTGACAATCTGCGCGAGTCTGTCCGTGAATCTCTGGATGGCTTGCCCGAACGCGAACGGGAGGTCCTGGAATTACGTTTTGGTCTGAAAGATGGCGTCTACCACTCGCTGGAAGAGATCAGTAACCACTTCGGTCTGACGCGTGAACGCATCAGGCAAATTGAAAGCGCCGGTTTGCGTAAGCTGCGGGATCCCAAACGACGCAATTCCCTCAAGGATTTTGTTCAAGGGAGTTGACGATGGAACCCAATGGGAAACATCAGCTTCATGAGCGCATTTTTGATGTGGTGGAAGCCATCCCCGTTGGTAAGGTTGCCACATATGGTCAAATTGGCAGCTCGGTTGGCGGATGCAGCGGGCAGCTTGTTGGTTTTGCCCTGGCTTCTCTGCGCTACGCAGGGGGCCGAAGGGTACCGTGGCAGCGAGTGATCAACCGTCAAGGCAAAATCAGCCTGACGGGTCCCGATGCCGCGCTGCAGCGGGCATTGTTGGAAGATGAGGGCGTACGTTTTAATGCCGATGGTGTGATCGATCTGGAAGAATTTGGCTGGAAGCCATAAGAGGTGCCTCCAAGGAGGAAAATATGTTCACTGTTACGTTCGATAATGATGCTCATGCGTTCTACGAACAAGCTCACCATCTCTGGGAAGGGGCTGAGACGCGTAATAACCTGATCCTGGGGTTGTCATTGCGATTGATGTCCGACTTGCATGCTTATGGGGAGGAGAACCCTTTGTTGGCACTGGTCAGAAATGGAAGCGGAGAAATTGGGGTTTCAGCGCTGATGACTCCGCCTTTTGCGTTGATCGTTCAGAGCGAACCATTGAATAAACCTGCCCTTGAATCGCTTGCCGACAATCTAATAACAGGCGGTTGGCG
>WOZA01000049.1:11172-13996 GCA_011620505.1 Anaerolineaceae bacterium
TGAATAAACCTGCCCTTGAATCGCTTGCCGACAATCTAATAACAGGCGGTTGGCGTTTGCCAGGTGTGAATGGCGTGGAGGAAGCGAGCGACTGTTTTGCCGAAATCTGGCAGGAGAAAACCGGGCAGCAAGCCCGGCGGATTGTGAACACGCGGGCGTACGAACTGCGGCAGGTGACATCGATTGATTATCCATCGGGTGGGATGAAGATCGCAGAAGAAGCTGACGCGCAGACTGCTGCAGCTATGCACAACGCCATGATTGATGAGGTCATTTTGGGACCCCGCAGACTGGGTACGGCGGAATCGGAATTGGAAAGCATCCGACAGAAGCGCACTTTCTTTTGGGTGGATGAGGGCGAGGTGGTCAGCATAGCCCTTGCCAATCGTCCGCAGATCAAAGGCATCTGTGTCGGTGGCGTTTACACCCCTCCACGCCATCGCCGGAAAGGTTACGCGAGGGCTCTGGTGGCAGATGTGTCAAAAGAACTCCTCTCTCGCGGTTATGAACTGACCAATCTTTTCACTGATCTCTCCAACCCCACCAGCAACAAAATCTATCAGGAAGTCGGCTATCGGCCTGTGTGCGATTATCACCAGTATGAGTTTGTTGATCAAGCCTGAGTAAAACCAAACCATCACTTGCTTAGCAATTCCCTCTAAAAAATGAGGCTGACTTCTCAGCCAGCCTCGCGTTTCAAAAACGTGTTTATTCGCTCTCGTGCAGTTCTTTCTGCCGGGCGTCCATGATCTCACGCGCCATTTGGGTGGGGACCATTTCGTAGTGATCGAATTCCATGGTAAAGATACCGCGCCCGCCGGTCATGGAGCGCAGGTTGGTGGTGTAGCGCATCATTTCCGAAAGCGGCACGAGGGCATTGATGGTGGATTTGCCATGCTCGGTGTCCATACCCTGCACGCGGGCACGGCGGGTGTTGAGGTCGCCCATGATATCGCCCATGTTGGCTTCGGGAACAGTGATGGCGACGCGCATGATTGGTTCGTAGAGGACTGGATTAGCTTCCTTGAAAGCAATCTTGAAGGCTTCGCGGCCGGCAATTTCAAAGGCGATTGGTTTGGAGTCGACGGGGTGTTCTTTTCCATCAACAACTGACACACCCACGTTATGGACGGGATAACCTGCCACAACGCCTTCTTTCATAACGTTGCGGATACCCTTTTCGATCGGACCCATGTAGTTGTTGGAGATTGCACCGCCAAAGACATCGTTGGAGAAAGTGAAATCTTCACCTTCGATCGGGAAAACCTTGAGCGAAACTTCACCAAACTGTCCCGAACCACCTGTCTGTTTTTTGTGGCGGTAGGTGGCGCTGGCTTCGCGGGTGATGTGCTCTTCATAGGGCACTTTGGGCTCGAGGGTGACCAGGTTGAGCTGGAATTTTTGCTCCATGCGTTTCAGGGCAACGTCGATATGCTGATCGCCCATGCCAAACAGCAGAGTCTGGTGCGTGGCAGCTTCCATTTCCCAGGAGAGGGTCATGTCTTCTTCCGTCATGCGGGTCAGGGTCTGGCTCATCTTGGCTGCGTCGCTCTGGGTCTTGGGATTGATCGCAACACGGTAGAGAGGATGAGGGTAGGATGGGACAGGCAGGGTGATATTCTGTTCCTTGGTTGTCAGGGTATCGCCGGTGGTGGTAACGCTCAACTTTGCCACCGCGCCAATATCGCCGCTGTGGATCACGCTGACGGGCAACATGTCCTTGCCGAAGGGCACCTGAACGCCGGCAAGACGTTCTTCCTCGCCTTTATTCGCGTTCCAGACGCGCGTATCAGAGCTGACTACGCCGGAATAGACTTTGAAGTAAGTCTGGCGCCCAACAAAGGGGTCAGCGGTGGTTTTCCAAACATAGGCTGCAAGCGGTCCTGCATCCTGGTAGGTCAGTTCAATCTCACCTTTGGGAGTGTGGGCTTTGACCGCGGGCAACTCGGCAGGGCTCGGAGCGAGCTCTACGAGGACGTCCAGCAGGGGTTGGATACCGATGCTGCGACCGCCTGCAGCTACCAGCACGGGGATAATGTTGCTGTTTTGCATGGCTTTGCGCAGACCCTGCACAATCTCTTCGGAGGTCAGGTCACCATTTTCGAAGTATTTTTCAAGCAGGCTGTCTTCGCCTTCCGCGGCGGCTTCCACCAGCTGCGTGCGGGCTTCTTGAGCTTCAGCCTGGAGGTCGGCTGGGATATCGACAACTTTTTTACCGTCACCTTCATAGGCTTTCATGGTAACCAGGTCAATGACACCCTTGAAATCAGCTTTTTCGCCCATTGGCAACTGCATCGGAATGAGGCGGGCGTCAATTCCATCCTGCACAGATTTGAGTGCTTTCTGGAAATTGGCGTTTTCGCGGTCCATCTTGTTGATGACCATGATCTTTGGGATGCCGAAGGTCTCAGTATACTGCAGCGCAACTTCAGTCCCGACTTCAAGACCACCGACGGAATCAACCAGGATTAAGGCGCAATCCGCAACGCGCATCGCCGAAACAACCTCGCCGACGAAATCGGTGTAACCGGGAGTGTCGAGCAGGTTGAGTTTAAGATCCTTATAAATCACCGGAAGAACCGTGGTGAAGAGGGAAATACCACGGCGTTGTTCTTCCTCATCAAAATCAGAAATGGTGGTTTTGTCTTCGATGGTGCCCAGGCGTGTGGTAGCACCGGTGAAGTGCAGGATGCTCTCTGCCAGCATTGTTTTACCGGAATTGCTATGAGAAGCAAGGACGATGTTGCGTATAGAAGCGGTTGAAAATTCTTTCATGTGTATGACCTTCCTATGATCAAGCATGGTGCCCGGCACCAGGCGGAAT
>WOZA01000034.1 GCA_011620505.1 Anaerolineaceae bacterium
AAAGTTGTACGACCTAAATTCGCTTGTTCAGTTATATCTTCAATAGTGACTGCCTCATAACCCTTTTCCTCAACCAGGTCGCGAAATGCCTGCCTCAAAGCAGATCGGGTCCGTGTGACGCGCCGGTCTTCTTTGCGTATATTTTTATTGCGGATTTCCATTTTCTTTCCTTTATCGTGAGTAAAAGCAGAGGCAATGAGTATGGTTAATAAATCAATCGAAAGCTCTATGTTTAACCAAACCCGATTTATTTTACCTCCTGGTAGCAGAAATTAGAAATTTATTAATGTTCTACGTTCCCATTGACAAACACCAAAACCCAAGTAGAATTGAACACAGTCTATTATATGACACTATATTTAATTATACTATGTTTACAAACATATTGCAACAAGTTCATCGAGGTTTCAAGGAGCCACCAAATTGGACATTAGTAATTCTTCAGCAAAAAGTAACGGTCAATCTTCTCAACCGCTGGTTCATGTAAGGGGTTTAACAAAAATATACCAAACACCGGCGGGAGATTTTTCTGCATTGAAGTCAGTTGACCTGGATGTCCGCGAAGGTGAATTGCTTACTGTGATCGGAAAATCTGGCGCTGGAAAAACCACTTTAATCAATATGATTACAGGCGTCGACCACATTACCAGCGGTGAAGTCTGGTTTAGAGACATTGCCATCCATAATCTGAACGAGGATCAGCTTACTACATGGCGTGGCAGCAGCCTTGGCATGATTTATCAGTCCTTTTACCTGATGCCTGGACTGAATCTGATCAACAACGTGTTACTGCCAGTCGATTTTAGTGGGAATTTTCGCTCAGGATCCAGTAAAGAGCGGGCTATGGAACTGCTACGCATGGTTGAACTGGAAGATCATGCCTACAAATATCCCTCTGAAATTTCTGGCGGGCAGCAGCAGCGAGTTGCAATCGCTCGGGCATTAGCCAATGATCCACCCTTGATTGTAGCGGATGAGCCTACCGGGCGCCTGGACTCGGCTACTGCTGAAGTAATCTTCAACATTTTCGAAAACCTGGTCAAGCTTGGCAAAACTATTTTCATGGTTACCCATGACACGAATTTTGCGGACCGATCCACCCGCACGCTGGAAATTGTTGATGGACAAATCCTGAATTCATAACGGTCAGTGAGCCAACGAGTAAAGAGAATAATGAATACTTTTGACGATAATCACGAGAATAATCAGGCAGGAGCAAACCCGAACCTGAAAAGCCTGATCCAGATGAAAGACATTACGAAGGTCTTTCATACCGGTGGAATAGATTTTGTTGCACTAAACAATATCTCGGTTGATTTTTACGCCGGTGAATTTGTTAGCGTGGTTGGCAAATCTGGTAGTGGAAAATCCACGTTAGCCAACATGCTCACAGGAATTGATCATCCCACTCAGGGATCTGTCACGATCGCCGGTGTACCGATCCACAACCTGAAGGAAAGCCCCATGTCGATCTGGCGAGGGAAGAACCTGGGTATTGTGTTCCAGTTCTATCAACTTCTGTCCACCTTGACTTTACTAGAAAATGTAATGCTTCCTATGGATTTTTGCTCCACTTACCCGCAGACTGACCGCGAGCCGCGTGCGCGTGATTTGTTGGATATGGTCGGGCTGGCAGATTTCGCCGATAATCTCCCGGCAGCAGTTTCCGGTGGGCAGCAACAGACTGCTGCTATTGCCCGAGCGCTGGCAAACGATCCCCCCATCCTGATTGCTGACGAGCCGACAGGCAACTTGGATTCAAAAACAGCTGAAACTGTCTTTGAGCTGTTCTCCAACCTGGTGGCAAAAGGCAAGACAGTGGTAATGGTGACCCACGATCCAGGGTTGGCAGCCAAAACAGATCGGGTGGTTCATATTCAAGACGGTCGTCTGGTACAAGAAGAATTTGCGAGCGCCGCACAAGGATAAAACAATGATAAGACTATACGGGTGTTTCAAATGAACCGACCACGCTGGCAAAAGATTTTTTCCGACCTCTGGAAAAATAAAACCAGATCGTTGTTGGTTATTGCGTCCATTGCAGTTGGTTTATTTGCAATTGGAATTATTGCCAAGACGTACTTATCCATTGACCGTGATATGCAGGTGGGTTACCAGGCAATTAATCCGGCTAATATTGAAGTTCAAACCAGCCTGCTCAAGCAGGATAACGTGGATAGAGTGGCACATTTGGCAGGTGTTGAAAGTGTTGAAGCTGCTCGCCAGGTGCATTTGCAGGTGAAGGGTCCGGGCATCGAATCATGGGATTCCATCAATATCATCAGTAAAGATTTTAAAAACAGCCAGATTAACCAGGTTGAAGTTTTGGAAGGTACCTGGCCTCCCGAGGACCGCCAGATCGTACTAGCCAACCATAAGCTGGAAGATATACAGGCTGGTCTTGGTGATTGGATTGTCTTGCGCGATCCTATGGGCGACACTTTTTCTCTTCAAGTTGTAGGGATTGTCAAAGACCAATCGCTCGGGTCTAACTCTTTAAACGGTGGTTTTTTCAATACACCGATTTCTGGCTACGTTACCGAGAACACCATGGAATGGCTGCAAATAGATTCGCCGGAATTGTATAACGTGTTGTTCATTGTTATCAGCGATGACCCAACTCTGGCATCCAATCGGACCGCTGTGGCGGAAGTCGTTCGGGAGGATCTGGAAAATAACGGAATTACGGTCACCAACCTTTCCACTCGAAGCCCGTTGCACCATCCAAACAAAGAAATAGTGGATGCCATAAGCGGAGTTCTACTCTTGCTTGGCTTTCTGATCGTGTTCTTAAGTGCATTTCTGATCACGAACACGCTGCAATCATTGCTCAATCAGCAAATTCAGCAGATTGGAATCATGAAAACCGTTGGGGCAAAAAGCAAGCAGGTTACACAAATTTATATGGCTTTGATTTT
>WOZA01000091.1 GCA_011620505.1 Anaerolineaceae bacterium
TCAGCCTCTTATTATATTCGAAAAAAAACACAACATTGAACCGGCATAAGGATGACAGCGCAGTCACGATCCCTCAAGCGTTGTAGTCAGGCTGAGGCAAAGGAGAAGGGATCTGGCTCAAATGACGCGGAAAAGTGGCATTCCTGCGGTTTCGGGCAGAACGTGTGTTAAAATCCAGGCATGTCATGGAATATTCTGGGTCATGAAACAGCCATCCAATTCCTGCAAATTCATTCCCAACCTGAGAACGTTCGTCACGCCTATTTAATTACTGGCGCGGAAGGCGTCGGACGCGAAACGCTGGCGCTGGCGTTCGTGAAAGCGCTGAATTGCGTCAATCCTCCAAGCAAAGGGGATTTTTGCGGGGTGTGCCAGCCTTGCCGCCAGATTGAGGCGCAGGCTTTTCCGGATCTGGCGATCCTGCGGGTTGCTGAAGGAGCCAGAGAACTGAAAATCGAGCAGATACGTGCCATGCAGCAGTCATTAGCGCTTACTCCGTATCAATCCAAATATCGCGTTGTCCTCATTCCGGACTTTCAAAGGGCAACCCTTGGGGCTTCGAACGCCCTGCTCAAGTCGCTTGAAGAGCCGCCTGCCCGCGCGATTCTCATCCTGACGGCTGACGCGCGCGAGAGCTTGCTTGAGACGATTGCCTCCCGCTGCGAGTTGGTACGCCTGCGCCCGATGCGCATCGACGAGCTGGCGAAAGAATTGCAGGAGAAGCATGAGTTGAGCGAGGCTGAATCACGTAAGCTGGCACAGCTCGCCGGTGGACGCGTGGGCACGGCGATGCACTATCTGCGAGATGAGGATTTACTCGAAAAGTATCATAACGCGCTCGATCAGCTTGAGGAAATTCTTAACCTGAACCTGCGCGGCAGACTTAAGTACGTCGAGAATTTGCAGCGGGCAAAGGGGCAGGTGCGGGAAAATTACGGCTTTTTGATTGCGACCTGGCTGACCTTTTGGCGCGATGTGCTGATATGCAGTGAAGCAAACGAGGTGCCACTGGTCAACTTGGCAATGGAGGACTTGACCCGGCGTACCGCGGCTGGATTAAACCTGCAGAGAGTCGCAAGCATCCTGAAACGTCACGAAGAAGCGCTGACAATGTTGGACCAGTATGTCAATCCCCGTTTGATTCTCGAGAATCTACTGCTCGATTTGCCCAGACTGGAGTCTTGAGCTTGAGTGACGAGATGAATTTGACGCCTGAGAATTCTCAGCCAGAACAACCCTCGCAGTCTCCTGCATCACCCAATGAGTCCGCAGAACAAGCGCCAACCCCGCTGAAAAAGAAATTGATCGAGCTCATGCTGGTGAGCCTTAAAATAGGCTCCACCAGCTTTGGTGCTCCCACCGCGCACATCGCCATGATGGAAGACGAGTTTGTGCGCAAGCGTAAATGGGTCACTCCCGAACATTTTCTGGATCTTCTTGCAGTCTCCAACCTCATCCCTGGGCCGAATGCCAGTGAGACCTGTTACCACGTGGGATACGTCTACGCCGGCTATCCGGGGCTGCTGGTTGCAGGCTTCAGTTTTATCCTGCCTGCTTTTATTGCCAGTATGGTGCTCTCCTGGGTGTATGTGCGATTTGGCAGCCTGCCGGAGCTTGAGGGTTTGTTCTACTTTTTAAATCCGCTGGTGCTTGGTATCGTGCTGGTAACCACCTGGCGCATCGGTAAGAGCAGCCTGGTGGGATGGGAGCAATTCCTGCTCTTTGGTTTGGCTCTGGTTGGTAAACTTGTGGATGTAAATGAAGTCCTGATCATGCTTGGCTGTGGTGCGCTTGCTGTGCTGCTGCATCATAGTATCAAACGCAAGCCTGGAACACATGGAAATCTGCTCTTATCTTTTGTGCCGCTGCCATTGATAGGTGTCGCATTAAAAATGCTGTTCGAAACTGTCGGCGAACGTGCCTGGCAAATTTTTTGGTATTTTTTACGCACGGGCGCGGTGCTTTTTGGCTCATCCCTGGTCTTGTTCGCTTTGATCGAAAAAGATGTGGTAAGCCGCTTTGGATGGTTGACCACTCAGCAGCTTACCGACGCCATCGCCGTAGGGCAGATCACGCCAGGCCCTGTGCTTTCTTCGAGCACGTTTGTGGGCTATCTTGCCGGAGGTTTTTGGGGTGGAGTGGCATCCACGGTTGGGGTGTTTCTTCCTTCATTCATTATCGTAGCAGTCACGGCCCCATTGGTTAAGAAAATGCGCGAAAACGCAATTACCAGCGCCTTCCTGAAGGGGGTAAACGCGGCTGTGGTGGCACTGATCCTGATGGTCTGTGTCAGCCTGGCGCAAAATGCCCTCGTGGATGTCTGGACTGTCCTGATCCTCCTGGCAGGATTTCTTGCGATGCTGCTGCTGAAGGCTCAACCGTATATGCTGGTTTTGGCGGGTTTGGCAATGGGCTTGATCAATGCGCTGCTTTAATTCAGCGGCAGTAAACCCGGATTTGGTACAATCATCTGTCTATGAATGACTTGCTCGATCTTCTCAATCCCCAGCAGCAACAAGCTGTAGCGGCTCCAGCTGGACCAACCCTTGTTTTGGCGGGACCTGGCTCCGGCAAAACGCGCGTACTGACCTACCGTATTGCCTATTTGATCGGAGCCCTGAACGTGCCAGCCTATCGCATCCTGGCAGTAACTTTTACGAACAAAGCTGCCCGGCAAATGGACGAACGGGTGCAAAAACTGATAGGCGAGCAAGCCAACGGTTTGTGGCTGGGAACCTTCCATGCCATCTGCGGCAGAATCCTGCGCCGCGAGGCGGACTTGCTGCCCGTGAACCAGAATTTTGTCATTTTTGACGCAGATGACCAGCTTGCCCTGATGAAGGAAATCGTCCGCGAAAGCAATCTCGACGAAAAACTATACCGCCCGGCATCTCTGCTGGATGCCATCTCGCGTGCCAAGAACGATCTGATCGGGCCAGACACCTACCCGGTTAAGAACTTCCGCGATGAACAGGTCCAGCGCTTTTTCATCCTCTATCAGCAGCGGCTGGTGAAAAATAATGCCATGGATTTTGACGACATGCTCGTCTATACCAACCGGATCCTCCAGGACTATCCGGTCGTACGCGACACATACGGACATAAGTTTGAACACATCCTGGTGGACGAATTTCAGGACACAAACCTGGCGCAGTATGCTATTCTGCGTCTGCTGGCACAAAAACATCGCAACCTCTACGTTGTCGGCGATGAAGATCAGAGCATTTACCGCTGGCGCGGCGCGGATTATCGTAATATTTTACGATTTCAGCAGGACTTCAAGGACGCGAAGACCCTCCTGCTCGAGCAAAACTATCGCTCCACGCAAACCATTCTGAATGGAGCCATGGCGGTGATCGATCATAACCGCAATCGGACTGCCAAGAAACTTTTCACTGACGCGAAAAAAGGAGAGAAGATCAATCTTCTGATCGCCCAGGATGATCGCGAAGAAGCAGAGATGGTTGTCAGCGCGATTGAGCAAGCCATCACCCATCAGAAGATCAGCCCGGGCGCGTTTGCCATCATGTACCGCACAAACGCACAATCCCGTCTGCTGGAAGAAGCCTTCCGTCGAGCGGGATTGAATTACCGCCTGGTTGGTGCGCAGCGTTTCTACGGACGGCGCGAGGTCAAGGACATAATCGCCTACATGCGCCTGGTTTACAACCCGCTGGATGAGATCAGCATGCGCAGGGTGATCAACCTGCCGCCAAGGGGCATTGGCGATAAAACCATCGAGAAGGTAGCGGAACTTGCCGCCCAGGAGAACCTGAGCGTGGGAGAAATCCTCTTGGGGCTTGCAAAAGGCAATCCAGCCTGGCAGGAAGCGCTTGGCAGAGAGGCGACCCGCCTGATAAGCTTTGGGCGGATGTTGCAGGGCTGGCGCGAGTGCGCGGAGAAGAACCGGATCACCGTCTTGTTTGACCGCATTCTGGAGGATATCGGCTATCAGGCGCACATCCAGGACCAGAGCGAAGAAGGTTTGGACCGGTGGGAGAACGTCCTGGAGCTGCGAACTGTGGTGCTGGAGTACGAAGAGCAGGGCCTGCAGGCCTTCCTGGAGTCTATGGCACTGGTCGCGGACCAGGACACCCTGCCCGATGACGTCGACGCGCCAACCATGCTGACGCTTCACGCTGCAAAGGGACTGGAGTTCGACCAGGTGTTCATCACCGGTCTGGACGAGATGCTCTTACCGCACAGCCGCTCACGTGATGATGAGGAAGACCTGGCAGAGGAACGCCGCCTGCTTTATGTGGGCATCACACGTGCCCGAAAACGCCTGACCCTGACGCGCGCCCGACGGCGCCGCAGCCCCTATGGCAGTTATGAAGAGACCATTCCCAGCCGTTTTCTGGATGATTTACCATCTGAGCTCCTGCAGGGCAGCCCACGGGACTTACCCGGGCGGTTCAGTTACGGACGGGAAAACGGATATTCCAGGTGGGAGACGCCTTCGTGGATGCGTAGCGCTCCTCCCTTAAAGGAAGAGCCTGTCACGCGCTACAAGACGGGTATGCAGGTGAAACACGCCACCTATGGGCGCGGCGTGGTCAAGACCAGCAAACTGGAGCACGGCGATGAAACCGTGGAAGTGTATTTTGAGGGGTTTGGTCTGAAAGCGCTGGTAGCTTCACTGGCGAAACTTGAAATCCTGTGAATCAAAGAAGGGTTATACCCGCCAACTCTTGCCGCAGTTCTGACAAATTGCCAGTTTTTTCGTGGTAGTTTTCGCCGTAAATCTGTGGGGTTTAAAAAGTTCGAAAAAGAGTTTTGGCAGCGTTAAAAAAATCCACAGCAGTGGCTCAATCAGCCAACCAATCGTGAGCCAGTAAAGCAGCGACTTCTTCTTTGTCTTGAAGGTTGTCTCAGTCACTGCCTGAATAGCTACCTGTGTCGAGCCACATCTTGGGCATCGCATAATGAAAATTCTCCAGTTTTTTCTAAACAGCTGCCTTTATTTTACGATGATATTTGGCATCGATTCGACGCCATTACAAAGCCCTTTGTTAAGCCTTCAAAACCGCTATAATAAATGAAGGAGGACGATACTATGGAAACGATTTATACCTGGTATGGGCACGCAACACATGGATTAAAAGTGGGTGAGAGCCGACTGCTGATCGACCCCTACTTCACTGGTAACCCTGCTGCCACAGTAAATCCGGAACACCTCAGCGCTGACTACATCCTCATCACGCACGGTCACGGCGATCATATTGGCGACACCGTCTCCATTGCCAAGAGAACCGGCGCTTTGTGCATCAGCAATGCCGAGATCAGCACCTGGCTGCGCAATAAGGGGCTCAAGACCCACCCCCAGCATATCGGTGGCGGCTATCACTACCCATTCGGCTATCTCAAGCTGACCCAAGCGCTGCATGGATCTTCTCTGCCTGATGGAAGCTATGGCGGCAATCCTGCGGGGTTTCTGCTAACTACTCCAGATGTAAAAAAGATCTATATTGCGGGTGACACTGGCTTGTTTGGGGATATGCAACTTATCGGCGATGAAGGCATTGACTTGGCAGTGATCCCAATTGGCGATAATTACACCATGGGTCCGGAGGATGCGCTCATCGCTGTCAAGTTGCTGCGTCCCAAGCGCGTGGTGCCTGTGCACTACAACACCTGGGAATTGATCGCCCAGGATCCGCAAGCCTGGAAAAAGCGCGTTGAATCTGAAACGGAAACGAAAGTGATGGTTCTGCAACCAGGTGAGAGCCTGAGTCTGTGAGGGTGAGATGTTTAGAAAATTAGATTCTGAGACAAAAAAACGCCTGCCTCCGGGGCAGCACCTGACGGAACGGTTTCCAGTCCTGCATTACGGTCCGGTGCCACAGCTGGACCTGGAGAACTGGACCTTCAGAGTCTGGGGCGAGGTTGAGAAACCCCTGCTGCTCACCTGGGACGAATTCAATGCGCTTCCGCGCACCAAGTTGCACATGGACATCCATTGTGTGACCACCTGGAGCAAACTCGATACGAATTGGGAAGGCGTCAGCCTGAAAACCCTGCGGGAACTGGGGCTGGTGGTGCCAAAACCTGGCGCGCGCTTTGTGATCCAGCATGCGGAATTTGGCTATACCGCAAACCTGCCGCTGGCAGTGATGGACGCGGACAACTTCCTGCTGGCAACCCACTACGAAGGGCAGCCGATCAGCCTGGAACACGGCGCGCCTTTACGCGGTATCTGCGGGGCAATCCCGGGACGGGATGACCTGAAGGATGTGTACTTCTGGAAGGGAGCCAAATGGCTGCGAGGGCTTGAATTCTCGCAGACGGATGTTCCCGGGTTCTGGGAGCGGGCTGGCTACCACAACGAAGGTGACGTCTGGCTTGAACAACGCTACGCACGAGGTTTTTGATTTAGCAACCCAATTGACAAATAAAGATATTGCAATAGTCAGTAGGTCGTATAAAGTGCCCGTTAGGGTAAATAGACCGCCTCATGATGTTAATTTGACATAAGTGTGGTGCAATCTCAGTCTGAAAGGTGTTTATTTGGCGGAGTGCGCAAAAGAAGCGCTTTTCAGCCTATCAACCATGGGCAAAGACCAGTGTCCGTTGTTGTAAGGCGAGCTTGAGGACACCGTAAACTATGTTATGAACGAGCGTATCGTGCCCTCAATCCGCCGGCAATGATGAGCAGGTAGCCACGCTCATTGGCGTGATGGCGGATTGGAAGCATAATAAGGTCTGTTCATGATGAAATACGCAGTGCTTCCAAGCTCGCCCTTGTACGAACTATCCGACATTAAAAAAAACAGGGCGTAAGTCCTGTTTTTTTGTAGTCTTGGAGATCAGCTATATTTTGCGCGTTCGCCACAGGTAATAGCCTAAACCGAGCCCTGCCAGCAAGATAACCCCACCAATAATCGCGAGTACTGGTGACCGGCGAGCCGAATCGGGCTCCACCACGCCAGCAGAAGGAACGGACTCCTGTGCCCCAAAATCGATGGTGGCATCTTCGCCTGCTTTTACTTCGAGGGCGTAGTTCGTCGTCGTGGTGGCGTTAAAGCCGTCCGGGATGGCGACGGTAACATTATAGGAATCCTGGGGAAGGTCAGGGAAACAGCGCGGTTCAACTTCGTCCGGAATTCCAGCGACGGTGGTGCCAGTCAGAGAGACCGAACCACTGCGGTTGCTTATGCTTACTTCACCGCCGTAGAGATAATCTTCACCCGTCGTGCGCATCCCGTTGCCATCCATATCGTGGAAAAGCACCACGCAAATGGTGGCAGTTCCAGGAGAAGGAGTGGGCGAAGGGGTAATCATTTCTGGGGGAATAGTGGGGCTTGGCATCGCCGTCTGAGTGAGCACAACAGGTTCCACTCTGCCCAGCACGATTTCCTGATCTTCATCGAGTGTGCAGGCATCATCCAGACCGTTGAGGCTCTTGATGGTTTCAATTGGCACATTGGTCAGGAGGGAGATACTTATGCAGCCATCCCCTGGGCGCACCTTGAAAATAATGTCGCCGTTCGCATTCGGTGTGGGTGTTTGATAGGGAGTGCCCTGTGCGGATGCCGGCAGGCGCAGCGTGATGAGGCTCAGGACCAGGACGGTCAGGAGCAGCAAAAAAAGGGGCAGCGTCTTTGATTTTGTCTTCATAGTTACCTCATTTTTTGCATTATAACATTATCGGCCAGAGGCATTTTGTCAACAACCAGGAACGAAAGTCAACTTTTTAGTAAAATTGAAGCATGTTGAAGAAAAGCTGGTTCGTTGCTTTGATCCTATTCGTTATGGCTGCCTGTGTGCCGCAGATACCTGAAGCTACACCCACTCCTGAACCAGTACCCACCCTGGTTTTGTCTCCCAGCCCTACGATCGACTGGTTTCCCAGCACGCCGACTCCTACACGTATTGCCACGGTGGTTGGAGGCTTGCCGACCCAGATTTCGGAAGTGCCGGTGAGTTGGCCTTTGCAGGTGACTGACGACTTCAGTGATCAAAGCCACTGGCAGGAAAGCAGTGATTCAGCAGGAACGGTTGCTTATGAGACAAACTCGCTCTCGCTGGCACTGCCGGCAGGCAAGGCACCACTTGTCAGCATCAGCGACCACATCCTTCCGGGGGATTTTTACCTGGAGCTCACCATGGATGTTTTGATGTGCAGCGAAGAAGATCAATATGGACTAATTCTCTGGCGCAACAGCACTTCAGGAACCTTCCGGATATGGTTCAACTGCCGGGGCGAGTTCATGGCGGATCGGCAGGTAAACGCCAGCATCGGGCGGCTGTTGAATTGGCAGAACGCACGCAAGCTGCAGCCTGGCGCTCCAGCCAGCAACCGGATCGCGGTTTGGGCGGAGTCTGGGCAGCTCAGGGTGTTTGCGAACGGCGTCGAGCAATTCAGCTTGCAGACGCAAAGTGATCTGAGCGGCGCTTTGGGGGTCATCGCCCAGGGTTCGGGCAGCAGTGCCGCCACTTTTTCGATTTCAAACCTGGTGATTTACGCACCATAGAAACAATTTTCATCCTGACCTGACCACCTCTTCAGGCGATTGTTTTTCCCATTTTCTTTCAGTCGCACAAACTTCCAGCGGGCTCTCGTGGCTGCATCAAGGCTGTGCTTTGGGGGCATTAATTGACTACTTTCACTCGATGAGGATATAATAACAAAACCACATAGAAAAGTGGAAAAAACTCAGGAGGGCAGTTATGTCCGAAAAACTCAGCATCATCATCCCAATGGCGGGTTTGGGCAGCAGGCTACGCCCCCTCACCTGGAGCCGGCCAAAGCCCCTGGTCTCACTGGCTGGAGCAACAGTACTTGACCACCTCCTGGCAATGTTCAAATCAATTGCGGACCGGGATGATGTTGAGTATGTTTTCATCATGTCGCCTGGTCAACAAACCCTGATCCAGGCTCACATGCAGAAGGTTCATCCCCATGTCAAAGTACATTACGTGGAACAACCCGAGAAAAAAGGTCAGTCGGATGCCCTTTGGCACGCGCGCGAATTCTTGTCCGGTGAAGCACTAATCCTCTTTTCGGACACACTGATTGATAATGACTTCTCCTTCCTGGCAGAACCCCAGCCGCAGGCTATCGCCTGGGTCAAGGCTGTGCCCGATCCGCGCCGTTTCGGGGTGGCGGAAGTCACAGCCAGTGGCCAGGTTTTGCGTTTAATCGAAAAACCGAATGATATGAATAACAACCTGGCGGTTGTGGGGTGTTATTACTTCCCTGATGGCACTCATCTGGTCACGGCCATTGAAGAGCAGGTGCAGAAGAAGATCTCCCTGAAGGGAGAATACTTCCTGGTGGATGCAATCAATTTGATGCTTGAGAAAAAAATACCGATGCGTATCGAGCAGGTCAAGACCTGGCTGGATGCCGGCACCTCTGAAGCCTTGCTGGATACCAACCGCCACTTGCTTGAGAATGGATATGACCGTGAGCCAGCCCCGGGTCAGTTGGAAGACACGGTTATTATTCCGCCGGTCTACATTCATCCGGAGGCGCGTGTGAGCACCTCCATCATCGGTCCGTTTGTCTCGGTGGGAGCAGGCAGCCTCGTGCAGCACAGCTCCATCCGCGACTCCATCCTCAGCCCTGGAGCCCACATTACCAATGCAAATCTTGAAGGCTCCCTGCTTGGCTATGATGTGGTCGTAAATGGTTTGAGAGGCAAATTTAACCTGGGAGACAACTCCTGGGCAAATTGGTAGTAGATATCAACTGAAGAAGCAAAGGAGAGTGCATGGCAATCAGATTATCTGAAAAGGTGGCAACGTTGAAGCCATCCGGTATCCGCAAGTTCTTTGATATTGCGGCAACGATGAAGGATGTTATCTCGCTGGGGATTGGGGAGCCCGATTTTGACACACCCGAACCCATCATCCAGGCGGGCATTGAAGCCTTGAGGCGGGGTGAAACTCACTACACCTCCAATCACGGGCTGCTCGAGCTGCGGCAGGCGATCAGCGACCATCTTAAAGGCCTCTATCAGGTTGAGTACTTTGCCCAATCCCAAATTGTGGTTACAGTCGGAGTCTCCGAAGCCCTCTACCTTGTTTTCACCGCAATATTGGATCCGGATGACGAAGTCATCATCCCCACTCCTTGTTTTGTTTCCTACCAGGCAGAAGTTGCGCTTGCGGGCGGTGTGCCGGTGGAAGTCGCAACCTATGCGGAAGATCACTTTGTTCCGCGCATCGAGGATATCGAAGCTGCCATCACTCCCAAAACGCGGGCGGTTTTCATTGGCAGCCCCAGCAATCCAACCGGCGCCGTTTATCCCCGCGAATTTCTCATGAAATTAGCCGCCCTTGTCGAGAAACATGACTTGATGGTGGTCTCTGATGAAATCTACGATCGCCTGGTTTATGGTACTGAACATGTCTGTTTTGCCAGTTTACCCGGGATGCAGGAACGCACCGTGCTGATGGGCGGTTTTTCGAAAGCCTATGCCATGACTGGCTGGCGCATCGGTTATGCTGCTGGACCGGAGGAAATCATCGCCGGCATGGTCCGTGTTCACCAGTATTCCATCATGTCTGCGCCTACTGTTTCGCAATATGCTGCCCTGACTGCGCTGATGGTTGGTGAGCCTTATGTTCAGGAAATGCTGCGGGAATACGATCGACGCCGCAAACTGGTTGTGAGCAGCTTAAATTCGATCGGTCTCAAGACTTTTGAGCCCAAAGGCGCCTTTTATGCCTTTCCGGATCTGCGTTCAACCGGATTGAGTGATGAAGAATTTTGCAACCGCCTGCTAAAAGAAGAGCATGTGGCCGTCGTTCCAGGAAATTCCTTCGGGGATGCCGGCTTGGGTTTCGCGCGGGTTTCTTATGCCACTTCCTATGAAAAACTCGAGGAGGCCTTGGAAAAAATTGATCATTTTGTCAAACACGTCGGGTGATCACGCATAAATTGCTTATGGGAAAAGGCTCGGTAACTGGTAAAATTCATTTATTGAAGAATGCATGGAGAGTGAAAGTAGTATGTCGATGGATGACTTGCAAATAAAATCCCTGAGCCCCGATATGGCGAACCAGTTCACTTCCTATTTAAGCGAGATGGATTTCAGCCATGCTGAACACTGGCACTTCTGCTATTGCCAATACTATCACATAGACTGCAGCAGTGCCGCATGGCACCAACGCACCGCAGAGCAGAATAAAGCCCTGGCAGTACAGAACATTGAGAGCGGTATAATGCGCGGTCTGGTCGCATTGGATGGCGAACAGATGGTGGGTTGGGTCAATGTTAATGACGTCAACAACTACGCTCTGCTCAAAAACGACGAAGAGCTTCAAAAATTCCCGGGACGCAGCGCGATGGTGGTTTGCTTTGTGATCCATCCGGAGTATCGCGGCAAGGGGTTGGCGAACAAGATGCTCGCAGAGGCCGTCGAAATAAGCCGCCAGGAAGGGTTTGACCGGATCATTGGCAGACCATTCCTCTGGAGCGCCCATCCCCTGCGCCAATACCACGGTTTGCCAAAAATGTTTGAAGACCTTGGTTTCAAAGAGTTTTCTGAGACCAACGGCGTGCACACTTACGTTTTGGAATTGAAATAGGATTTTCGATCAGGAATAGTCCGGGAATTCCCCGGGCTATTTTTTTATTAATGCCTTTTCAGCTGCCCAAGCGATGGATAGTGACACTTGCCTGCACCCCAGTTGCTTGACCAAATGGACAAGTTGGGATAAGGTTAACGCATCAAAATAACGAGGAATTTGATGTCACACGGACGTGATCAACAACCTCATCTAACCTATGACGGGCAAAGCATTCGCTTTGGACGTCATTTTTGTTCCAAATTCCAAACAAGATAAAAAAGGAGAATTTATATGTCAGGAAGTACAAACGCTTTTGAAATGGCTCAGGCTCAATTCGATAAAGTCGCCGACCAACTTGAGCTCAGTCAGGAAATCAGGGATTTTCTGCGCTATCCGGCACGGGAATATCACTTCCGCATTCCAGTGCGTATGGACGATGGCAAAATCAGGGTTTTCCAGGCTTATCGCGTTCAGCATAATGATGCCCGCGGTCCGAATAAGGGCGGTCTGCGCTTCGCAGCCAACGAAACTGCCGATACCGTGCGCGCTCTGGCTATGTGGATGACCTGGAAATGCGCTGTGGCTGACATTCCCCTGGGTGGCGGCAAGGGCGGAGTAGTGGTGGACCCCTCTACTCTCTCAGTTGGAGAAAAGGAACGCCTGGTGCGCGGCTTTGTGCGCATTATGTGGAAAAACATCGGTCCCCGCCAGGACGTCCCCGCGCCAGATGTTGGCACAACGCCGCAGATGATGGGCTGGATGATGGATGAGTACTCCACGCTCGTTGGCAGCTATACCCCCGGCACCATTACTGGCAAGCCTCTTGGTGGTGGCGGTTCTGAAGGCCGCACCGAAGCCACCGGTTTTGGTGTGATCTTCACTGTGCGCGAAGCCATGAAACACCTGGGCATTGACCCCACCACGACATCTGCAGCCATTCAAGGTTTTGGCAATGTCGCTCAGTACGCGGCGATTGGTTTCCGCCAGTTCCTGGGCGGCAAAGTCGTGTGTGTTTCCTGCTGGGATCGCGGAGATAAGAAAGCTTACACCTTCTCCAAGGAAGAGGGTGTGGATCCGATGTTCCTCATGAGCATTACCGACCAGTATGGAACCATCAATAAAGTAAAAGCGAAAGAAGCCGGCTATATCATTGAGGATGGCGACTCGTGGATTTCAAAGGATGTGGATGTGCTTATTCCCGCAGCCCTTGAAGGTCAGATTACAGCCGACAGTGTCAAAAAGATCAGCAAAAAGGTCAAGATCGTGGCAGAAGCTGCCAACGGACCCACCACTCCTGAAGCGGACGCGGTGCTGGAACAAAACGGCGTCTTCGTCATCCCTGACTTTTTGTGCAACGCTGGCGGCGTGACGGTCTCGTACTTCGAAGGTGTGCAGAACGACCAGAACTTCTACTGGGGACGCGATGAAGTGTTTGAACGCCTGAACCATAAGATGACCGACGCCTTTAAATCCGTGCTGGATATGTCGCTCAGCAAGAAGGTCTGCATGCGCGACGCAGCCTACATGGTCAGCATTGACAAAGTGGTCAAAGCGATGAGATTGCGGGGCTGGATCTCCTAACCTTATTCTTTCCATTAAAACCCCCTCTTTTGCAGAAGGGGTTTTTTGTTTTCGCTATACAGCTTATTGCACCGCACCTTTCCATCCGCTATGATAAAAGTCAACAAGACAAAGGAAAAGGAGCTGATTATGGCAGATAGAAAAGCAAGCGCAATTTGGGAAGGTACCCTCAAGGATGGCAAAGGCAGTATGCATTTTGCTGATTATGATGGACCATTCACCTTTGCTTCCCGTTTTGAAGAAGGAAAAGGCACGAATCCTGAGGAGCTATTAGGAGCGGCGCATGCCGGCTGTTATTCCATGGCGCTCAGTGGCGGGCTGACAGAGGCTGGATTCACACCGGAGAAGATTGAAACTACCGCCCATGTGGCGTTGAGAAATGTGGACGGGAAGGCAACAATCACACAGAGTCACTTGGTGACCAAGGCCAAGGTGCCGGGGATATCCCCTGAGAAGTTTCTCGAAATTGCTGAAGCAACCAAGCTGGGCTGCCCGGTTTCACGCGCATTGAGCGGCGTGGAAATTTCGCTTGAGGCGGAATTAGTATCATAGCCAATTTTTTGCGATTAAGATGAGTCGAAACAGCGCATTTTGATCAAAAGTGAGCAAAAAAAACAAGATGCGCTAAAATAGAACCTTAATGGAAAAAGAAAAGGTT
>WOZA01000021.1 GCA_011620505.1 Anaerolineaceae bacterium
GACCTGGTGATGGCACATGCGACGGAACTTGCGACGCTGATGGCGATGGCGTTCCTGATCAACTGCGCTTGCAGGATGGAACTGGTACCGGCATGCAGTATGGACGCGGTAGCATCGATCGTGGTCAAGGACAGAGCATGGGTCAGGGCTTTGGGCCCGGCAATGGGCAGGGAATGGGGCAAGGCATGGGGCTGCGTGATGGCTCCTGCATTGATGACTAAATCGTCTTTTTGACCTGCTTCAGTTCCATAGCAACCGCCTGGCAAAGCCAGGTGGTTTGCTATATAGATGGGCAAGTTCAAATATTAACAGAACTCGTATACAACTTATATACCCCGCTAAAGAAAAAAACAGCATAATGCGATAGAATCAGCTTTACAATGGAGTATGATTTAATAAACAAAATGACTACAACGCAACGCATTACTGATGATCTGGAGGCGATGCTGGCAGTCTTCCCTCCGGAAGTTGCTCAGGCTGTACAATCCAGAGATAATTTTGATAACCTGCTCGAGGTCATCCTGGACCTTGGGCGTAATCCGAGCGCGCGCTTTACGACTGGCGAAGTTGAACTGCTTGATGAGCCGGTGACACACGATGATCTGAAATATGTCACAGACCGCATCGGCGATTTTGATGCGGATAACAGGGCAGGTCTCGAACGCACGCTGCACCGTATTTCTGCCATTCGCAATCGCCGCGGCAAAGTCGTCGGTCTCACCTGCCGGGTGGGGCGGGCGGTTTATGGCACGATCGAGATCATTGAGGACCTGGTTGAGTCTGGTCAGAGCATTCTGATCCTGGGTAAACCTGGCGTAGGCAAGACCACCATGCTGCGCGAAGCTGCCCGCATTCTGGCGCAAAAGCACCGCGTGGTGATCGTGGATACCTCAAACGAAATTGGTGGGGATGGAGACGTGCCCCATCCTGCGGTTGGGCAGGCCCGCCGCATGCAGGTGCCCAAACCTTCGCTGCAGCACGAGGTGATGATCGAAGCGGTCGAAAACCATAACCCGGAAGTAATCGTAATTGATGAGATCGGGCGTGAGCTCGAGGCGCTTGCCGCCCGCACGATCGCGGAACGCGGCGTGCAGTTGATCGGAACCGCGCATGGCAATGGTCTTGAGAACCTTTTGTTGAACCCGACGCTTTCAGACCTGGTCGGTGGTATCGAATCGGTTACGCTCTCTGATGATGAAGCCCGGCGCCGAGGCACCCAGAAAACGGTGCTGGAACGCCGTTCCCCTCCAACCTTCACGGTTTTGGTCGAAATTATCGATCGACAGCATGTGGCGGTCCACCGGGATGTAGCCAGTTCCGTGGATGCGATCCTGCGCGGTTATCCCATGCTGCCAGAAGAACGCTACCGGGACGAGTATGGGAAAGTTCACATCGTCAAGACAACCAAACCAAATATGCCCACAGTCTCGCAGTCCCTGCGTCGGGGCAATAACATGGAGACTGCTCCCTTCCAGCGCAATGGAGGGCAGGCAGCGGCTCAAAACAAACAGCATGCCCAGCGCTACAGCGAGATTAACGAGATCCACGACGAGCAGAGCGGCATCGGTGACATCGCAATCCCCGGTGAAAAGCGAATCTACCCGGTTGGTGTCCCTCGCAGCCGTTTGATTCAATCGGTCAGGGAGCTTGGCGTTCCGGCAATGGTGGTTAAGGATCTCAAGGAAGCCGATATCCTGGTAACCCAACGCCGATATTACCGCGACCGGCTTCAGCCAATCGTTGAAGCTGAGGAACGGGGCATCCCTATCTTTGTGGTCAAGTCGAATTCGATTGGTCAGATCGAACAATTTTTGGCAGACTCGTTCCCAGGGCAGCTAACCGTCCGCAGGGAGGGGATCTCATCTGAGGGGATTGAACAAGCCATGCAAGCGATCGAAGATCTTGAGGAAGGTCAGAAATATGTTGACCTTCAGCCTGCCCCTGCCTCTGTACGCCGCCAGCAGCACGAAATTGCACGCCAGGCGCACCTTGTCTCGGAATCTTATGGAAAGGACCCCAATCGTTTCGTACGAATTTTTCGGGACTGATCCATGTTTATCACCCTTGAAGGTCCGGAAGGCAGCGGCAAGAGTACCCAAATCAAGCGTTTAGCAAAACGCCTTGAAGAAATGGGATATTCGGTCATCACCACGCGTGAACCCGGGGGCACTCCAATCGGCGATCAGATCCGTCAGGTTCTGGTACGAATGGAAAACAAAGAGCTCCATCCTCGCACTGAAATACTACTCTTTCTGGCAGCCCGTGCGCAGCTGGTTGAACAAGTGATCAAGCCCGCTCTTCAGGATGGTAAAATCATACTTTGTGACCGTTATGGCGATTCGACCCTTGCTTACCAGGGATACGGGCATGGGTTGGATTTGGAACAGTTGCGCAGGATGCTTGATTTCGCGACGGATCACCTCCAACCCGATCTGACAATCCTGTTGGACCTGGATGTGAAAACTGGTTTGATGCGAAAGAAAGCTGAAGATGAATGGAACCGACTGGATGCTTATGAGGCCTTGTTCCACGAGCGTGTGCGCGAGGGCTATCTGCAATTAGCCCGGGAAGAACCCGAACGCTGGCGAATTGTGGATGCTTCGCAAACGATTGACGCCGTCCAGGAAGATCTCTTCCGAATCATCCTCGACGCACTTGAAAATCAAAAAATGACCGACCAACCCATAAAAAGGATTGGATGAAAGGATTTCAGCATGAAAAAAGTTTCAAAATTTGTTTTGTTTTTTCTGGTGGCAGCATTAGCGTTAAGTGCTTGTGAAGTCGCCACTATTACCCCTCCCACGGTGGAACCGACAGCCACTGTGCAGGAGACTGAAACAGCCACCGAAGTGGTTGTTGAGCCGACAGAAAACCTGACTCCTCAACCGACTGCTGACACCCGCCTGGTTGGCGACGATGGCAAAATGGTTTGCACCATCGTTGAGCCACTCTTCAGCGAGCTGACACCCGAGCAGGAAGCCCAATTGGCTGTCTTTCCACCCGTTTCGGAAGCAGACTGGACCAAAGGTCCTGAAGATGCCATCATCACCGTGATGGAGTATACCGACTTCCAGTGCCCATACTGCGCCATGGCTTACACAGAGTTTGAGAAACTGCTCGAAATGTATCCTGAAGATGTGCGCCTGGTATACCGGGCTCTTCCTCTTGTGAGCATTCACCCCAACGCGCAGGTGGCAGCTCAGGCTGCGGAAGCGGCAGGTCTGCAGGGTAAATTCTGGGAAATGTACTCCGCCCTCTTTACCAAGCAAAGCGAGTGGAGCGACCTCACCAGCGAGGAATTTCTGGCATGGTTGTCCACCGAAGCCACAACGCTCGGTCTGGATGAAGCAAAATTTTCACAGGATATAGTGAGCGAAGACATTCAGAAGAAAATTCAAGGCGAGATTGACTATGCCAACAGCATTGGCTTGGGTTCCACCCCGACTGTGCTCGTCAATGGTCGTCCAATCAGCAATTGGTACGCCTCTGGCATTAAGCCCATCATCGAAGTGGTCAAAACCGAAGGCAGCTTGATGAAAGAGTGCCCGCCGTGGGTGATTGATACCGAAAAGACCTACACAGCCACCATTACGACCAAAAATGGCGACATGACCATCGAACTTTACCCCAAAGCTGCTCCGCTGGCCGTTAACTCCTTTGTGTACCTGGCGCGTGAAGGCTTTTACGATGGCGTCACTTTCCATCGTGTCTATCATGACTTTATGGCGCAGACTGGCGATCCGACTGGCACTGGTTGGTCTGGCGCTGGCTATCAGTATCGTGAAGAGATCGTGGATGATCTGACCTTCGATGAGGCTTACATGGTTGGCGTTGCCCGTGGGCAGGAAGCCGGTACCAGTGGCAGCCAGTTCTTCATTACCTACGTTCCCTACCCAACGCTGAACGGTCTGTACACGATCTTCGGCAAGCTGGTGGATGGTGTGGATGTGCTCGAGCAAATTACAGAACGGGATGCGGATCAGAATCCGGACGCGCCGGCTGGGGATGAGATCATCAGCATTACCATTAATGAGAAATGAACCTGGACCAACAAGTTAGAGAAAAATACTATGACAGGATTGATATCGCCCAACTGGCGGTATCAATCCTGGTCTTTTTCTTGAGCTTCATCTGGATAGGGCTTACAAGCCTGGCAGCCTTCGGGCAGGTGGCCACAGATTATGGAACCACGGTAGCTTTTGAACCTGGTATGCTTATCGGCCTGGCGTTGACGGGCTTAGTTTTTTTGGTCATCGCCTTGGTTTCAATCGTGACCACCATCCAAAAGATCACCGGACAGGCAAAAATCCTGAAGCCGGCTGAAGAAAAAGCGATCATCTGGTCCATCGCGGGATTTCTGCTGGTGCTTGGACTGGCGGCACTTGCAGGGCTTGCGTCCGCGGAAATAAAAACCATTGTTTTGGCAATCCTGGCAGTCCCTGGGATTGCAATCCCCGTTTTTTGGCTCCTGCGGGTTGGTTCGCGCGACCAAAAAGAACTGAACCCAAAACGCAATTCTGGCATCCTGACCTTCTCAATTGGGATTTCTACCCCCTTCATTTTATTGGTGGAGGTGCTGGTATTCATCATCCTGATAATCGTGTTAATGTCTGGGCTTTATGGTAAACCGGAATTCATGGAACTTTTCAATACTATCCTGAACGACCCTGAATTGCTCCAAAATGATCCCGCCAGGTTGTTTTCCGAGCTTGAGACCATGATCAACCTGTCAAGTTTGATGGGTTGGTTGCTTCTGGTAGTCGCTGGGATCATGCCGCTTGTTGAAGAGCTGTTCAAGACTTTGGGCGTGTGGCTGCTCAAGGTCCGCGACCCCGACCCCGCTGAAAGCTTCAGGGTTGGTTTACTGTGTGGTGGGGGCTTTGCCTTGTTTGAGGGACTATTAAGCGTCAGTTCTCTCCAGTCAAGCTCCATTGAATTTAACGAATGGGCAGGATTGATCCTGGGCAGGTTTGGCGGCAGCCTGCTGCACATCCTCACTGGCGGGATCATTGGGCTGGCAATTGGCAAGTTCTGGCAGGACCATAAGTTTGGTCCGCTTTTGCTTGCGTACCTGGCTGCCTGGCTGCTGCATGGTACCTGGAATGCCCTGGCAATCTTTGGGGGTGTCAATCCGCTCATAAACGAGACCCAGGTGCAAGCAATCTGGCCGTATATTGGTCTCGTAGTGCTGTTTGTAGGTATGCTGTTAGCCTTCTTACGCTTGATAAAAAAGGCGCGTATAACGATGGATATGCCTGTTTATCCCACTCAAATGGGAGGTTAGGTTATGGAACGACAGCGTATGATGAAAATCTTACATTATCTGGCAGATCGCCTGGTTAACCTTAAGATTGTGGGCGCAGAAAACGTGCAGGATGGAACGCCATATGTGGTTGCCACCAGTCACATCAGCCGTCTCGATTTACCCTTCCTGATGCTTTCAACCCACCGGCAGGACGTTATTGGCATTGTAGCCAAGGAATACGAAAAAGCACCTTTTTTTGGGTGGTTTTTGAATCAACTTGGCGTGATTTGGATCTCACGTGGTGAATACGACCTTGAGGCGTTTCGTGAAGCTACAAACTGGTTAAAAATGGGTTGGATTGTAGGAATTGCCCCGGAGGGAACCCGCTCTAAAACTCGCCAACTTCTAAAGGGCAAACCAGGGGCGTCTTTGCTGGCGATTCGCAATCAGGTCCAGGTGATCCCTGCCGCGGTACTTGGTACGACGGAGGTAATTCAGAGCATTTTACGTCTGAAGAAAGCACAGGTCGAAGTGCGTTTTGGAAGACCCTTCATGCTGCCTCAAGCAAGTGATGAGGGAACAAACAAAACACGCTTGCAGGAGGCAACCGATGAAATCATGTGCCGCATTGCTTTACTGCTCCCAGAAGACCGCCGCGGTTTTTATGCCAACCATCCACGCCTGCTGGAATTGCAGGCTGAACAAAACCAACTTTAGTCATTTGAAATCTTCTCAGAGGGAGAACAGCCATGATCCCAATTCGTGATGAAATAAAGACTCACCGAACCCCATTCGTTAATTATGGTTTGATTCTAATAAATGTAGTCGTCTTTTTGCTGACTTACGCCCTTAACACGAACCCTGAAGGTGTTTATTCGCAATTTGCTTTTTTTCCAAACGAGATCAGGCAGGGGCTCGATCTGGGTGATGTGCGCAATATTCTGACCAGTATGTTCATGCACGCAGGTTGGGTGCACCTGCTGGGCAACATGCTCTATCTTTGGATCTTTGGCGATAACATCGAAGACAGGCTTGGTCACATCAACTATTTGATCTTCTACCTGGCAGGTGGTGTGTTCGCTGCCTTTGCTCACTACCTCACCAATCCAGCGTCAACCATTCCTACTGTGGGTGCCAGCGGTGCCATCGCCGCCGTGTTGGGGGCTTACCTCGTGTTCTACCCGCACAGCCGGGTCTATACTTTCATTCCGATAGGTTTTTTTATCCGCCTAAGGCTTGTTCCTGCAGTTGTAGTATTGAGTTTGTGGTTTATTCTGCAACTTTTTAGTGGCGTTGGCTCGCTCGGAATGGGTGATCAAGGCGGCACCGCTTATTGGGCGCATATCGGCGGTTTCGTTTTTGGTCTCCTGGTAGGTTTCTTATTCAGGAATAGTGGACGCGAGCCCATGCCTGCTCCGCCCAGCTGGAATTGAGAAATACAAAGTAACCGGTTGGTAATATTAACCGTGGGGGATCCAAAAAAATGTAAATTCGATTCTGTAGTATAGTGATTAAAGTGTGGTGACTCCCGCCCCATAAAGGTTTTTGAAACGGAGGTTAGATGTTTAAAAGCCAATTTAAAAACGCAGCCTGTTTGTTCGTGATTTCTTTGTTGTTTGCCGTGATCGGTCTGACAAACATTTCTCCTACTTTTGCTCATTCAACCGTTAGCCCCAAGGGTAGCATCACCCAACCCGTTGAGGAGGTTGGCGTTCCAACCGATCAAATGATAACAACTCTAAAAGATCTGCTGCCAGTCCTTCAGGAACTGGAAGCTATAAACCTCAGCTTCCACCGTCAGCCCGGTTGGGTTCACACAATCACGGAAGACTATAGTGCCTTTATCGGCGAGCATGACGGCAAAGCCACTGAAGGCATGTTTGATCACTGGGAAATTATAGATTCCTGGACGGGTGTTTTGGACGATGAGGGAACGCTCGGTCTTGGTTCCTATACCATAACCAGTACAAGAGATGGTCGTCGTTTGCAAGTTGTAGCCGGAGATGGTTTTGGTCGTGGCGGAAACCTGACCCTGCTCCAACGCGGTCTTAAGGACGCCTTTGGGACACCTGAAGACGAAGGTGCCCAAGCCTGGCAAGCCAGCTTGCCAACTGTGATCACCAGCCAGATGACAGACTACATCAAGAAACTGATTGCATCGGAAAAAAACTTACATGAACTTGCCAGCTGGACAGAGACGGATGGCGACCAGGCTGTTTTGCGGATTTTAAGGCAGACCCGGTACGCCCAGGCGATTAAATTTGATGAGTATCCCCAACCTGTGATCGGTTTCAACTATGAGGACACAATTTCCCTTAAAACAGGAGATTTTATTCTTCGGAAAGCTTTCCTCGTCTATGAAGATGATTCAGAAATCCTCTATTTTTCCAGAGAATTGAAACTGTCTGATGCAGGAGTCAGCATGCCGCAAGAAACCATGAAAAGCTTCCAGGCGGATATTGATGCCGCGGAAGAGTTGAAAAGATCATTTCAGACAAAAACAATGGTACCGATGGTGAGCTCCCAAACCTACTACCATTATGTGGGACAATCCACGGCATATGCGAGTTCAAGTAATAACGTTCCTGACGATTTTCAGATGTTTGTGTCGGAATAAGCAAGATATATGATCCCCCTCAAGTGATCAATGTAATTGGCGGTAGATGGATGGGTTGTACTCAAAAATGTCGTGATCAATATGGTAATGACATCACGCAATACACGAGAACGACCAACGGATGGTCAAGCACATCCCGCTATTATGAAAAAGGGACACCTAATAGTTGGAGACCGTGCCCTACTGGTCAAACAAGTATTCAAATAACCCAAACCCCGCATGAGTTTAATCATACAGGTTCAGCGAATTGGTTACCCTATACAGATTACTTTAGTTATCAGTAAGCTGTGCAAAATGGGAAGAAATTTACCACACTAAGTTGAAGATGAGAAGGAGGGTTTCCCTCCTTCTCATTGATGAAAACCTAAGGAGGAAACACATGCATCGAGGAAAATCCATCTTTACCCTATCATTGATCCTGCTCGTGTTTCTGAGCGCGTGTTCAGGATTGGCAGCTGAAACGCAAGCCCCAAATGTTACAAAAACATCTATCCAATCAAGTTCTTCGGGCAGATCGATAACGGTAACTCCCAGTCATCAACAAACTTCCCAACCTTCATTCTCTACCCAAACCCCTAACCCCACCGAGCTGACAGCAGAATTGAATCTAAAATCAGCAATGGAATTCCTGCGGGATCTCAGTCAAAAGAACAAGGTCTATAAAACGACCGCCGGTTGGCTGCACACACTGGTGGAGATTCATGACGTATACCACCAATATGCTGTGGTAAACCCCGATGATCCTGACCTGGAAATCACGGATGAGGTAAGAACCTACTTTACGTACCACCCGCCTAATGGTTTCATCGAATCCTGGATCGAATTGGATGGAAATGGCATGGTTACTGGAAATCGCCTTATCATCCAATACGACATGGATAAGACTCCCCTGTACGCTATGGCAGAAAACTTTGATCATGGAATAATTTCTGTGGAAGTTTTGCTTAATCCGGATGCTACTATCGGGCAGGTTTTATCAGTTTCTGACAGCTCCAGCCAATCAGCAGACCGGTCGGTGGCAAGACTGAATGACATAATGATCAAGGTTGAAAACCATTTCAGATTGTATCAGGTGGAATTCGACAGGAACCTAAACGTGGAGAATGAAAGCCTTTTCGCCTTGCAGATAGAAGATCGTACTGAAATGACTTTGGACTTAAGCTATTTTCCAGAACCGGTAATTGGTTTTGTGCATACGCTGCAAATCGACAATCAGACTGGTGAATGCCGTCTTTACGCAGAGGATGCTGTTGGAACATCCGGGAAACGCTATCCCGCTTACAGCGAAGCCACGCAAGTTTTTGAAGTGTTGGAAGCACTGCCAGAGCAAACAGCCTTGTTTTATGACGTTATGCTCCAACAAAAGCAACCCTGAAAAACCTTTACCGGGCATCATCTTCGCGGTCTGGCTGGGAGCGCCAGTGGATTGAAAAAGGGGTAGCAAAAAAGCCGGGGGAATAGGGTTACCCTTAACCGACTTTGTGGACACAACCGCGCCTTGTATTGGTCTTTTCTCGATTTCATGCATGCTGAGCAAATTGCCATGAAACCAAGCTGAAACGATCCGTTCCACTCCTTCCTGTCGCTATCGTCATGGGATGCGCTTAAACTGCCGTTCACTGATCCCAAGCCTCTTTGCGTCTGCTTTGTGTGTGCTCCTTTGATCAATGGCACGTTCTACCTCGGTTTTCCGAGACAACTCTTTATGGCTCATTTCGATTGTCCATGTCATAGCTCCTAATCATAATGGGGACATTTCTATTTTGCTACTTAGGGACATTATCACTTTGCTCTTACACAACTCACAGCTTGCGCAACAGAGCTGCATTCATAGTATAATAAGCTACCGGCGTTAAGGAAGCATCAGGTTTCCGAGGCGCGTTTTGTATTAACCCAGCCTGATCCGGGGTTTTGGGAATTTAGTGAACGTATTAAGGAATTATATAATATGCCAAGCTCATACTTAACCCGCGAGGGATATGAAAAATCTGAACAGGAATTGGAATTTCTTCGCACAATCAAACGCAAAGAAGTGGCTCAGCGTTTGCAGGATGCGATGGAAGATGGCGAACTGATCGAAAACGCCGAGTACGAAGCCGCCAAAAACGAACAGGCT
Organism: Anaerolineaceae bacterium; assembly: GCA_011620505.1. Lineage (GTDB taxonomy): Bacteria > Chloroflexota > Anaerolineae > Anaerolineales > Anaerolineaceae > Mesolinea. Next base: position 9,979 of record WOZA01000021.1, read on the forward strand.
TTCACGGAAGGCCGCATCAAGGAATTGGAACTCCTGCTTGCAAACGCCCACATCATTGAAGATGGCGAGAGCGAATACGGCCTTGTAACCGTCGGCTCAGAAGTGACCATCTGCGAAGAAGGTGGTGAGCCGGAAACGTATAAGATCGTGGGTCCTGTTGAGGCAAACCCCCGTGAAAGGCGGATCTCCAATGAATCCCCTATTGGCAGGGCTTTAATCAACCATCGTGTTGGTGATAAGGTTAAAATAGAAGCTCCGGGTGGCGCTTACACTGTGGAGATTCTCAAGAGCGAGTAATTGCCTGAATTCCCAAAGCCCCACCATTTTTCACGGTGGGGCTTATTTTAATCTAAAGGACAAACCATGCTAACTGATCACTTTTCCGAACTTGAAAACCTGCGCCTGGAAAAAATGCAGCAACTGCGTCAGAACGGGATAGAACCTTACCCAACCCGATCATATAAGAACAGCAGTAATGGCGATGCCATTAAGGCATTCGAAGCACGCGAAGCTGCTGGCGAGCCAGAGGGGCTCAAGCTGACGCTTGCGGGTCGCCTGCGCGCCATCCGCAACATGGGCAAGCTTTCGTTTGCTCACATCGAAGATCGCAGCGGCAGGATCCAGCTCTTCATGCGCATCAACGAACTCGGGCAGGAAAAACTGGATCAGTTTGTACGATTCTTTGACCTTGGCGACTTCATTGAAGCCTCAGGTACCATGGTTCGCACGAAGCGTGGCGAAGTGACCTTACAGGTAGAGGACTTCAGGATGCTCTCGAAGGCTCTTTATCAACTTCCAGCAGCTAAGGATGAGGTGGTTGACGGAGAGGTAATCCGCCATGCTGCGCTTATCGACCCCGAAACCCGCTACCGCCAGCGCTATGTTGACCTGGCAGTCAACCCCGAAGTCCGTGAGATCTTCCGCATCCGTACCGGAATTATCAAAGCTCTGCGCGAATTTTTGGATGAACGCGGCTTCCAGGAAGTGGAAACCCCCATCCTGCAGCCCATTTATGGTGGAGCGGCAGCCAAACCTTTCACCACCTACCACAACCAGCTTCACCAGCAGCTCTTCCTGCGCGTGAGTTTTGAGCTTTACCTGAAGCGTTTGCTGGTTGGCGGTCTGGATCGCGTTTATGAAATCGGTCGGGACTTCCGCAATGAAGGGGTATCCTTCAAGCACAATCCCGAGTTTACCCAGCTTGAATTCTACATGGCCTACGCTGACTACAACACGATCATGGAAATGACAGAGCAGATGGTTGCGCAGGTGGCTCAGCGCGTCCTGGGCACGATGGTCATCGAGTACGAAGGACATAAAATCAATCTCACACCCCCATGGAACCGAATGCAGATGCGCCAGGGTCTAATCGATCATGCTGGCATTGATATCCAGGAATACCCCACTGCTGAAGGCTTGGCGGATGTCATGAAAGCCCGCCAGATCCCCTTCAAACCGGGAACTCCGCGCGGCAAGCTGATCAATACCTTGATGGAAACCTACCTCGAACCTGTCATGATCCAGCCGACCTTCCTCTACGATTACCCGCGCGACATCTCGCCCCTGGCCAAGGCAAAACCTGAGGACCCCAACACGGTGGAGCGTTTCGAGGGGTACATTGGCGGGGTGGAGCTTTGCAACGCCTTTACTGAGCTGAATGACCCACTTGACCAGGAAAAACGGTTCCTCGAACTCGGGCGTGCCTATACCGAAGACGATGAAGAACGTAACCCCATGGATGAAGACTTCCTGCGGGCGCTGGCTTACGGCATGCCTCCAGCTGGCGGGTTTGGCATCGGTGTGGATCGGTTTGTTATGATGCTCACAGGTCAGCATACTCTGCGCGAAGTCATCCTCTTCCCTCCACTGCGCGAGGAAGATAACGCTGCCCTTGAAGGGGCAGAATGATTTGATTACGATAGACAAAAAAAGTGTTTCTGGCACTTTTTTTGGTGTGGTTTTTTGTTGAAAGATAGCAATTCAATCCAGTGGAGCACTTTCTGTGTAAAACTTCTTTTTGGAAGAACAATAATTGCGTTAGAATCAAATTGATCTTCAAGCACCTGGTGTGAGTCTTGCAACGAAGGCAATTATGGAAGAGACCGAATTGATTACACTTGCTGTTGCCGGGGATCTTGATGCCTTTAACCAACTGGTTCTTCAGCACCAGGAAGTCGCTTATAACGTTGCCTATCGAATCATGGCAGACGAAAACGCGGCCGCGGACGCCACCCAGAATGCGGTTATCTCCATGTATCGCAAGCTCGATACCTATCGCGGCGGATCCTTTAAGAGTTGGTTCTTACGCATCGTGACCAATGCCTGCTATGACGAACTGCGCCGGCAGCGACGCAGACCGACCATCCCGATCGAACCAGAAACCAACGAGGGCGAGGTGGTTGAATCGCCTGAGTGGTTGGAGGACAAATCCGCCGGTCCCGAAGAAGTGCTGGGAGCTTCTGAAATCGAAAAAGCCATTCAACACTGCCTGACCGGGCTTGACGAAAAATTCCGTGTTGTGATCACCCTGGTGGACGTCTCGGGGGAAGATTACGAGACAGTAGCTCAGATCATAGGGACCCCCATTGGTACGGTTAAGAGCCGTCTGGCCCGTGGGCGCCTCAAAATGCAGCAGTGCCTGCAAGGTTTCAGGGAACTTTTACCAGACCAATTTCGTCATATTACCGAGGAACATGATGAACCGGCAAGCTGAAATCTCTGAAAAGGAAATGACGCTGCTGTGCGAATACCTTGATGACGAGTTGTCTATTAAAGACCGCGCGAAATTTGAGAAGCGCCTGCAGCAATCCCCCGAGCTAATACGGGCTCTGGAGGATATGACTGCGTTAAAGCAAAATATGCGCAATCTGCCTTGCAGACCGGTGCCTCATCAGTTTACCCTAACTCGCAGTGAAGCTGAAAAAGCCCGACGTGGTCGCTTTTTACTGCCAACTTTCGGTTGGGCAAGCGCAATCTGCATGATGCTGCTGGCTGTCATTTTTGGCAGTGAGTTTATTTTCGCGAATTTTTCAGCCCCACAAACTGTATCGGAGCCAACTGTTTTGACTCTGCAAAATGAGGCTGTCCCTGAAAGTACCCCGCATGAGACCCGCTCCGATCAGCCAGTTTACCTGCTCAACTGGGGATCGGTAGGCGGAAAAGGGGGCGGCGCTTGGGGTAGTGAACTGATAACCGGCAGCCTGTCAGCTGGAATGGGCGGCGGGCTCACCGGCACAACTGCTGAAGATACAATGATGGTTGAACCAATGCAGATTGAAGAAGCCGTGGAGCCAACCGAAGTGGCAAGTACGTTTGCTGAAGAAGGAAAGCCATCTGTTGAACCCTTGATTTTCGGGATCCGTGAGGACCAGTTGGGGCAGGTTATCGCTATCGAGCCTGTTGAGACCCCGGCACCAACCGTGGCTGCGGTGCGGGAGGTGGTTGAACAGGAGAAAGAGCCGCTCGTCCCGACAAATGTTAAATTGGTCCTGGCAGGTCTTGCCGCGGCGTTTGGTTTGACCTGGCTGCTGCTGAAATTCAGGCGCTAACTTCGACCTTATAAGCACATTATGAAAAAAGTCCGGGATCGTTTCCCGGACTTTTTTTGCTTTCAAATCAATTACAGTCCTACAGCCTGTCGTAAAGCGTTGACTCGGTCGGTTCTTTCCCACGTCAGGTCGAGATCATCGCGACCAAAGTGCCCATAGG
>WOZA01000044.1 GCA_011620505.1 Anaerolineaceae bacterium
GCTGGAAGACCAGATTGGCAAGGAACCGATGGATGGGTTCCACTTGTTAAAGAAACCTTTTGACGCTAACAACATCCTGAATCCCGGTGGTACACTAGGATTGTATATAAATCCGGCCCAGCGAGAAAAATGCTTGGGCGAGGACCTGGAGGTGTAAATGGCAAAAGAACTACTGTTGGCTATTGATGTTGGCACGCAATCGACCCGCGCGTTGATTTTTGATCTGCAAGGTAATTTACTCTTTAAAGCGCAAATCCCGTTACCGACCTATCAGGCACCCAAACCGGGCTGGGCGGAGCTTGATCCTGGAATCTTTTGGGAAAGCCTGTGCCAGGCGTGCCAGCAACTTTGGGCGACCCCCGGCGTGGATAAGGGACAGATCGCTGGGGTGGCCATCACGACCCAACGAAACGTGATGATCAACCTTGACCAGCAAGGCAATCCACTCAGACCCTCTATTCATTGGTCAGACCAACGGCGAACCTCTGGTTTGCCAAATGTGGGTGGGTTGTGGGGAGTGCTTTTCACCATTTCAGGAATGATGGACACAATCCGCTACCTGCAATCCGAAGCCAAAACGAACTGGATCCAAAAGTACCAACCAGAAATTTGGAGCCAAACCGCGAAGGTGGTGTTGCTTTCTGGATATCTTACTCACCGCATGACCGGCAAATTTGTTGACTCAACGGGCTGCCAGGTGGCGTATTTGCCCTTCGATTACAAAAAACACACTTGGGCTGGCAAGTCCGACTGGAAATGGAAGGCAGTTCCGATTGAACCTGATAAGTTGGTCGACCTAATCCCTCCGGCTGGTTTGCTCGGGGAGGTCACTAGCCGGGCTTCAGAGGAAACTGGCATTCCCGCCGGGTTACCGCTGATCGCGGCGGCTGCCGACAAGGCTTGTGAGGTGCTTGGCACAGGAACACTGGCATCCAACATTTGCTGCCTATCTTATGGGTCGGCCGCGACGATAAACACCATCCACCAGCGGTATATCGAGGTCATCCCTCTGATCCCTCCCTATCCTGCTGCGGTACCAGGCTCATATTCCCTCGAAGTCCAGCTTTTCAGAGGTTATTGGATGGTCTCCTGGTTCTTGCGGGAATTTGGTCAAAACGAGCAGCGGCTGGCGAAAGCGAGGGGAGTGAAGCCGGAAGGATTGTTCGATGATCTTGTAAATTCGGTGCCTGCCGGGTCCATGGGGCTGACACTGCAGCCTTACTGGGCGCCTGGTTTGAGATCACCCGGTCCGGAGGCCAAAGGGGCAGTGATTGGATTCGGAGGGATACATACACGCGCGTACTTCTATCGGGCAATGTTGGAAGGGCTGGCTTACGCAATGCGGGAGGGGGCGGAGCGTACCAGCAAGCGCAGTGGTGTGCCGATTACCGAGGTGCGCGTAGCCGGCGGAGGCTCGCAGAGTGACGCTGCCGCGCAGTTGACCGCTGACATCTTTGCCCTGCCAGTCAGCCGCCCTCACGTCTACGAAGCCAGTGGGTTGGGAGCCGCGATGGATTTGGCTGTGGGTTTGAAACTGCAGCCTTCGTTTGAAACCGCAGTGGCAGAAATGACGCGCATCGGCCAAACCTTTGAGCCAAATCCTGAGAACAGCAAAATTTATGATGAGCTTTATAAGCGGGTATATCTGAAAATGTATGACCGGCTTGTGCCTTTATACAAAGAAATCCAGGATATCACCGGCTACCCTGCCAATGACTAAACAGCCCTGGCAGGGCTGTGCCTTTTAGGTGCCACCTTGGTTCTTGCTGAAAAACAAGCTCCTCGGGTAAGATTGGGACATATGAATCAAACACCACAGATCAGCCTGGCAGATGGCAGTTTTCTTGTTGCACGCACCCAAAACCTGGGTAATCTTCAGGTTTCTACCCGTAAACCCAAAGCCAAAAAACACGCGGCAAGTAAGGCGAAACCCGCCAAAAGGGGATGGAAGCAAATCCTGAAAGGACCTGATTTTTGGAACGATCTCAGGGATTTTGGTCTGATCATTTTCGGCAGCTTGCTTTACGCAGCGACCATTAATTTGTTGGTTATTCCCGCAGGGCTTTACATTGGCAATCTGACGGGTATTGCAAAGATTATCCTGGAGCTGCTTCAAAGGGTGATTCCGGGGATAGGATCTTTGACTGGCGTGATCCTGTTGGGTCTAAATTTACCTCTTCTGCTGATTTCATATAAAGCTGTCAACCGAAAGTTCATGCTGAAAACGGTTGTTTCAATCGCTGTGATAACGCTCGCGCTGTCGTTCATCCCGATCCGACAATTGATTCCGGAGCTCGATGATCTGCTGACAGTCTGCCTGGTTGGGGGAGTGCTGGCAGGGTTTGGAGCTGGGTTATGTCTGAGGGCAGGGGGATCTTCAGGTGGGGCGGACATTCTGGGGGTGTATATCAGCATGAAGCACAACAATTTCAGTGTTGGAAGAGTGGGATTGATTATCAGCCTGATCGTTTATGGCTATGCCCTTTTCACCAATCCGCCGCTCATCATGGTGTACTCGGTGATATTTACCTTGATTTACACCTTCATGATAGACCGCACCCATTATCAGAATGTAAAAATCAACGTGATGGTCATTACCCGCAATCGTGAAGTTCTGCCTTTCATCACGCAAGAAATCCAACGCGGGGCTACTTATTGGGACGGGAAGGGAGCGTATACGGATACGGATTTTATCGTTATCAACACGGTAGTGTCAAAATATGAACTGATCCGTCTACGGCGAGGCGTGCTGGATTTGGACTCAAAAGCATTTTTCATCGAGAACAACGCAGTCAACGTGACCGGTTACTTCCCTTCGCATTTCTTTTA
>WOZA01000110.1:0-4481 GCA_011620505.1 Anaerolineaceae bacterium
ACCTGTTGAAAAACTTCTTCCGACCGGAATTCTTGAATCGGGTGGATGAGATTGTAATTTTCAAACCCCTGACCCGTGAGAATTTGGGCGAGATCGTGGGCATCCAACTGCGGCATGTTTCCGATCTGTTGGCAGACCGCGGGCTCAAGCTCGAGATCAGCCCTGCAGCGCGGGAATGGCTGGCGGATGCGGGGTATGACCCGGAATTTGGCGCCCGCCCATTAAAACGCGTCATCCAACGCGAGGTCCAGGACCCGCTGGCGCTCAAGATCCTCAGCGGCGACTTCCGCGAAGGCGATACGATCAAAATCGACCTTGTCGGTGGAGTATTGGACTTTACAAAAGCATAAAAATCGTAAATTGGAGGGCGGAATAGGCTTTTTTGCCTATTCCGCCATTTTTTTAAAAAGATTGGGAATTTGCCGTCAGTTTCTCTCCTGTTGTGTTGAAACTGAGATACAAACTGGAGTTTTCACACGCTTGTTTGATTTGAGTAAAATAAGGAAGACCATTAACTTAGAAAGCACATCGATGCGCAGACCGAATGCTCTACTATTAATAATCATCTTCCTTATCGTGCTGACTCTGCTTGCATGCCAAGCTGCACCAACCATCACCCCACCGACTGAAACCCTTGCCCCTCCAAAACCCACTCAGGCAACACCAACCACTGAAGAGCCAAACCCAACCCCGACCTCTACCAGTGAACCCACGGTATATGTCTATCAGCCCAACCCTGATTTGCCAGCTGGGTTCACTCAGCTCGTCGAGCAGCAAATGCTCCCCCAGGCACAAGGCGCAGCCAATGAGATCGCCTACACCTTTGAGTTTGGCAGCATTAACCCGGTCGGCAATTGGGTCTACGCCCTGGTTGCGCCGTTTCCGACCGTCACGGACGAGGTTAGTACAAACTGGCTGCAAAACCTCTGGCGAGGGCAGCCAGAGGATGCAATTCAGACCCTGTTGGTTGCGGAAGACGATTTGCCCGCCCTCACCACCATCCTGGGTGAGCCTGGGCAAACGGTTCAGACCCAAGCCAAAGATCAAATGCTTGAAACTGCCTGGACGACACAAAACACCTGGGCGATCATCCCTTTTGAGGAGATCCAGCCACGCTGGAAAGTCCTGCTCATCGAAGGACAATCCCCCATCCATAAAGATTTCAAAGCCGATCATTACGCGCTGAACGTTCCAATCTCTGCCAGCCCGTTGGAACCGGACGAAAGCTTTACGGTCCCTTCCGAACTGGAAGCGCTGCACCTCTCGAACCTTGATCCATCCAAGATCACCACGGTAATGCTCACCGGCGTGACCGCCCTTGTGCGCGCCACCGCGGTTGGGATGGACCAGCGCGGGGTGCTGGTTCCCGGCGAAAACATAGCTGCCATTATGCAAGAAGCGGACATCCTGCACATCAGTAACGAAGTACCCTTTGCCCAAAATTGTCCGCCGCATACATTGGGCAGTTACCTGGTCTTCTGCACACCTGAAAGCTACATGGAGCTGCTCCGTTCTATTGGCACGGATATCGTGGAACTGACCGGCGACCACTTCCAGGATTACGGCCAAGAGGGAATGCTTTTCACCCTCGGGCTCTACGCCAAAGAAGGCTGGCCAGTCTATGGCGGCGGCAAAGACATCTTTGACGCCCGAAAGGCGGTCAAGCTGGAGATCAAGGGCAACAAGCTTGCTTTCATCGGCTGCAACGCCAAATCGCCCAATTTTGCCCAGGCGAGCGAAACCGCGAGCGGTGCTTACCACTGCGATATGGATTATATGGCACAGGCTGTGCGGGAGCTCAAAGCGGAGGGGTATCTGCCGATAGTCACTTTCCAGCACGAAGAACGCTACCTGTGGTCGCCCAATGCCTCAATGGTGCGCGATTTCACCACCGTGGCGGAAGCTGGGGCTGTGATCGTAAGCGGCAGCCAATCGCACGTACCGCATTATGCTGAGTTTTATGGAGAAAGCTTTTTGCACTATGGGGTTGGAAACTTGTTCTTCGACCAGTACGGCATCGCCCCCAATACAGACATCGGTTTTCTTGACCGGCATGTTTTCTATGAGGGGCGCTACCTTGGAGTAGAATTGATTCCCATCCAGTTCATTGATAAGGTACAACCTCGCCTTATGACAGCTGAAGAAAAAGCAGAAACTCTCTCCGTCATGTTCGACACGATGCGCATGTGGTGGAAGGACGAAAACAACCAGCCCGTAATGCCTGCCTGGAAGTAAATCCAAAAAAATTACGGACTGAAGGTCAAAGGACAAGCGTTTCAGATTCTCTGTCATTTCTTGTGATAACGTTTCGATTAATAACAGATGCTTTAAAAAAGCTCTCCTCACGCGATTCTTGCGAATTATTCCGTGCAGGATGCCTGACCGCGGGCATCTGACCTGATATAATATGCTTTGAGAACAGACCTTAACAATAGGGCTGTTTGGCGGAGGATTTTTTATGGAAATAACCTGGTATGGTCATTCTTGTTTTCGCATCACTGAGCGAGGTTTTGCCACTGTCGTTACCGACCCGTATGATTCAGCTGTGGTGGGCTACAATCCGCTCAAATTGAAAGCTGATATCGTGACCGTCAGTTGTAATGATCCCGGGCACAACAACCTGAGTGCTGTCAAAGGGGGCGCTTTCGAAATCACCGGACCTGGTGAATACGAGCGTGGAGGTGTCTTTATCACAGGCATCCAAACCACGCCCCAAAACCCGGATGGAAAAGCCCTGCGCAACACGCTCTACGTGCTCGATTACGGAAAACTGACCATCCTTCACCTCGGCAAGGTCAATTATGTGCCCTCGCAAAGCCTGATCGAGGAGCTCGGCAATATCAATATTGCCCTGGTGCCAGTTGGGGACGGCGGCGCGCTCAACGCCTCCAAAGCCGCTGAAGTCATCAGCATGCTCGAGCCGAATATCGTGATTCCGATGCACTATGAAACCCCTTACTCCAAACTCGAACTCGATCCGCTGAGCAAATTTCTCAAGGAAATGGGCATCACATCCCTGGAGACGATGGAATCCTACAAATTAGCCAGTAACATCGCCTTTCCCGAGGAAGAGACTCACGTCATCGCGCTCGATCCCAAGCTAACATCGCTCTGATATGCCTATCAAAGTTCTGATCACCTGGAATGTACGGCCTGGTCGCGAACAGGAATACTTTGGCTATGTAGTGGGGGAGTATCTCCCGGAGGTAAACCGGCTGGGTTTGAATGTAACCGACGCGTGGATAACTGTATATGGCGATCATCCGCAGGTGCTCATTGGCGCTGTCATGCCCGACTTGCCGAGCGCGCAACGGTTGATCCACTCTCCGGATTGGCTTGATCTCTCCGATCGTCTGCAGGAATTCGTGCGGGATTTCAAACTCAAACTCGTTACCCAGCGAGGCGCTTTTCAGTTTTGATGCAGCAGATCTCCGATAAATTGTTACGTTGGTACGATGAAAACGCCAGGTCTTTGCCCTGGCGTTCTGATCCCACACCTTACACAGTCTGGGTGTCTGAGATCATGCTTCAACAAACGCAAGTGGGAACGGTTATTCCGTATTTCCAGCGTTTCATGGCACGGTTTCCTGAACTGGGCAGCCTGGCAAAGGCCAAAGAAAGCGAAGTACTGCAGGTTTGGGAAGGGCTTGGCTACTACAGCCGCGCCCGCAACCTGCTTAAAGCTGCGAGGATGATTGTCACTGATTATGACGGTCAGATTCCAGCGGATGTTGCTTGCCTCAGGAGCCTGCCTGGAATCGGCGCATACACCGCCGGCGCGATCGCTTCGATCGCCTTTGGCACTCCTGAACCGGCACTCGATGGGAACATCCGGCGCGTGACTATCCGTCTCCTCGACCTCCACGAGCCGCCTGGCAGCAAAACGGACGCCAAGCTGTGGGAATTTGCCCGCCAGATCCTGCCGGCTTCGCGTATGGGCGACTATAACCAGGCACTGATGGACCTCGGCAGCGCGGTCTGCACACCTGCCAACCCGCTTTGCCAGCAGTGCCCCCTGAAATCCGACTGCCTGGCATTCCAACGCGGCACCCAATCTGAGCTTCCCGTGCGCAAGCTGAAAGTTAAGGTGCCCCACAAGCTGGTCGTTGCAGCGGTTATCACGCGCGGGAGTGAAGTTTTGCTTGCCCGCCGACCGGCTGATGGCATGTTGGGGAATCTTTGGGAATATCCCGGTGGGTCGGTCCCTGAATGCACCTCCGACCTCCCCGATGCCCTGCGGGCGCTGCTTAATGCGCGCTTTGGACTTTCTGTTGAGGTGGAATCGCAGCTGGGCATCTTCAAGCACGCTTACACACATTTCAGGATCACCCTGCACGCCTTTAGTTGCCAACTCCCTGATCCCGATCACCTGACATTGCCGCCTGATTTTGCCTGGGCGGAAATTACTGAGCTTTCGACCTTCCCCATGGGAAAGGTGGCTCGTTTGATCTCCCGTGAGATAGCCTCCTAAGGTTGGAAAA
>WOZA01000110.1:4581-13544 GCA_011620505.1 Anaerolineaceae bacterium
ATGGGAAAGGTGGCTCGTTTGATCTCCCGTGAGATAGCCTCCTAAGGTTGGAAAACGTTTTTTTTGACAATTCTCGGATGATTCGTAGGGCAAGATTGGCGTTCTTTTCGACAATCCGCCAATCTCAAGCTATTCGATGTCAAATAGATTCCCCTCAATCCTACTATACGGCGGATTGAGGACGGGTAAACATTTGCGAGTGCAAAGGCCGCATCGTCCTCAATCTCACCCTACAAAAAAAAGATTTGGGTCAATAATAAAAAAATTACCCGCTCAGCGCGTTGAGATTAATGCGCTTGACCAAACCGGTTTCTTCGATAATTCCATCCAGGAATTCAGCGGTTGGACCGCCGGAGAACTCATCCCGGCTGGTTAGAAACTCCAGGAAGAAGGGGAGGCTCACACCCGCAACGATATCCGCGCCGTTATCCCCTTCCGCCATCAACGAAGCGTTAAACGGGGATGCACCCCAGAGATCCACCATGTACACGTAAGGAAGACCTTTTTCGCGGTAACCTGCTGCCGCTGTCCGCATCTTCTCCACCAGATCATCCACATTGTCGCCGTCCACAAAGGGCAGCACGGTAATGTTTTCGGTCTCCCCGGTAATCATTTCTGCTGCATCATACAAACCCTGGGCAAAACTTGCATGGGAACAAAGAATTACTCCGATCATTTAACCTTCTCCTTTTCCAAGTTATCTACAAACCAACACCCTGCACATCCTGGTGTCGGGATATTTCCAACATGCTTGATTTTAAGTGCCAAATTGCCTGTCGCCGGCATCGCCAAGACCAGGCAGGATATAGCCGTGCTCATTCAGACGCTCATCGATCGCTGCCAGGTGGATTGGAACATCCGGATGGGCTGCATGCAGCCGCGCGATTCCCTCTGGCGCTCCAATTAAGCCAACGAACTTGATCTTGGTAACGCCCCATTGTTTGAGGATGTCCACTGCCGCCACTGCCGAGCCGCCCGTTGCCAGCATTGGATCCAGCACCAGGCAGACGCCCACAGTCGGTTGAACCGGCAGGCGGTTGTAATACGCCACCGGTTTGAGCGTCTTCTCATCGCGGTATAAACCAATATGCCACACCTCCGCGCCAGGCATCAAACCCCAGACCCCTTCCACCATTCCAAGCCCTGACCGCAAAATCGGCACCAATCCAATCCGCTCCAGCAATTTCACGCCGGTAGTCTCCATCATCGGCGTCTGCACAGTCACTGACCTCACTGCGAGATCCGCCGTAGCTTCATAAATCAGCATCGCTGAAATTTCACGCACCAATTCGCGGAATTTCTTCGGTTCAGTACTGACATCTCTCAGGAGGGTCAGTTTTGCGGCAATCAATGGATGGGTAGAGGCAAAGACATTATCCATATGGCGTTCTCCAAATTGAATTTGCCCTGAGCAGCAAAGTCGCACATAAAGCTTTTGCAGGAATGTTCAGAAGCTGAAACAATTGTACTCGAGCAAGGGCGCAAAAGACGGTTGAAAATTCCGTGAGATGGATTGTTTATGCCGGAAGTTCATTCCCCGTGCGCTAGCTAAGGAAGGTACTCTGCTCAGATGTTTGTCACCGTAAACAGGCTGTGGGTTTACAATTGTGGCATGCAATACATCATCGACGGACACAATCTCATCCCTCACGTGCGTGGGCTCAGCCTGCGGGATCTCGACGATGAACAAGCCCTGATTGAGGTGCTCACCCCTTTTCTGCGCGCCACCTCATCCCGCGCAATGGTATTTTTTGACCGGGCTGCGCCGGGGCATGAAGGCAAGCGCAACTTCGGCCTGGTCCAGGCGGTTTTTGTACCCGCGTCTCAAAGCGCTGATGCTGCAATCGAAAACCACATCCACAAACTTGGAGCTTCCGCGCGCAACCAAACCCTGGTCAGTTCTGACCACCGTGTTCAGGCAGCCGGACGGTCGCATTATATGACCATCCTGACCAGCGCGGAGTTTGCACAAAAGATCCAGGCACAGGCTGAGACACCTACCAACCAAACGGATATTGAGCCACAGTTAACCCCCGAAGAGATTGCCCGCTGGGAGGAGCTTTTTACCCAATACGGCAGCCAACCTCCCGACGGTCTCAATCCATAATCATTTTAACTGACGTTAACCTAAGGAACATTGCTTGCTAATGCCGGGTTCATTGCGAGGGTTATTAGATCAGATTATAATCAAAACGTTATACAAAAGGTATTCAAATGACCAATGACATTCACGGAAAACGTATCCTCTCAGTCCTCGCTCACCCTGACGATGAAGCCTTCGGCATGGGTGGCACGCTGGCGCTATATGCCCTGCAAGGTGCTGAAGTCTACTTAGCCTGTGCCACGCTTGGCGAAGCTGGCGATATTCCCCCTGACTTCCTTCAAAATGACTTAAGTTCTGGTGCTCTACGCGAAAGCGAGCTGGATTGCTCAGCGGACGCCCTGGGGCTCAAACAGGTCTTCAAGTTGGGTTTCCGCGACTCAGGGATGGAAGGCTCTCCTGACAACCAGCACCCGGAAGCTTTGGTTGCCCGCCCAATGGATGAGGTTGTGGAGCGGATTGCCGACGTGATGCGCCAGGTGCGCCCGCAAGTCGTGCTCACATTCGACCCCGTGGGAGGATACTACCACCCGGATCACATCCGCGTTCACCAGGCCACGGTACTCGCTTTTAACCGCGTCCGCCAGGAACTCAGCGCGTCTGACCCGCAGGCTCTCGCCCGTCTTTATTATCACACCATGCCAAAATCGAGCGCCAAATTTGCAGTTTTCTGGACGCGCCTCCAGGGAAAAGATCCTCGGAAGCTTGGTCGCAATGGGGATATCGACCTACTCCAAATCGCTTCAGTGTCGTTTCCGGTGCATGTCAAAGTCAATTATCGCCCGGTTCTGAAGCAGCGCGAGCAGGCAGCCGCCTGCCATGCCAGCCAGGGCGGCGGGCAGAAACCCTCTGGGTTGAGTGCCTGGCTCATGAGACTCTTCAGCAGACCAGTCGATCGCTTTATGCAGGGCTTCCCTGAACCAAAGCCGCACCAACGCATGAAAAATGACCTCTTTTGGGGGATTGATGATGAACTCACATAGTTCTGAGTTTAAGCCTTTCCAGCTGGTCATTTTCATTGTGCTGATCAGTCTATTGCTGGGAGCCTGCCAGCTGCAACCAGTGCAGGTATCTTCTTCTAACAATTCCCAACAGACCTCCACCGCGCTGCCTGCGACGCCAGTTCCAGCTACATCTGCCCCAACACTGGTGCCTAGCCCGACTGCGACCTCGGTGCCGCTAACTCTCTGGCTCGATCCCATCCTGCCTGCCGATTTTCTGGAAAAAATCACCCCCCCTGACGGGATCATCACCACCAGCACCAAGACCGAAGCGAACCTCTTTCTTACGGCCGGTGACCCCCCGAGAAATAACACATTGTTGGGGGAAACATGGCAAAGTTATGCCCTCGTTGCGCCATTCTTCACCGTGCAGGATGATCTCACACTGGCGGATTTGCGTTCCCTTGCCCGCGGCTACCAACCCGAAGACTTCCCATTGACGATCGATACGCTACTACTGCGAGACCAGGACAACCCTATCGTTTTGCACATGTTCAATATGTCTGCCAGCGCGATCCCCCCAAAAAGCAAGATAGAGCCTGTCAGCGACGCATTCTTCAGGCCTGAAATGGAGCCCCAGGAGGGCGCCTGGGCGATTTTGCCCTTTGAACTGCTCTCACCACAGTGGAAAGTCATTTCCATCGATGGCAAGAGCCCGCTCGATGATAATTTCTCCCCCGAATCTACCCCACTGACCCAGCGGATCACTCTTAGCACGCAGCTTGCGGATCTCGTTCTCACAGAAGATCAGCTTAAGGCGCTTTTGCCCGCGCCAAACCGCGACGAGACTCACCTCACGAGCCTGATCATGACCGGCGTCACCGCCATGGCGCGCGATACTGCTTATGTCATGTCCACCGAAGGTGTGCTCTTCCCGGGGACGGAAATTCGTGAGTTCATGCGCGCTGCTGACCTGACTCACATCAGCAACGAGGTCTCGTTTTATGAAGACTGCCCTTCCCCGAACCCCGATTACACCGGCTACGTTTTCTGCAGCGACCCCGCCTATATTGATCTGCTTGCGGACCTTGGGGCGGACATTATTGAGCTCACTGGCAACCATAATAACGATGTGCGCGCACTGTATCGAGTGGATTCAGTGCCATTCACTCTCGACCTTTACCGCAAAAATGGCATGCAGTGGTATGCCGGCGGGGTCAATATCGCCGATGCGAAGAAACCCCTGCTGATCGAAAATAAAGGCAACAAGCTGGCATTTATCGGCTGCAATTCTTATGGACCGCTGATGGCATGGGCAACGGAAGACTCCAGCGGAGCTGCGCCCTGCGAAGATTTCGGCTGGATCTCTGACGAAGTGACCCGCCTGCGCAGCCAGGGATACCTGCCAATTGTGACCTTCCAATACCAGGAGGATTACCTGGTGACAGCGCAATCTTCAGCTATTCGTAATTTTCGCAAAGTAGCCGACGCAGGCGCGGTAATCGTCAATGGCAGTCAAAGCCATGTTGGCAAGGCAATGGAATTCTGGAACCATAGTTTTATTCATTATGGCCTGGGAAATCTCTTTTTCGATCAACCCGGGTACTACATCACCTATGATGGCTTTATTCAGAAGCATTTCTTCTACCAGGGGCGTCACATTTCCACCCAACTCCTTACCATCACGCTCGAAGAAACTGCCAAACCCCGTTTGATGACCCCCGAAGAACGCCAGAAGTTCCTCGACGATATCTTTGAGGCATCCAGATTGCTGAAGGAGTAGCGCATGACTACCATCGACAGTTTTCCAACCGAACCGACTTTTACCATCAAGGCGGTGCAAAACCGCACAGGCATCAAACCTGTGACCCTGCGCGCCTGGGAGCGGCGCTATGACCTGCTGCAACCAACCCGCATGCCCAATGGCTACCGCCTCTATTCGGAACGCGACGTTCAGCTACTCCAGTGGGTCCAACGCCGCCTGGATTCTGGCGTGAGCATCAGCCAGGTGGTGCTTCAATTCAAGCAGGAACGCGAGAAGGGCAACTGGCCTGAGAGCGTGCAGACCATCGTAGCGGAAACACCACGCCGAAAGCCTCCGCGTCCCGCGCGTGACTTTGCTGAAATCCTCTTTGGCGCGCTGATTGCCCATAATGAAGACCGTGCAAACGCTATATTGGATGAATGTCAGACATATTTCAGCCTTTTGACCATCTTCGAGGAGATCATCACTCCAAGTCTCGAACTTCTCAATGAAGCCTGGTATCGCGGCGAAATTCTGATTGCTACCGAACATTTGGCGCTCGGGTATCTCAACAGCAAGCTCCAGGAGATTATGCATAACCTGCCGGTGGTCAAAGAAGGGGCGTTGATCCTGGTGGGCTGCGGTCCGGAGGAGATGCGCGAATTGAATGCCCTCATGCTGGCAATTTTATTGCGCCAGGCTGGGTTATTCGTGGAATATCTGGGGCCCGATCTCCCGGTTGAGGATTTGCTGGATTACTCCACTTACGCAAAACCCAAGCTGATTTGCCTGACAGTCAACCAGGAGCCAACTGCCTATTTACTGCGTGGATTCGCCGAAAAACTGGCAAATTTACGGGGAAAACCGAAACTGGCGTATGGAGGAAGGTACCTGGACGAGAACCCGGAAGCCCGCAAAGAACTCGGCGGAATCTACCTGGGTCCGACCCTCAGCGAAGCAGTCGCCAAAGTCAAGCACATTTTGACCTTTGGGGATTAAAGAACAGCGCCTTTTAGCCGTTAGCCAAATCTGTTCGCGCGTGAATCTTGGATCGCGTTTGCCAATCCGTCAGTTTTTGCCAACCTTCTGCGAGATTTCTAAAAGCCTTCCAACCTGGAAATGTCCGCGAAGGGTTTCAACAATCCTGCGATAGCTTGCAGCATTCCCAGCCGGGTATTACGCAGCGGCGCATCCTCTACCATCACCAGCACTTTGTCAAAAAACGCATTGATCAGCGGGACAAGCTGTTCTATTTGAACCAATGCATTCTCAAAGGTTGGCTCATTCTTGATGTTTTCTTGTGCCTTTTGAACTCCCTCATACAGAGCCTTTTCTTCCGGTTCCACCAACAAGCTTCCATCAACGGCATACTCCTGCGGTAAATCACGGACCATGCGCAAGCAGCGGCTATACGCAGGCAAAATCGTCCCCCAATCATCCCGGCTCACCCAGGCGTCCAGTACGCCAGCCTGCTCAGCAGCGAGCGCCGGGTTGGTTGCATTCACCCTCTCAACTGCATCCACTACGTCGTAACGGAAACCTTTATCCAAAAGCAGTCCATGCAACCTGCCTGCAACGAATTCTACAGCAGCGTCTATCACCTCTGGTTTCACTTCCACTGGCTGCAAGCGTGCCGCTGCTGCCAGCCCTTCCCGGACATCAAAGCGAATTCGCTTTTCGATCAAGAGCTGCACCAGCCCCAGCGCGGTACGCCGCAAAGCAAATGGGTCCTTATTGCCGTTTGGTGCCAAACCGACCGCGAACAAGCCCGCGATCGAATCAAGGCGGTCAGCCAACCCGACGCAAACACCTGCCCATCCTTCGGGTAAGTGGTCTTCTGCGGTACGGGGAAGATAATGCTCAAAGATACCCTGGGCAACCTCGGGCGACTCTCCGGACTTCTCTGCGTAGTAGCGCCCCATGATACCTTGCAAGCTGGTCATTTCCACCACCATCTGGCTCGCCAGGTCAGCTTTGCACAGATAAGCCACACGATCAGTGGTGAGCCGATCCTCTGCGCTCAACCCCAGTTTCAGGCTGAGCTGACTGCTCAGCTCCTGGATGCGCCGGGTTTTCCCGAGCATCGATCCGAGTTCCTTCTGGAAGGTCAACTGCTCCAGGTCAGGCACGAAATCAACCAGTTTTTTCTGCAAATCCTCACGGATAAAGAACTCAGCATCAGCAAAGCGGGCATGGATCACCTGTAAATTGCCGTCCACGACCGTTTCGGCAAATGCATAATCCCCGTTTCGCACGATGATGAAGTGGTTGGTCAGGCTGCCATCGGTATTGATTACCGGGAAATAGCGTTGGTATTTTTTCATAACGCTGATCAACACTTCTAGTGGCAGATTCTGAAGATAGCGCAGGTCGAAGCTGCCCAGCAATGCTGCGGGTCTTTCCACCAGGTTGCCAACTTCCGTCAGCAAATCTGGGTCTTCTGCCAGCGTTCCGCCGACTTTTTCTGCCAGCGCCAGCGCCTGTTTCCAGATCTCCTCACGACGCTGCGCAGAATCAAGAATGATGCCCTGCGCTTGCAGATAGACTGGATAATCCGCAGGAGATTGCAGAAGTTTCTCCGCGTCCTCCGAGAAGCGCAAACCGTGGGTGAGGCGCCCGGACTTCAGCCCTGCGTAGCTAAATGGCACAACAGTTTCCCCGAGCAGAGCCACCAACCAGCGGATCGGCCGCGAAAAACTAACACCGCTGTCATTCCAGCGCATGGACTTGGTGAAGCGCAAGTTCGCGATGACTCCTGGCAGCGCCGCGGCCAGAATTTCAAGCGCGGGCTTGCCGGCTTCATGCATCTCTACCACCACATAGCGACCATTATCAAAGTCGCGTACTTGCAGTTGCTCAACGGCTACGCCACGGCTGCGGGCAAATCCTTCCGCGGTCTTGGTCGGTTTTCCTTCAGTGTCAAAAGCACGGTCCGCTGGAGGGCCCTTCACCTCGATTTTTCGCTCAGCCTGGTGGGTCTGAAGCGCTTTCACCTGCACCGCCAGGCGGCGCGGGGTGCCATGTACACTCAATGTATCAAACCCGAGACGCGCTTCAACCAACAAGGTCTTAATCAGGCTTTCAAGGTTGCCGATAGCAGAATCCAAGTCAGCAGTGGGTAGTTCTTCGCAGCCAATTTCAAACAAAAGGTCGGCGCGTTCTTCGCTGATCTCGGCTAAAGGTGCCTCCTCCAGCACGAGTGCCGGTTGATCGCTTTTCATCCAGGGGAAGCCCATTTCTTCGCGTTGGGCGTAGTAAGCCTCTGCCACCTTTCTGGAAAGCTCGCGCATTTTAGCAAATAATGCCTGCCGTTCAGTGAAGCCAACCGCCCCACGGGCGTCCAGGACATTGAAGGTATGTGAAGATTTGATAATGTTGTCATATGCCGGCAGCACCAACCCTCTTGACAGGGCATTCTCTGCTTCTTTCGTAAAAAGGGAGAACATTTGCCGGATATTGGGCACATCTGCAACCTCGTAGTAATAGGTCGAGTGTTCGCGTTCCGCCACCTGGTAGACGTCTCCATAAGTGCGGTCCCCATTCCAGCGGATTAGCTTGAAATGATTCACCTTTTGCAAACTCATGGCGATGCGCTCGAGACCGTAAGTGATCTCAACTGCGGGCACATCCAAAACAATCCCACCCGCCTGTTGGAAGTAGGTGAACTGGGTGATTTCCTGCCCATCCAGCCAGACTTCCCAGCCCAGTCCCCAGGCGGAAAGTGCGGGCGATTCCCAGTTGTCTTCCACGAAGCGGATATCATGTTGGGCCGGGTCAACGCCCAGTGCAAGCAGTGAGTTCAGATAGAGCTCTTGCGGATTTCCCGGATCGGGCTTGAGGATCACCTGGAATTGGGTATGCTGCTGCAGACGGTTTGGGTTGACCCCATAGCGTCCATCATCCGGGCGAACCGAAGGTTCCACGTAAGCGACACGCCAAGGCTCCGGACCGAGCACTCGCAAAAAGGTGGCAGGATTCATCGTGCCGGCACCGACCTGGGAATAATATGGCTGCCAGATCAGGCAACCCTGCCCCGCCCAGTAAGTTTGCAGTTTGAAGATGATGGATTGAAAATCTAATGCTGTGCTCATCGCGAGACCTCGTGGTTGATTTAACAGGTTGATTATACATCAGCAAAATCAGGGCGTCAGAAGAAACTCCAAACAACTCGCAAGAA
>WOZA01000015.1 GCA_011620505.1 Anaerolineaceae bacterium
GGCAATATTAGTTTGGATATCCTATTCGAAAAATATTCCTCAGCGGCGAAAGAAGAAAACAGAAAACTGGACCAGAAAGCTTCCCAAGAACGGCAAAGCGTGGAACTAACCGATAGCAATCAACTATCTGACCAGCAAAAGAATAATCAAGCAGACTCCATTGAAGTTGAAGGGGCTGGAGCATGGGTAGGCACATTTGAACGCATCATTCTGGTTTTATTTGCATCTCTGGGGCAGTATGCCGCAATGGGGTTGTTGATTGCTGCCAAATCAATGGCCAGGTATGACAAAATCAGTAAGAGTTCAGCTTTTGCTGAATACTATCTTATTGGCACGCTCTACAGTGTTTTGTTTGCGCTCGTTGCTTACCTGTTTGTTTTTAAAGTGGTTTTGCCAGTTTCTCCAGTAATTCCTCCTACACCGATCCTATTGATCACGCCAACACCGCTGCCGTAAGCTGTTTCATTACATTACAATCCTTAAGCATGTAAAATAAACCTATGCAATTCAAACTTCACGCTCCCTACAAACCCACCGGAGATCAACCGGAGGCAATCGAAAAGTTGCTCGCAGGCATTGAGAAAGGTTACCGTCACCAGGTGCTGCTCGGTGCCACCGGCACTGGCAAGACTTTCACCGTTGCCAATGTTATTCAGCATTTGCAGCTGCCGACGCTTGTGATGACCCATAACAAAACTCTTGCTGCTCAGCTTTACGCCGAATACAAGGACTTTTTCCCTGAAAACGCCGTAGAGTACTTCGTATCGTATTACGACTACTATCAACCGGAAGCCTATATTCCCCGGCGGGATCTTTACATAGAAAAAGAAACAGACATCAATGAGGAGATCGACCGCCTGCGGCTGGCAGCCACCACCGCGCTCATGTCGCGCCAGGATGTGATCATCGTGGCGTCAGTCTCAGCTATCTATGGTCTGGGCGACCCCAATGCCTATCGCGCGAACGTTTTACATATCGAGAAAGGCTCCATTTATCGCCGTAACGCCCTCCTTCGCCAACTGGTGGATATCCAATATCAGCGCAACGATCTGGAAGTAAAGCCGGGTATCTTCCGCGTAAGAGGCGACACGCTTGAAGTGCTGCCGGCTTACAGCGAAAAAGAAACCATCCGCATCAGTTTCTTTGGCGATGAAATTGAAGACATCATCCGGCTCAACCCTATCACAGGTGAGGTCATCGATCGACCCGACCAGGTGGATATCTACCCCGCCAAGCACTACGTGACCGAAGAGAACCGCATGGCAAAAACCCTGCAGGACATTGAGGCCGAGCTTGAGGAGCGCTTAAAATTCTTCAAGCAAAGCGGTCGGCTGCTTGAGGCGCAGCGCCTTGAACAGCGCACCCGTTATGACCTTGAAATGCTGCGCGAGGTCGGTTCGTGCGCCGGCATTGAAAACTACTCCCGCCACATCGATCAGCGTGCTCCAGGCAGCCCGCCCTGGACCTTGCTGGACTTTCTGCCCTCCAACTATCTCATGGTGCTGGATGAATCCCACATGATGATCCCGCAGATCCGCGGCATGTACAACGGCGACCGGTCCCGCAAAGAAGTGCTCGTGGATTACGGTTTTCGCCTGCCTTCCGCACTCGACAACCGCCCGCTCAAGTTCCCTGAATTTGAAAAGATGATGGGGATAACGCTTTACACGAGCGCAACGCCAGGTCCTTACGAGATGGAAAAAGCCCAGCAGGTCGTGGACCAGGTCATCCGTCCAACCGGTTTGCTGGATCCCAAGATCGAGGTGCGCCCTACCAAGGGTCAGATCGACGATCTGATCGCGGAACTGCGCAAACGTGTCGAACGCGGTGAGCGCGCGTTGGTCACCACCCTCACCAAACGCATGGCTGAGGACATGGCTGACTACCTGCTTGAGGCCGGCTTCAAGGTCCATTACCTGCACTCGGAGGTGGAGACTTTCGAACGGGTTGGCATCCTGCGCGACCTGCGCCTGGGAGTCTTCGATGTCGTGGTAGGCATCAACCTGCTGCGTGAAGGGCTCGATCTGCCCGAGGTCTCCTTGGTGGCGATTTTGGACGCGGACAAGGAAGGCTTCTTGCGCTCCACCACCGCCCTGATTCAGACCTTCGGGCGGGCTGCACGGCATATCAACGGGCAGGTCATCCTCTACGCTGACCGCATGACCGACTCGATGAAGCGCGCGATTGATGAAACCACCCGCCGCCGTGCCAAGCAAGAAGCTTACAACCAGGAACACAACATCTCGCCCGTGGGTATCACCAAGGCGGTTTACGATATCACATCCCGTTTGATCAACGTTGCTCCTCAAGAAAAGGACAAACCAAGGAGTGCCCGTGAACTGGCTGCCAAAATGCAGCAGCATGAATTGGAAACCTTGCTGGCTGAGTTGGAAAAGCAGATGAAAGCTGCGGCAGCGGAACTCGAATTTGAGCGCGCAGCCATGCTGCGAGATCAGATCTTTGAACTGCGGGCAGTCATCATTGAGGATTCAAACCTGCCGCCCTGGAAGAAGCAAAAAGCTCTGGCAGGCATGCGCGATTAACCCCAAAAAATGATGGGGGATTGCGGGACTAAAACCCAGTCGTACGGAGGGGGTCATGATGCTGGGAGCAAGGCGAGCAGTACTTGCTCCCTCCGCGTTGATTGTGCCGGTTTCCGCCCTCCTGTTCGTGCCGGTCTCCGCCATCCCGTTCGTACCGGTCTCC
>WOZA01000148.1 GCA_011620505.1 Anaerolineaceae bacterium
GGGCTGACCTCTGAGCGAATGATCTCGATCGGATTCAGCCGCTCTTTGGCGAGATTTTCCATCACGACCATGTCATCAAATGCCAGGGCATGGAAGGGTGCCAGGCGAACTGGCGTGCGTCCGTCAACGCCCTTTTCAATCAGGTCCACCATGCGGTTCAGCGCTTTCTTGCGCGAGATCACACTCTCTACCAGCTCAATTTTTCCATCCCGGATCTCCAAGATTGGCTTCAGGTTCAAGGCCGAACCGAGCAAGCGCTTGGCGGAGTTGATGCGCCCACCGCGATGCAGGTATTCGAGAGTGTCCACCGTGAAAAAGACACCAATGCGCCCATAAGCATCCTGGGCTAATTCGTGGCATTCTGTCAGGCTGGCGCCTTTTTCAGCCGCCCGCGCGACTTCCAAAACCATCAGGCTGAGCGCCATCGAAACAAGTTTCGAGTCCATCACAATCAGGTTCTCAGGGTTTCCCAATTCAGCTTTGGCCTGAACCGCCGAGTCGATCGTGGCTGAAAGACCGCTGGAGATGCTCATGTAAAACACCTGTTTGCCAGCATCCAGTAATTTTCCAAATAATTCAATGAATTGCCCAGCCGTCGCCTGGCTGGTGGTAGCCGTGCTTTTGGATTGGGCTAATTGTTGGTAAAACTCTTCGGCTTGGATGTCGACCCCATCAAGGTAGGATTTGCCTTCCCAGTTGACCGTCAGTGGTACGACTGGAATTTGATATTGATCTACATATGCCTTTGGCAGGTAAGCCGATGAATCAGTGACGATAATTACATTATTCATAATAGCCTCATCAATCATAATTTCGTTAAAGTATAGCATACCCGTCTTAACCCTGCGTGTTCAACCCATACGATTTAGGGTTTTCAGCGAGGTTTTGGCGTTCCCGGATAGTATTTGATAGGTTCAGACACCTCGCAGATGTTATCATAACGACATCTAAACTGGTGAACCCCACCTCACAAGGGATATTGTGGGTCTGAGAAAGGTGTTTATGGAACAAACAAAAATTGAAGCCAATAGAAATGTCGACGATAAACCAATTACTCCAACGGAAATCGAAGAAAACCCTGTTCAGGTGAATGGAAAGCTGAAACGTCCATTTCCAATCCTGTTGATAGCTTTTGCAGGAGCAGTGCTGCTTGATCTGCTTTTCTTTGAAAAGTCGTGGGGCTGGCACTGGGCAGTAACAGTTAATATCTACCTGGCAGCTGCTGCTATTAGTGCACGCCTGGAGGGCAAGCGGCTTCCGCTCACAAGCCTCACCTTGATCGTGCTCACCAGCCTCACTGCCTTGCTGACGGGCTTTCGGAGTGCAAGTGCCACATCTGCGGCGCTCGTCCTCGTCAGCGGCCTGGGCATGCTATTGGTGACAGTCAGCCTGCTGAATGGGCAGTGGATGCAATTCCGCCTACGGGAATTGATTGGAGAATTCTTCAAGCTGATCCCCTCAGGCGTGATCGGCACACCTTCGTTGATCATGGAAGGCATCCAGCTCTCGCAGGAAAACAAGGACCAAGCCCCGGAAAAAGGCAAGCCAGGGCTGGCAATTTTACGCGGCGTGCTGATCACTATCCCTCTCCTGCTGCTTTTTGGCTTTTTGCTGGCTTCGGCGGATACCATCTTTTCGGAGATGCTTGGTTCCGCTTTCGACTGGCTCAAATTAGATTTTTTTGATCATTTCATCCAGCATATTTTCATTATTTTGCTGCTGACCTGGTTTGGGGCAGCAGCGCTCTGGCACGCTCTCACAAAGAGCGGAAAGCAACTGGCGATTCAACCCGATAAACCTTTGTTCAAACCCTTTTTGGGAATGACCGAAACCAGCATTGCTCTGATCAGTCTGAATGTCCTGTTTGCTTCTTTCCTGGTGGTGCAGTTTCGCTATTTCTTCGCCGGCTCCGCAAATGTGAGCATCGACGGCTTTACCTACGCCGAGTACGCCCGCCGCGGCTTCTTCGAGTTGGTGGTTGTGGCCTTGATCGCTGGCGTTTTGTACTTTAGCCTTGCATCCTTCACCAAACGGGACACACCGGCAAAAAAACGCGCTTTTTCGGTGATGGCGGGGCTTCTGCTGGCACAGGTTGGTGTGATGCTGATTTCAGCTTTCCAGCGCCTGCGTCTTTATGAGCAGGCTTATGGCTTCACCAGCTCGCGCCTGGCAGCCCACGTCTTCATGGTCTTCGTTGGGCTGCTTTTGCTGGCTCTGATAATCATGGAGCTGACAAATTCCTTCCGCAAGCTGGGGCTGGTGTTAGTGCTGGGCGTGCTGGCTTTTGCGCTGGTGATGGTTGGGCTCAATGAGGATGCTTTGATCGCCCAACAGAACCTGGAAAGGGCTGTGCAGGGTGAAGAACTGGATGCTGCCTACCTGGTTCACGGTCTTTCCAACGATGCGGTACCGACCCTTTTCCGCACCATGGATGGCGCGGAACTCGCTCCGGATTTGCAGGAGAAGTTGCAGTTGGTGATGGCTTGCCGCTATGCCAATTTCAAAGAGGTTTACGAAAATGCTCCCTGGCAATCCACCACTATTCCCACGCTCGTCGCTGGGAGGCTCTATCAGCAGCACGAGGAAGTTCTCAGCAGCCTTCCGCTCAACACGACCCTCGGCGAAAAAACTATAACCATAGACAGTGAGGTTATTTGGTGCTATGGAGCACCGGATTGAGGACGACATGGATTTACCT
>WOZA01000126.1 GCA_011620505.1 Anaerolineaceae bacterium
GCGCCGGTGTCCACACCGCGCGCGGTATTTGACCGTTAGGTCTCCATCAAAATCACAGGTTGGTTGCGGCGGGAGTAAGAACTGCTCGCTGCACTCCCAGCATTATGACCCCCAGCGTCTGGAGTTCTCCCAGAAATTATTGCCTAATCAGGAACCCGTCAGTATCAACAACTCAGAAACCGCCGTAACCGGTCAACACATCCACCTGCGTGCCAGTCTCCTCAGTATAGTAGTACTGATCAAACGGCACCACGGGGTTGGTCCAGCGGTAAATCCACTTGGCGTCTTCCGCTTTCATGTTGATGCAGCCATTGCTCATCACGTTTCCCCAGTTGGAATGCCAGAAGGCTCCGTGAAAAGCAACCCCAAAGAGAGTGATGTAGCTGACCCACGGAACGCCCGGAAGATCATAGACATTTGGGTTGGCAGGCTCATTGACCATCCGCCGGCAAGGACGCTTGCGGTTGGTCATCCAACGCCCAACAGGCGTAAGTCCATCCCGGATGCCAGTGGAGCAAAGGGTCTGAAAAACCTGACGGTCGTACTCAAAGGCACGGATTTCCTGCTTGTAGAGGTCCAATTCGATACGTTTGGCATCCGGCGCAACATCCGTGCTAAGCGGCGTAATTTCCTCGGGTCTGGTCAGATGCACTGTGTTGGCTGGCACATAATAGGACATCCCATTAAGGTCATCCCAAAGTTCATACCAGGGCTTGCCAAACTCGTCGTACTCCAGCCGGAGCACCCAAAAGTTGTTTTCATAGTAAAAAGTACGATGAATATTGCGCACATTAGGCTTGGTGTACACTGGCACTTTTGGCACGGTGATCTCGCCGAGCGTGCCACCTTCAGGAAGCGGCTCCTTCGGCACAGGATTTAAGCGATTAAATACCGGCTGCACCCAGGCGGCTTCAATGTACTCTGTGTCGCTGATTTGATACCAACCGACTTTTTTCTTGTAGGTGTTTTCGACGTGGATCAGTTTGGGCAGCGAGATGATGTCATCATACTTAAAGAAACCACTGTTTTTTGAGAGAGCATTGGGCTCTTCGTGGATCAGCAGCTTGTAGCGCAGGATGCGCGCAAGCGGCGGATCCAGGTCGATCAGGGCGGCTGATGCCTTTGAGACCGGTGAGGGCAGGAGCATACTTAAGGCGCCCAAACCCATAGTTTTCAAGAAACTTCTACGTGTTAGTTTGATATTTTCCATTAGGTTAATAGTGAATGTAAACCGGGATCCCCACGAAGGCCCAATCGAATAACCAGCCGGCCTGGCTGGTTTCCATGTTAACACAGCCATGGCTCATCGGATAGCCAAAATTGTTGTGCCAATAGGTGCCGTGAATGCCGTAGCCGCGATAAAAGTACATCACGTATGGCACATTGGGCAGGTAGTAGCCTGGACCAG
Organism: Anaerolineaceae bacterium; assembly: GCA_011620505.1. Taxonomy (GTDB): domain Bacteria; phylum Chloroflexota; class Anaerolineae; order Anaerolineales; family Anaerolineaceae; genus Mesolinea. The sequence continues at coordinate 1,409 of WOZA01000126.1, forward strand.
ACATATCATCATAGAGCAATTTGACCCAGACGTGGTAGGTGCCAGTGACAGTTGGCGTGTCGGGCAGCCCAGTGGAAACGAGAAAGGAACCCACCAAAGTTTCGCCTTCAAAGGCATAAAGCATTTGCTGGCTGAGGTTAATGTCGATCCATTTATCGCCCAGAGGTTCAGATGCTCCAGGGTTGTAATAAGGTTCGGTTTCTTCCGGCTCGTAAACATACGGGGTTATCTCCACCGTAGGCACGGGCGTTTCCGTCGGTGTTGCTGTTGCCGTGGGAGTGGCGGTCGGCGTGGGTGTATTGGTGGGGGTCGGCGTCGGCGTGGAGGTAGGGGTATTGGTCGGCGTGGCTGTGTTGGTGGGTGTCAGGCTCGGTTTGAGGGGCACGGATTCAGTCTCAACCAGCAAGAACTGGGCACCCGCGGCGGGTCGGGAACGGATGATCCCGACGGAATACAAGCCGAGCAGCAATGCCGCTACCAGCAAAACGCCAAAAGCCCAACCCCAAGCCAGGCGGCGTTTGGGTTTCGCTTTCGGAGCTGCTGGCAATTCCGCTGCTGGAACAACAGGCGCTGTTTCAACAGGAAGGGGTTCCTTCTGCCAGCCGACTGCTGAGCTCTGCCTCAATTGCGCGCTCACCCACTGCATGCCTTCACGCGCGGTTTGGTTTTGGGGGTCTTGATCGAGTACTTTCCTCAGCCAAAGCACACTTTGCTGCGGCTCGGAAAGCCCAGCCATCAGCAGCATCGCTGCACTGTTTTCAGGATCGACCGCCAAAACCTGCTCAGCCAATTTTCGGGCAAGCGCGGCATTACCATCCAGAACAGCCTGTTTGGCTTGCGCGATCAGCGTATTGATGCTTGTGCTCTGACTTTCCATCGACTCCAGGATCCAGGTTTAGGGCTGCAAGGCTGGATCGGTTACTCCTTCATTATACATGTAGCATTTTATGCCAGCGACGATGCCATCGGCCAGGAGTTCGGGGTTTGAGGTCAGGATTTCCTGATCAAGGTTCAGGAAACCGATCTCGATGATCCCGGCAGTGGTGTTGGGATCAATCTCCGAAAAGGCATGATAACGCGTCATGTCATTCGTCACTGACTGGTAATGATACCTTAAACCAGTGATCTTGGCATACCGGTCAGCGATACATTGCACAAGCCTGGTGGAGTTTTCGGATTTTGTTTCAGAGAGGGCAGCCGCGACCTTAAAGCCGGTGGCTGAGTCGTTGATGTAATCGCAGGAATCCGCATGGATTGAGAACAACAAGCCTGCCTGGTAGTCCTTCAGACGTGGATCAAATTCATCCAGAAGCTCCACATCATAGCCCATATCGATCAATTTCATCTGCGTGAAAGTGGCGACGTTGCTATTGACCTCGAGCTCTGTCAGTCCATTGCTGCAGACTGCGCCAGAATCACTGCCCTTGTGACCGACAACGATCCCAATTTTCTTGGCTGGGAAGCCGCTCGGAAGCACGGCGGCTTCCGGGGTGGCGGTGAGCACCTCGGCCTGGCTGGGACTGGCCGCCTCCGCCAGGCGGTTCTGTAAACTGCCGGGCATCAGGCTTGCTGGCATCCATAGCGAAAACAGGGTCGCGGTGATGACTCCCACCCCGACAACTGAGGATATGACCTGCATGAATAATTTTCCAATACCTTGCCCTGGGTGGTTGGAGACTGCCCCTTCGGGAATCGCTTCCCGCCTGGAAGACTGTCCGCGATAAGTCGACTCGGGATTCCTAGCTTCAGGTTGAGGTCCGCTGTGGCTTGCATCCTCGTACAGTGCATCGTCAGCATCGATGCTGGCTTCGCGGCGTACTTTTTCTTGTTCCGGCTCGGACTCGTGAGCCTCAAATGAAAAGCGCGACTTCCGCGGCTTTGGATCGTCATCTATTTGGTGCATTTCTCTGGACATACTGGTTTACCCTGTTCTCTTCGCGCAAAAATGTGCAGGAAGCTGAATTACTTTGTATAATGACAGTAAGCCTGACTCAGGCCTGAAAGGAATGGTGCAAATCCTATGCCAGCGCAACTTACCCTTGATGAACGAGCTACTTTGCTGAAAATCGCCCGGCAATCCGTGATCGATGCCGTTAATAACCGCCCTCCCACCCCATTACCCGAAGACCTCACCCCTGCCCTGCTCGAAAATGGCGCCAGCTTTGTCACTTTGACCGAGCACGGCCAACTGCGCGGATGCATCGGCACCCTCGAAGCCTATCAACCGCTCGCCAAAGACGTGCGCCAGCGGGCAGCCCAAGCGGCCACGCAGGATTACCGTTTCCCGAGGGTACGCCCAAGCGAAGTGGATAGGATCCACATCGAGATCTCACGCCTGACCAAGCCTGTCCCATTGCCATATTCTGAGCCGGCTGAGCTGCCCAAGCTGCTGCGACCGCACGTGGATGGGGTGGTGCTTTCGGACGGGCTGCACCAGGCAACGTTTTTACCCCAGGTTTGGGAGCAGTTGCCAGACCCAGCCGAATTCCTCAGCCACCTTTGCCAAAAAATGGGTGTTTCATCCGACCTCTGGCGCCGGCGCGTGCTGCGGGTGGAGATCTACCAGGTGGAGGAGTTCGAAGAAGCCAGGTAAGTATTGCAAACTTAGAATCAGCTTCGGATAATCATAAAGATAACCGAAAATACGCCTGTTTGGAGTCAGGTATTCAATAATTCTGGGGGTTTAAAAACTAATCTTTCTCAAAAACAAACCAAAAGAAGCTAAGGAAAAGGCAATAGAGAGTTAGTTTCACTTTAGCAACTATTGTATAATTAATTAACACTCTCCTCTCTACAAGTTAATAGAAAGGCAAAGGCCATGAAAAAGGTTGCAAATGCACTTCCCGTATGTATTATCCTAATCCTGCTGACGCTTTCTGTTGCAAATCCAGTGCGCGCTCAAACAGGAGTATTTACTGTGAACTCCGCCGACGATACACATGATGAAAACGTGGGTGATGGAATATGTGAAGATGAATATGGGTACTGCTCGCTGCGGGCAGCCATGGAAGAAGCCCAAGACCTTTTTCACAACCACGCAACCGAGACTACCATCTACTTCGGCTTCTCCCAACCGCAGACCATTTTTCTTGATAACGAACTGCCACTTTATTCACCAGCAAATATCATTGGACCCGACGATCTCAGCGTGACCATCGACGGTCAAAATGAGGCAGGCATAGGAATTAAATTAAACGGATATTCGAGCAACACCATCAAGAATCTGCGTCTGCAGCATTTCACATTTGCAGCAATCATGACCGTAAACTATTTTGGCACGGATACCATCGAAAACAACATCATTGTTAATAATGCCATGAGAGGCATTCGGGTTTCAGGTTACCAAACTGTCTCCACATCGGGCAGTATTTCCATCAAAGGCAATTACATCGGCTATGATCCGATCAATGAGGTCGCCGGGCCAAATGGCACACACGGTATTGACCTCGATGCCTTGGATTTCACCTCTACAGGCTCATTAATCAACATAAGCGGCAATGTCATTTCTGGCAATGTTGGCTGCGGCATCTATGTTCATTCCCCGGATATCGATACGGACACAATCATTCAAGGCAACTATATCGGCACGAACGATTATGGGACTGCGGCGGTACCTAACGGGTCTGGGATTTGTGTCGATAGGCACACGGGTCTGCTGACCATAGGGGGAGCTACTGCTGCTGAAGGTAACCTGGTATCAGGTAACAGATGGACAGGTATCGAAGTCAGTCGAGCAGTAAACTTCAGCGTTCAATATAATAACCTGAGCACCAATGCCAGTGGAACAGCCTTTTTACCTAATGGTGATGAAGATATCTATTTAGACGAAAGTGTGCTTGGGAGCGTCTCTGATAATGTTGCCTTAAAATATATTAACATTCCTGGTTCCGAGGCATACCCAGTTACAGAGGTGAGCATATTGCGCAATTATATCGGCATCACCCGCAGTGGATTTGTGCGTCCGTTGCCATCATACCAAAGCGGGATCTATGCCAGCTACTTACATGAGTCCAGTCAAATTGCCTATAACCAAATAACAGGATTCCGATCTGGTATATACATCGCTAATGGCACTTACACTAACATTACATCGAACAGAATTTTTGACATCACAGGATTAGGGATTGAAATACCCCCGTGGGGCACCAATCCAAATGACTACCTGGACGCGGATACTGGACCAAACTATATGCAGAACTTCCCAACCTTGACGGTTGTCAAAACAGATGGCACACCATTTGACTCTTATGATATTACTGTTCACCTGCATTCGACCCCAAACACGCTCTTTAGAGTGGAGGTCTTCAGCAGTGATACATGTTTTGCTGGAGGTTATGGTGAAGGCGAGGAAATCGAAAGATCCTCCAACGCCGTGCAAACAGACAGCAGCGGAAATGCCACCTGGCAGGTGGCAACCCTTTACAGCTTTGAGATTGTTGGCGAATGCTTTACTGCCACCGCTTCGAAGGTCCTCGGTGATGGTATTTATGGTTCTACCAGTGAATTCTCCAGGCAGATAAATAACCTCTACCTGCCAACAATCTTGCGGTAAAAGTTGGCGTGTTAACAACAAAAAACGACCCTTTCCAGAGTCGTTTTTTGTTGTTTACGTCAGTTTAGTAAAGTGGGGCGTCCTGACCGCCTGGAGCCTGTGAATGGGCGTACGCCTGCCCCGTCAGATGGGCGATGATCAGTTGAGCATAAAAGCTGGTGATGATTGCACCAACTACCAGCAGAATTCCGCCTATCGGGGCAATAATCACATTGCAGAGGATCGTGCCGCCAACAACGATCAGCCAGGCTTTAAAGTTGTTCCCAACCATGCGGAAGATCTCCTTGAATTCGAAGGCCGCTCCAATTCGTCCCTTGGTCGCAAGGTTTGCGTTGACTACGGGCATAATTATCAGCAAAAAGAGCACATAGAGCAAGAACAAGAACCCGCCAAAAATTGCCAGGGCAATCGCAAAAAAGGTTGTGCCATTGCCATTTTGCGTCAATGCCAGCGGCAGGGACAGAAGAAGGCTGACCACCAGGACTGGCAGTCCGTAGACCAGGTTTGCCACAAACAGGTTAAACCCTCTGCCAAGATCCGCACCAAATTCAAGCTCTGGCAGGGGTTCAACCTGGTGCTCCGCCACGTTGCGGGTTACGCGCAGCAGGTATCCAGCGGCAACCATCCAGCCAATGACTGGAATCAGAGTTACCAGGAGAGGAATGACCAATTTTTCAAGCCAACGTGGATCATCAAAAATGTACGTAAAAGCTTTTGTAAAATTCATTTTTCATCCTTTTGAAATAAGTTAGGCTAAGATCGTAATAATAGTATAGTCCACACCGCTTCTAAATTGAATAGCAGAAGCTTATATAGTTGTTATTGAATGATGAATTCCGATTAAAGCTGCGTGAACTCATCCACGTTGAGCACAAAAACCGTCGCTTTTTTTTCTTGTGGGCTGCGGGCTGCGGTGCAGTTTTCGCGCAGGACTTCGAGCGCGCGCGGCACCCGCTCCCCTTCAACGCCAATCAGCAGGGTGCTTCGCCCACTGCGCAAAAAGCCTCCGGTGGACGCGATCTGGGTTACACGAAAATCTTCAGCCGTTAACTTGGCAGACACACGTTCGTTGTCATCATCCCTGATAATTGCAATAATCAGTTTTTTCATCCGATTTCCTCGTAATGTTCAATCTCCAGCTCAAAAATGGTCACGCCGCCGATTTGTACTTCTGTGGGGATGAGCGATCCCATCGGCAGATTATCGAGCACGGGTGAAACGTAGCCAATGCGGCGCCCGGCAACATCCTGCAGCAACTTTCGGAGCTCAATGGTTTCATCCTCGGGGCAGCCAATCAGAAAGGTAACGCTGCGTTCCCGCAATAATCCACCCACACTTGGCAACTTGGCAAAGGGATATGCGGTCTTTGCCAATGCGTTTTCCACGTTTTCGCTGTCCGGTCCGGTAACGATCGCCAGCAGCATTCTTTGATTGGTTTGAGCGTTTTCAGACATAAGCGTGCTCCTGTTGAACCTACGCTAATTTTAGCTTAAATAGAGACTTCATTCAAACCAGTTAACCACCATATCCTCAAGGTCATCCATGTCCACTTCTGTTTCGCTCACCACCTTGCCATAGACGGAGCCGCCGGCTTTGCGGGTGGAAGCCGGGTCGCCAGTCTTCAGCGGATGCCACCAGGGCAGGTCCTTTCCTTCGGACACGAGGTAATAGGCGCAGGTTTTGGGCAGCCAGTCAACATGGTAGGCAATTTCAGGGGTGAGCAAGATGCACTCAGGCACATTCTCATGGCGGTGCTCGTAGTCCGTGCACAGGCAGGTCTGCATGTCCATGTAGCGGCAGACCACGTTGGTAAAGCGCACCCCGGGAACGCCTGGTTCGCGGAGCTTGAACAGGCAGCATTTGGAGCAGCCATCACAGAGCGCTTCCCACTCTTCGTGGGTCATGTCTTCCAGTTTTTTGTGCAGCCAGTAGTTCTTTTCCATCTCAGCCCTCGCTAGCAGGAAATAGATCCGGCTTCACGAATGGGATCAAAGCCAGTTTAACTGCTTCCGCATAAAACTGGCTGCGGGTTACTCTTCCGTCCGTCAGCAAGCCCACCCCACCGCTGGCGCGTTTGGACCCAGACACACCGAAGATGAGGTCATCGGCATCGCCGAGCTCCATCCCCTGCCGAATCAAGTCGCAGATCGCTTTGGGCAGCTCGTAGCTGGCGGAGCGGGCTCTGCCTGCTTGCTGCCTGCCCAACACCACCACCCAACAATAGGAGAGGTAAGACTCGGGCTCCCCCGGGACTGGCTGCAGCCCGCCCTCGATGCCAAGCCAGAAGTCCGCGTCGGGTTCGATCCCGCGCGCAGAATTGGCTCGATTGGTAGCGCCTAAGAGCGTTTCAGCATCGCTCATGGGCTGCGGACTGACGCCGGAGGATGCAATGACCGGTTGCACTTCGAAGCTTACCTCAGGGAAAAAGCTCGCAAATGCGACGCTCACAGCCTCCAGCTTGGCTGGGTTTTGCGAGCCGACGATAATCCGCATCTCACTCACAGTCCTGCACGCTCTTTCAGGATACTTTCCAGGCTGACCATCAGGCTTTCGACATCCGTACGAAGGGAATCTATCTCGGCAAGGAACGCCTGGGCTTCAGGGTCCTGCTCGTAGCCCTGCAAGTTGATCTTCACATTCAAACGGGCGGCTTCAAAGCCGGCTTTGGCAAGATGCGCGCCAGCAGCGGCATCCGAAATGCAGTTGAGATTGCCAATCTCGGCCATGCGCAGGGTCATCCTGAGCACCGCCACGCAGTCGCGTGCCGTTTCCAGGGGTACCTGGGCGGCATAGAGGCTGGCGACGCGAATGGCTTCTTTGCGGGCGGCAATCTGCGCTTCATCCGCCTTGGGCAGGCGCCGCGCCACCAGGATGCCCTCGAAGGCTTCAGCGTCGTGCTGGATTGCCTCGGTCAGGCGAGCGCGCAGTGCCTCCCCCTCTTCGATCACCTGCCAGCATTCCGCTTCGGCGGCGACGTATTGGGGTTTGCCAACCGTCAATCGCGCCACCATCAGCGCCAATGCGGCGCCAAGCGCCGCGGTGTGGGCTGCCGCCGATCCGCCGCCAGGCGCTGGCGTTCCTTCCGCGACCTGGTCGAGGAAATCAACCTTGCTGCTTGCGGCTGCCCCCGCTTGTTCTTCCATACCATACAGCCGGTTTTCGAGCAGTTGGTCGCTCTCAAACCCGTCCATCTGCATGTAGTAACGGGCGGCGTTCACCATTGCCTGGGAAGGCACCAGCCCGACAATTTCTGAGTGGTGAATGCCAACGCCATAACGCTGTGCCTCACGCCGGACAAATTCAGTCACCTGGGCCATCGGAGAGTAGTGGAAATTGGTGAGGTTCATTGAAACTTGCGCCAGACCCTCCACCAAAACGCCCATGCCCTTCACATAATGGAAACCGCCGGAAGAGTTGCGCACACGCCGGGCAATCTTCTGGGCGATGCTGACATCGGGCGTGTTGAGGAAGATGTTGTATGCGATCAGCGGCTGCCGGGCTCCGATGACAGTCGCTCCGGCGGGTCCCATTCGCTTGGGTCCCAGGTCGGGCTCGCGGTAGGGGTCGGTGGCAATCGTCTCCTTGATGCCCTCAAATTCGCCGCGCCGGATGTCTTCCAGGTTCTTGCGGTCCTGCCGGATGGCAGCATCTTCGTAAAAATAGACCGGAATGTCCAGCGTTTCCGCCACGCGCTTACCCAACCGGCGCGCCATTTCGACGCACTCCTGCATGGTCACGCCCGAAATTGGCACGAACGGAACCACATCTGTCGCTCCCATGCGCGGGTGTTCGCCCTGATGATGGTTGAGGTCGATCAACTCCGCTGCCCTGGCGATGCCCCGGTAGGCGGCCTCCTCGACTGCCTCCGGCGTGCCGACGAAGGTCAGGACGGTGCGGTTGTGGTCAACATCGGAGTGCCTGTCCAGAATTCGCACGCCGTTGACGCTTGCGACTGAAGCAATGATCGTATCAACCACTTCCGGGCGGCGGGCTTCTGAAAAGTTAGGAATGCATTCAACAATTTTTGGGGGCATAGCTTCTCCTTCGGTAGCAATACTTTATTATACCCACCTCCTGCGTTTATCAAAACGGGCGGAAATCTGCTTCTTCCCAATAAATGTCGAACATAAAGAATAAATGGACAACAAATTTGAGAGTTTCGCTTAAGATGCTTGACATTGAATTAGAAAAGTTGTAATATTAACGTATAAATTTATGGAATATTGGAGGCACAATGTCCAACTTACCAATTCGTTGCCCAGTCTGTGAAGGACCTATGAACGTGCTGGTCTATTACTGTCCTGAGTGCGATGTGACCGTTGAAGGGGAATTTGTCCCCCAGGCGGATCCTCTCCAAAGGCTCAGTGATGAGCAGCGAACCTTCCTCCTCACTTTTGTGGCCTGCGAAGGAAAACTTAATCGTATGGAAAAAGTATATGGGCTCTCATACCCAACCCTCAGGAATCGTTTGATGGAACTAATCCAGGCTCTGGATTACACGCCAAAACACATATAAAAATTTTTCGAAACAAAAATTAGCGGCTTTAATGGCCGCTTTTTTGTCTCATTAATCCATTTTAGGGCAGGTGGATACAGAATCAAAAAGCTGGCGAAAAGATTGCCAGCTTTTTGATTCGGTATCGATTGTTTCGGTTTAGTACATCCCACCGCCCTGGGGCATGGCGGGAGCCGCGCCTTCGGGAGCAGGAATATCGGTGATCAGAGCCTCGGTGGTGAGGATCATGGCAGCGATTGAAGCTGCGTTCTCGAGCGCGCCGCGGGTGACTTTGGCGGGATCGATCACGCCCATTTCAACCATATCGCCATAAACTTCCGTCAGCACGTTGAAGCCGATGTGGCGGTTGTTCTGTTCAGCCTGGCGTTGGCGAACATTTTCCACGACCACGGAGCCATCCTTGCCGGCATTCTCGACGATCTTTTTCATCGGAACGGTCAGAGCGTTGCGAACAATGTTGATCCCAATCTGGGCATCTTCCTGTTCGAGTTTCAGGTCCTTGAGGGCGTCCACTGCGTTCACGAGTGCCACACCGCCGCCGGGCACGATACCTTCTTCAACGGCTGCGCGGGTCGCGGAGAGCGCGTCTTCCACGCGGTGTTTCTTTTCTTTCAGCTCGGTCTCGGTGGCTGCGCCAACGCGGATGATGGCAACGCCGCCGGAGAGCTTCGCCAGGCGTTCCTGGAGTTTTTCGCGGTCGTAATCGCTGGTGGTGTTTTCGATCTCAACGCGGATCTGCTCAATGCGACCCTTGATGGCGTTGGTGTCGCCCTTGCCGCCCACGATGGTGGTGTTGTCTTTATCGATGGTGACCTTCTCAGCGCGGCCGAGGTCTTCGATGGTCGCGTTTTCCAGCTTGCGGCCGGTCTCTTCGGAGATCAAGGAAGCGCCGGTCAGGATCGCGATGTCCTGCAGCATAGCCTTGCGGCGATCGCCAAAGCCAGGGGCTTTGACAGCCACGACGTTCAAAACGCCGCGGATCTTGTTCAGCACCAGGGCTGCAATCGCTTCGCCGTCCACGTCTTCAGCGATGATGACGATGTCGCGCTTGCCGACCTGGACCATTTTCTCGAGCAGAGGCACGATGTCGTTGGCTGCGGAGATCTTCTTGTCGTAGAGCAGGATGTAGGGCTCATTGATCTCAGCGACCATGTGCTCGGTGTCAGTCACGAAATAGGGGCTGATGTAGCCGCGGTCGAACTGCATACCTTCCACGTACTCGGTCTCGAATTCGAGAGCCTTGGATTCCTCAACGGTAATGACGCCGTCTTTACCGACTTTGTCCATTACGTCCGCGATCAGCGAGCCAATCTGCTCGTCCTGGGCGGAGATGGTGGCCACGTTGCCGATCTCAGCTTTGGTGGTGATGCCGATCGCCTGCTGGAGGATGGATTCAGAAACAGCCTTGGAGGCAGCTTCGATGCCGCGCTTCAGCAGCATGGGGTTGGCGCCGGCAGCCAGGTTCTTGAGACCTTCGCTGACGATCGCGTGCGCGAGAACGGTGGAGGTGGTGGTGCCATCGCCAGCGATATCGTTGGTCTTGGTGGCAGCTTCCTTCAGGAGCTGGGCGCCCATGTTCTCATAGGGGTCTTCGAGTTCGATTTCTTTTGCAACGGTCACGCCGTCATGCGTGATGGTGGGGGAACCATATTTGTGGTCCAGGGCAACATTGCGTCCCTTGGGGCCTAAGGTGGTGGCGACTGCGTTAGCCACGGTGTCAACGCCATTCTTCAGATATCGGCGTGCTTCATCTCCAAAAACTAATTGTTTAGCCATAAGTCATTTCTCCTTGTTCCAATAATCTTAAAGAATCGCGAGGACGTCGCTCTCGCGCATGATCAAAAGTTTCTTGCCGTTGTATTTGATTTCAGTGCCGGAATATTTCGCGAACAGCACGGTGTCACCAACCTGGACATCCATCGGGATGCGTTTGCCGTCTTCGTCACGGTCGCCGGGACCAACAGCGAGCACAGTGCCTTTCTGGGGTTTTTCTTTTGCGGTTTCGGGCAGCACGATGCCGCCAGCGGTCACTTCTTCCTGCTCGATCGGTTCGATCACGAGCCGGCTTCCTAAAGGTCGCATAGATATTGTCATGGGTATCCTCCGTTAATTGCTTTTAAGAATTAGCACTCTATAAGATTGAGTGCTAACATATGATACGCAGTTGGGGGCGGGAAGTCAAGCCTGTGTCAACAATTCTTACGAAATATTTACACATTTTGAGGG
>WOZA01000033.1 GCA_011620505.1 Anaerolineaceae bacterium
TTTTTGCGGCGTTCTTTATCTTTTTGCCTGGTCAGCCCAAAGCCCAGGACGGTCTGAACTGCTAATAACAGGAACCCGGTCAATCCCGCCACGAATACAACGCTATCAATACTGTCATAGTTCGTGTACTGAATAATAAAATGCACTGCGATCGCCACCAACGCCACAATTCCGGCGTAGCGATGGTTTTTCGTCACAAACTGAAAAGTCTTTTTAAGCCAGTTGGGCAAGGTTTTACCTCTCTTGCGCAAGGACTCAACCACAGCTTGCAAAATCGGGCGTAAAACCAGGAAAAAAATACAGAGCAAACCTAATGAACCAAATGCACCACCAATTTCTTCCATAATTCCTCCAAATAGTAGATTAATTTATTATATCCCAAGTCAGGTCTGTCAGATTTTCGCAAACAAGATCTGGTTGATTTTTTGCATTTGCCAGGTCTTCGCGCCTGGTCTCACCGCTCAGCACCAGCACAGTTCGTACACCTGCGGTTTGGCCGAGGGCAATATCGGTGTATAGGCGGTCACCGACCATGACCAGTTCCTCCGGCTTAAGCCCCCACTCCTCCGCCAGCGCATTCACGATCCCAGGGTTGGGCTTGCCGATCACAACATCTGCTTTCCGCCCGGTGGAAGCCTCCACCAGGCTCATCATCGCGCCGATATCTGGCACTGGTCCTTCCGGTGTCGGGCAATTTATATCGGGATGAGTGGCGATGTAGGGCAATCCTTTGCGCACAAAGCTACAAAAAGCGCTGATTCGGTCATACGTCAGGCCGGTGTCATATCCGATCACGACCAAGTCCGGATCGGTTTCGCTCAGGGCAATGCCGCCCTCGCAGAAGCTCTCCGCCAGGCTGGGCGTTCCCAACAGGAAGACTTTTTTGCCAGAATGATGCTTGTTCAGATAGGCAATGGTGGCATCGCCCGCAGTATACACGCGCGCATCTTCCTCCCTGACTCCCAACGCTTTCAACTTGCGGATGTAATCCAGCTTGCTATGGGACGTGTTGTTCGTCAGGAAGCAAAAAGGCAATCCGCGGCGGTTTAAGAGCTCAAGCAGTTCCAAAGCGCCTGGCAAGAGGGCATCACCAAGAAAAAAGGTACCATCCATGTCCAGTAAAAAGGCTTTGGCTTGGCTTAGTGAACGTTGGTTAATGTTTGACGTTGACATTTATTCTGTCCTTACTAAAATCAATCAAACGAAAGGAAGATACCATGAATACTATTTGTTATTCTGTTCCAAATGTTAGCTGCAATCACTGCGTAATGCATGTTCAGAAGGCACTCCAACCCCTGGAAGGCGTCAAAAAGGTTGATGTCGATCTTGAAACCAAATCTGTCACGGTCGAATTTGACTCCCCGGCAACTGATTTACAGCTGAGAGCTGCTTTAGCTGAAATCGGCTATCCCGCCGCCTGATCAAAGACCAAGCTTCCGGATAGCATCATTCGCCAGTTCATCCGCCCGTTCATTGTAACGGTTGCCCGCATGCCCCTTCACCCAGTTCCAACTGACCTGGTGTTTTGCCATTTCGCGATCAAGCTCCTGCCATAGATCTGCATTCAGCAAGACGCCATCTTTGCGGCGCCAGCCGCGAGCTTTCCAACCCGGCAACCATATGGTTGCGGCGTTAACCAGGTAGCTGGAATCGGTGAAAAAATGCACGACTGAAGGCTGATTGAGAGCTTTCAACCCCTCAAGCGCAGCGGTAATCTCCATGCGGTTGTTCGTAGTAAGCTTTTCAGCTCCACTGATCTCTTTGCTGTGACCAGGGGTGATCAATATCGCTCCCCATCCGCCTGGTCCGGGATTACCCCAGCAGGCTCCATCGGAATAAATTTTCACAACTGGTTTATCGCTCAAGTTTACCTCGTGGGGTACTCAGCCAGGGTCTGTTTGAGCACATCGATAATGCTGGAGAAATAGTCCGGTTCAAGACCGTACACCCGCAGGTAGGCATCCTGTAATACGTACCGATTGATGCCCCATGAAGCCGCTTCAGGTGCGAGCGTCAGGTGAACACCTTCCTTCAGAGCAGAAGCCCAGGCAGGATGGAAAGCCGCGTAATCCTCCGCAACCACGGCAGGATGCCCGGTGGCAGGCCACAGGCCGGTAATATCAACCAATCTTGCCTGCTGGGAGGGCTGCAGCATCCATCTGACAAAAAACCAGGCTGCCTGAACGGTTTCAGCATCAGCGGCGTTGATCGCTACACTGATCGACTCAAGAGCGATCGAACCTTTTCCATCTTTTGTCGGATAAGGAATGGTTTCCCAATTGGTCTCTGACTCCTTTTCTGGCAAGTAATACGTCTGCTGATTAAGTTCACTCAGCGTCCCTTCATAGGTGAGGGCATACTTATCAACAAAATACTGATATGGCGTGGGCTCCAGACCGACCCATGAGGTGTCATCGACAAAAGCCTGTTTCAAGGTCCGGAAGGAAGCATCGAGCGCGCTATCCTGCAAACTTAAAACATGGTTTTCGATCGAATAGGTACCGCCAAAAGCGGCATACCAGCTTTGGGCAGAAAGGACGGATTTGGAAAGCAGGAGTCCGCCTGTGCCATTATTGACATAGAGATTGTCGTTCAGGTTGGCACGTAAACCAGCCTGCATCTGGCTGGCAAAGTCATCCCAGCTTAGCGGCACTCCCTCCAAACCAAGCTCTTTTGCCCACCCAGTTCGATAGTAGATAAGACCCGCATCATAAGCCAACGGCAGCGAATAGCGTGGCATAGCTTCGTTCGGTTTGGGCGCAAAAGCTTTAAAAGGTGAAGCCGGGTCGTACGAGTCCAAGGCTCCCCAGGTTGGGTCGTTGATGTAGTCATTCAAATCCAGGAGCGTGACCTGGTTTTGTGGATTCAACAAATCGAACGTTTTACCAATGATGACATTCGCGTTCAGATTCCCCTGCTGCAACGCTTCAGCCATTAATTCATCGCTGTCAAAGGACTCAGCAACTGCCCGGATTCCCCAGGAATTGGTCAGGTTGAAGTCATCAATCAGTTGGTTAACCCGATTTTGGTCCCTGACCCAAGGGTAAGCTACCTTCACCTCCTTCCCTCGCAATGCGTTGAGATCCACCACCAGCGTGGGTTTGTTGGTCGGCTGGGGCGTCGCAGTTGGAGGGAGTGGAGTAGGAGTACGCGTTGGAGGAAGCGTCAGAGTGGGGGTTATTGGCTGGCAGGCGTTAACGATGATGAGCATGCACAGCGATAGCAGCAAAAGCAATTTGGATTTCTTCATGTTTTTATCCATAATAAACGGGAATGGATGGGAGTCGAACCCACGACGGCTCTTACCGACCCGACACTGATTTTGAAGACCAGGAAGCCCACCGGGACTTTGCCATTCCCGATTTAAGAATAATTCAAAACAAGCAAGCTTGCAACCCCCACGCATGGGGGATAATGATCATTCCAAAAGCTAACGCCTGTTTAACATAAGATGGCAACTATTGCTAAGAAATTATTAACAAATTGTTATTCCTTGGATAAAATTATGACAAAAGTCTCTGCGCTAAGTATAATAATTGGTTAGCGCATCAACTATATTTTCGCACTATTGAGGAAACATGACAGACTACAACAACCGGACACCGGACTGGGTCAAGAACGCTGTCTTTTATCAAATCTTCCCTGACCGGTTTGCCTGGAGCTCGCGCGTAAACAAACCGGGTCTTTTTGAAAAATGGGACAGCCTCCCCACTATCTACGGCTTTAAAGGCGGCGACCTGATGGGTGTTTATGAAAAGCTGGATTACCTTGAAGACCTGGGTATCAATGCAATTTATTTGAATCCGATCTTCCAATCAGCTTCAAATCACAGATACCACACGCATGACTACTACCAGGTGGACCCTCTCCTGGGCGGGAACGATGCCTTCAAGACCTTACTGAACGCCGCGCATGACCGCGGAATTCGCATCGTTTTGGATGGAGTTTTCAACCATGCCAGCAGAGGTTTCTTCCCGTTTAACCACATCCTTGAAAATGGTCAGGATTCACCCTATATCGATTGGTTTAAGGTTCACGGCTTCCCGCTAAACGCTTACCAGGGCAAGCCCAATTACGACTGCTGGTGGAACCTGCCGGCATTGCCAAAATTTAACACTGAGAATCCCATCGTACGCCGTTACATCATGGACATTGCACGCTATTGGATTGATCAAGGCATCGATGGGTGGCGCCTGGATGTTCCCTTTGAGATTAAAACCGCGGGTTTCTGGGAGGAATTCCGGGATGTGGTCAAGACTGCCAACCCCGAGGCCTACATTGTTGGCGAAATTCCATCTGAAGCCCAGGAATGGCTCAATTCAGGCGACAAATTTGATGCCGTCATGAATTATCAACTCTCCCATGCCGCCGTGAGCTTCTTTGGTGGTGATACAGTTAATCACAAACTTGCCGAAGGCATGATGGGGCTGGGCAACCCACAACCTATGGACGCTCAGGCGTTTGCCCGACGCACCAGCGAATTACTCGAACTTTATCCCCATGAATTTGCCTATGCGCAGCTAAACCTCCTCGACAGCCACGACATGCCCCGCTTCCTCAGCCTGATGAACGGCAGCGTCGCCAAGCTGAAACTTGCCTACAACTTCGTGCTGACTTACCCCGGCGCACCCTGCATCTATTACGGAGATGAAATCGGGCTCGATGGCGGTCGGGATCCCCTCAGCCGCAAGAGCTTTACCTGGCGCCAGGAAGATTGGAATGTGGAACTGCGTGACGCCATCAAGGAAGCCATTACAATCCGCCATGCCATCCCCGCCCTGCGCACAGGCTCCTACGAACCTATTTATGCCCAGGATGGCGTGCTGGCTTACTTACGCCGGGATGAGTTGGACACGGTGTTGGTTGTTTTGAATAATGCCAATGCGGCTGTAAAACTCAACTTTGCAACGGGCGATGCCTTCGAAGACGGTGCCGAGTTGCAGGATCAACTCAGTGACAAACATGTCCAGGTTGAACAGCAGCAGATCACTGATCTTACAGTCCCTCCCATGGGCGCGATGATCCTCGCCTAAAAAATGTTTCTTGCTTTGAACTGACCCCGCGTTGGGGTCAGTTTATTTTAACAATCAGGCCAGGAAGGGAAAAACATCCGGTAATTTTTGGATGAGAACGGGGAGAAATTTTACTGCCAAAGAGCCACTCAGCGCGCCGATCAGCCAACCCACAAAAATATCTGAAAAGTAATGCAGGCGCAATGCCACCCTGGAATAACCGACCAGGATTGCCCAGGCAAACAACCCAATAAACCAAAGCGGATTCTGGAACTGCAGCGCCAGGAAAGCGATCGTCATCGCGCGGGCAGCATGCCCCGAAGGGAAAGAATGTGGGTCAGTGACGCGATAAATACTGCCCCATTCACCCTCTGGGCGGGGGCGGCGCAACAAGAACTTTATTCCAAGCACGAACACCGCCAGGATGGCAAGCGCGAGCGCCAACAGGATAGCGGTAGTACGGATCGACCCCCGGGTAAAAAGCCATATCAAGATCAAGCCAATCAGCCAATACCAAGAATCACCACTGTGCCCGATCAGCGCGACCAGTTTGTGCGCAAACCCATCTTCCCTTTGCAAAACCAGGCGCGCAGAGATTTCTTCATCCACTTTCTGGATATGATCAAACAACTTCAAGCGTTCCTGCTTAGCGTGTGAAAAAAGGGATGGCTGCAATGACAGCAAAGGCAACCAGCACCATCACCGATGCCAGCCCGATCTGCTGTTTTGTTCGGCTGTCTTCCAAGCGCACTCCAGCTTCCTGCGGGCGAAACACCAGCAGAGGACCTGCCATAAACGCGAAGAAGAAACCTGCCAGCAACCCCCCAAGATGCCCCCAATTGTCAGTGTTGCTGCCTGGTGCGATGCCAATGAACAGATTGAGCACCAAGACGAACACCAGGTTCATCAGAATTCCCCGGCTCTGTTTGCCGAAGATTTCGCGGTTTTGCCAGATGAAGATCGCCTCAGCCGCAAGCAGCCCAAAAATGGCTGTGGATGCACCGAGCGAGCTGTAGCTGCTGAGGACGAACGAGAGCACATTGCCCCCGAGCGCGCCAATCACGTAAAGCAGAAGAAAGCGCCACTTGCCATAAAAAGGCTCAATCTGCCGCCCGAGAATGTTCAGGGCATACATGTTGAACATCAAATGGATTAGATTGGAATGCAGCAATGCCGGTGTAAGCAATCGCCAGAACTCGCCTGCAAGAATCCTGTCGTTAATCTTTCCCAATAACAAGAAGAGCAGATCGAAGCCGTATATTTGCACCAGCACCTGTTGGGCAACGTAAAACAGGACCGTGAGTGCCAAAAGGGAGTAAGTCACCCAGGGAAAACCCGGCATCTGCCAGGGTTTCTTCGATGGAGCAGTTTTGAACGCGGAATCATCCGGGCGTGTTGAATTTGGCTGGAATTGAAACTCAGAGCCAGCCTCTGGTTTGTTTTGTTCACTCATAACTCAACCTTATGTGGTGTTGTTCTCAAATGTTCGGCACGGATAATCGCCTGGATATCCTCGATGGTTTTATCAAGATGGTGTTCAGAATTGACTACAAGATAATCAAACTGGTCGATCATGGCATATTCCTGTGCCGCGGTAGTAAAACGGAGCTCCAGTTCTTCAGGGGTCTCACTGCGGCGCTCAAGCAACCGATTCACCCATTCTTCGCGCGAACTGGCAGTCAGAAAGATCAGGATTGCTTCGGGGCAAATCTTGCGGATGGTCATGGCGCCTTGCACATCCAGCCGCATAATAACATCCTTCCCCGAGGCTAAGGCTTCGCGAACTTGTGATTTGGGGATGCCCTTATAGTCAGAATAGACTTTGGCATGTTCCAAAAGCTCACCCGCCTCGATCATGGCTTCGAATTTCTCGCGTGAGACAAAAAAGTAATCCCGACCGTCCACTTCGTCCGGTCTGGGAGGACGTGAATTCATCGTGATCACGAAGTGGGTGTCAGGATTCGTTTTTCGCAATAGACCAACCACAGCGTCTTTACCGATGCCCGAAGGCCCGGAAATAACGATCAGGAGTGGATTGGCAGGCGGGATTCCAAATTGCATAGCTGGTTAGGCCTTCCCTTCTTGCTGTTAGTTCTACCCATTATAAATTAGAAAAGCCTTTCTCACGAAGTTGGTTGCCATTTATAAGATACTAATCCAACAATTGCAAAAGCTGATCAAAACTGCTCACGAATCTGATTGCATGGAGGAATTCGTTCAGGTTGGAGTAACGCGTGCGCAAAGCCTGGACGGCTGGCCCAACCGGGTCAGCACCTGAAGCTCCGCCACCAGGTGTGTCGTTGTAGGAGCCATAGAAAGCGAAATACGCCTGGTTGATCTTTCGCAGCCGGTAGCCGTTCTCCCAGAAAAAAATTCTCCTGGCTTCCATGTATTGCTCCGCCTCATCCACCTTGCCCTCAGCCAATAAAGCATCGACCTTCACGCGTGTTTCGTGCATTTCTGCCCGGAAGTCAAAGGGGTTGAGCGTTTCCGCACCTTCAGCAAGAACGGTGGTATAGGTAGGCATTTGCAGATAATAACGCGGCGTCCGATCGGGATAGAAGGAGATGATCAGGTCAAGCCCGATTTCTTTGCCCGCCAGGGAGGCCGTAGTCTCATTGATCGTCCGCATCTGATCATTGACGTAATACCGCATTCCCAGGGGGAAAAATGCCAGGTAGTTATGGATCCACTCATGGGCAATGGTTTCTGTCAGCCAGTTGAGATCGGTGGTGCGCATGACCATCGTGGGATAAGCTCCAATCCCCCCAACAGGTTCAATCAGGGCAGAGAGGTCATAGTCCTCATAAATACCTGTCTCGATTTCATCCTTTTCAACGGCATCCAGGCCTGGATCAAGGCTGAGACTGAGCACATTCCTGATTTCTGTCCGGGGAGAGATGATCAGGTTGAGTGGAAGGTCAGACACCTGGTAGAGCACAGGCGGCAGGATTTGCCCACCAAGCCCAAACCCAGCCTTAGCCAGGGTAACTTCCGTCTGGTTCTGTAGCACAGCTTCAGCCAATTTCGCAAGCCGGCTTTGATCTGCCTTCTTTTGGTCAAGGTTGGTTTTGGCTGCCTGAACTAACTCATCGCGATTGGGAGAGGAATCGTTTTGGGCCGTGAGCAGGTCTTGCTCGAGATTAATGACATTTTCTGTTTCTGCCAACCAGGTTTGAATGACGTCCACTTGCTGTTTGTTATCAAGAAAGCGCTCAAGTTTAAGGGAGGCGCTGACGGCTTTGTTAAAAAGAGCACTGATCTCCCACTCGACAAAATCGAATTCAACTCCTCGTGTGTACTTTCGCAGTCCATCCAGGGGGTTGTCCGATGTGACTGAAGAACCCACGACCAGCAGCGCAATCGCAACAAAGATCACCAGAATACGCAGCCGATTTACCAGCATCTTCAGAGAATTGTCATCAGGCATGGTGTGATTCTAACACCAGCGGCTTTTCAGTTTCCGCGGCGACCAGGCAGTGCATAATCATATGAACCTTAGATAATCTGTTTCGCAAAAGCTCCAGATTGGGTAAAATGCTCAATAGATTGTTGTTCATTGAAGGCAGCAGTCAGAATAGTGAGTTTACTAATGAATAATTCGACCAGGACTGTGCTGATTATTGCAGCTATTTTGATTCTTTGCGTGCTGTGCTTGTGCCTCGCGATTTTCGGTGGGGGCGTCATCCTTTCCCGAAATATCTTCTCGACGGCGGTGCCCATGTTGGAGACGCCAGTTAACCTAAACGAAGCCACCCCAACTCCCTTCGTTGATCCAGGTTCGCAGATTCTCGATCCGACGGAATACGAGAAGGCTTCTCAAACCCTGGATGAGCTCAATACAAGTACAGTCCCGATCAATGACCCTATTGATCTGGCGGCCAGGTTAGGCGGAAAACCTAACGTGCCCGACGTGCTGATCGACACTGACGCACCTTATTCTGTCGGCGACCAGAAGACGTTTTGGGCAACCAACACGGACACCACTGAAAACTTCCAGGTCAACGCAACTCTGCATTATGTTGGCGACAATATCTATTTCTGGATCGAGGACGGCGTGCGGTTTGATCAAACCGATTTGAACAATTTGGCGGAGACTTTTGACAAAGAAATCATTCCGACCAATCGCGAGTTTTTTGGCGAGGAGTGGAACCCGGGCGTGGATGGGGATCCAAGATTCTACATTCTCTATGCAGGAAACTTGGGTGTCGACCTGGCAGGTTATTTTTCTTCAGCCGACGAATTGCACCCGGACGCGCACCCTTATTCAAACGCGCATGAAATGTTCCTCATCAGCTCAGACAATGTGGACCTCGGTGACAGTTACATCTACGGCACAATGGCTCATGAATTTCAGCATATGATCCATTGGTACCAGGACAAAAATGAAGAAACCTGGGTCAATGAAGGATTTTCAATGCTGGCTGAACATGTGAATAATTATGACGCCGGCGGCTTTGACTGGTCCTACATGGACAATACCGACATGCAACTCAACGACTGGGGTGGAGACATCGGGGATAACGGTCCCCACTACGGCGCGAGCTACCTCTTCATGGTTTATTTCCTCGACCGTTTCGGCGAAGATGCATCCAAAGCCCTGGTACAGCATGATGAGAACGGATTTGTGGGAATTGAAAAAATGATGAATGAGCTCTCCCTGATCAATCCCACCACTGGAAACCCATACACAGGAAACGAATTCTTCGCTGATTGGGCTGTGGCTAATCTGCTGCAGGACACAGGTATTGAAAGCGGACGGTATGACTACCAAAGTTATAAACCCACATCCGTGGATATGGAAAAAACCGTCCTGGATTGCCCAGCGCAAGTGGATGGCAGCGTTTACCAGTTTGGCGTGGATTACCTTGAAATTGACTGCGCCAACTTGCAAAGCATCAAGATCAATGCCTCTCAAGCGGTCAATCTTTTGCCCTTCAGTGCTCCAAGCTCAGGCGAATACTTCGTTTGGTCAAACATTGGAGACGAGTCAAATCCTTCACTTTCTCAGACCTTTGATCTCAGCAGTGTCACCGGTGAAGCGGAGCTGACCTTCAAAACCTGGTATGACATCGAAGAGGATTACGATTACATTTACATCAGCGCCAGCACGGATGGAACGAACTGGGAGATCCTTAATTCCCAAAATTGCACCACCACCAACCCATCCGGCAATAGTTACGGCTGTGGCTGGAACGGCACATCTTCGGGTTGGATCGACGAGACAGTTGACCTCTCTGACTTTGTTGGCAAACAGGTGACACTCCGCTTTGACTACGTGACTGATGCCGCCGTCAATGGCAAGGGCATGGCAATCGATGACCTGGCAATTAACGCAATCGGCTATGCCACTGACCTCGAAAACGACCTGGGAGGCTGGACCGCCGAAGGTTTCGTGCGTGTTCAAAACAAACTGCCCCAAACGATGAATCTCAGCATCGTGACTTACTCGAAAAACGGTGGCATCTCCGTGGATCAACGCAGCTTCCAGGGTGAAATTCTCATTTCATCTTCAGAGTTGGGTGGAGCGGACGCTGAGAAGATCGTGCTGGTTATTTCAGGCACGACCCCCTTCACAAGAGAAAAAGCGAGTTACTCCATTGATCTTGAGTAACCGGTAAAAAGCACAAAAAGCAGAGGCTGAGTAATTTTTCAGCCTCTGCTTTGTTTATTCTTCAGACTAAAGGCTTCCGATCGCGTCTACCAACTCATCATAGACGGTAAAGTAAGGCAGGATGCCGATCAGATCCATCGATTCGCGAACGTTTTGGTTCAATCCCACCAATGTCAGATTGCCTCTATCGTTCTTTTTGAGCTCTTTTTGGACGCGAATGATCGACCACCAGCCAGCACTCGAAACAAAGTCAATATCGCTCATGTCAATGATGATGGCTTTGTTTTTGTCAATCAAATCTGTCAGGACCCGTTCGATGTCGGGAGCAACGGCACTATCTATACGACCAAGCCCTTTCACCACATAAGCGCGTTTATATTCAGTTACTTTGAAGCCCATAATCACCTCTTTTTGCTAATCACTTTAGAAAGATTATAACAGAGTGCAACATTATCCCGGTTGGTTGTACCTATTGTGTCAGGTATAATAGGTGCCTATGCGTTACCACATCTGGACAGAAGGCTGTCAAATGAATGTCGCGGATTCGAGCCGCCTCTCTAGGGCGCTTGAATCTCTTGGTCTGAGCGCCACCCCGGACGTCAACCAGGCGGATTTGATTATCCTGAATACTTGCGTCGTGCGCCAGAGTGCAGAAGATCGTGCATTGGGTCGCCTTAACTCGCTCAGACCATTAAAGCTTGCCAATCCCAACCTTATGATTGGCTTGATGGGCTGCCTGATCGGCATCCAGGGCAATCAAGCCATGGAAAAGCGATTTCCCTGGGTGGACATCTTCGCTGCTCCTTCGGACCCCGAACCCTTTTTGCGAGCCCTTGAAGAACGGCTTCAGCAAGATGGATCGGAAGCCTGGCGTAAACAAGTGGACGAAGTGCTGGATGATGAGTTCGGCTTGAGGTTGGAAGAAGCCCATTCTGTTTCAGAAAACCTGCCAATCGTACTCGGCTGTTCACACGCCTGCACCTATTGCGTCATTCCAAGCAAACGGGGCAAAGAACGCAGCCGCGATCCGGAAAAGATCCTTGAGGAAGCCAGGAGCCTGGTCGCCGGAGGCGCCAGGGAATTAGTTCTGCTGGGGCAGATCGTCGACCGTTTTGGTCTTGAGCTGGAAGGCAACTACCACCTGCCGCAACTGCTTGCCGACCTCTCGGAGATCCCTGGTTTGCGGCGATTGCGCTTTTTGACTTCCCATCCCAACTGGATGACCGATGAGTTAATCGACGCGGTTGCCGTCCTGCCAAAAGTTATGCCCCATATCGAGGTCCCACTGCAGGCAGGAGATGACGAAATCCTTAAGAGGATGCGCCGCGGCTACACGAACAGCCAATACCGCGACCTGGTTGCCCGCATTCGCGATCGTATTCCCGGCGTTTCAATTGGAACCGATATTATTGTTGGTTTTCCAAGCGAAAGCGAAGCAGCGTTTATGAACACCTACGACACGCTGGCAGAGTTGAAACTGGATGTCGCCCATCTTGCGCGCTATTCCCCCAGACCCGGAACGTATTCAGCCCGTTTTTTGCCCGATGACGTCCCAGCGGAAGAGAAAATGCGCCGCTTTAGAGCTCTTGAAGACCTGCAAAAAGAGATTGTGGGTAATCTCAACGCAGCCTATCTCGGAAAATCCATTCCAGTGCTTTTTGAAGGCAAATCCAAAAATCGCTGGCGCGGCAGAACCCCCACCAACCGGCTTGTGTTCGTGGAGACTGATAAAGATTTATTAGGGCAGGAACTGGATGTGCACATCACCTGGACCGGACCGTGGTCCTTGCTCGGGGAAGTTC
>WOZA01000133.1:0-2238 GCA_011620505.1 Anaerolineaceae bacterium
AGGCTTGCTGATACAAGTTGTAATCCGAAGTCTGCAGATCATACTCTTGCCCTCCAGCACTAAACCATATGGTATAAGTCTCGGTTGCCTGCCCGATCCGCTGTGTGTTTGTCAGGTTTGCTGCCGGCCAAACTGCATTCAGATCCTCGCCGCTCAGGCGCAGCGTGTCCGCGACCGTCCATCCCATGGCCTCATAATGGCAATAGTCCTCGTAAACCCGATAATAGCAATCCTGCACCACTTGACCCACTCCCGTGCCAGTATCGATCGTGTAGGGGGTTCCACAAATTTCCTCTGAATGCTCTGTTGGCTGGTCTGAATCATAGCGATACTCCAACGTACAACTGGAGATGGTGGCGTCAGCCGGGATGTTTGCTTTCCAATCGCTGGCAGTCAACAGTTGGTAAGACTCCACCATCACCACCCTTTCCCATTGCGTGGAAGCAACTGTCGCATTGACCACGTCAGTCCGAAGCATATTGGTGAGCAGGAAGACTCCAAAAGCGCACACTGCCAGCAGCACCAATATCATCACAATAGAGACTCCCCGGGGCATCGGCGTCCGGGTGGCCATCGGCTGTTGCGCAGTGGAGGTCTGAGGTTTACTTTGCGCACCTTCCTGCGGGTAGGGTTCAATCACGTCCCCCGAAGGCCGGGAGGTTGCCCCCACCGAAAGATCACCACCGCATTGCACGCAGGTAAGGGCGTCCGCCACATTGCGCGTGCCGCAAAAAGGGCAGTGCTTGTCTGGTCCTGATTGAGCCATGCGGATCAGAGCTTCGTCTTTGATGAAATTGAACGTGTTGGGGTCCACCTGCTCAAAACGCACCCCCAGTGGTTGCGGCGCGCCGCAACTGGTGCAGGATTTTATGGCGCCTGGATTTTTTGTACCACAACTATCGCAGGTCCACACCAGCTCGACATAACCTAGGATTTTACGCGCCATAACTCCTCGCTTCAGCTCGATGGAACTAATTTTTAGTCTGGCAAATTATGCATCATCCTGCTTGATAGTTGCCTGGACAGCCCGCAATCCCAGGATGGCGATCAGCGGAATTGAACCCAGGAATAATGGAATGAAAGTTGTTATGGATAGTCCTAAAAAAACCAACATCACAATTGCGATCACCAATGCATATCCAGGCTGTGACAAAATGATTGCCAAGCCGTTTTTCCAGGCAATCTTAAGCGTCTTTTCTTCTTGTAAGAAGAAACAACTGACAGTATAGAATTGCCATATCAGCCAAAAAAAACCCAATCCAATCATTAATATCACCAAGACCAGTGTGACAGGGTGATCAGTATTTTGATAAAACCAGATGTTAAAACTTAAAAACGCCAGAACCAGCAGGTTCAGCAATCCCCAGGGCAGACTCTTTCGCCAATAGCTCTTAACGCCATGCCAGAAACCAATGATGCCGGTGCGAATGCCGTGAGTCAGGTCCAGGGCTTGTTCATAGACGCCAAAAAGTACCAGCGGATACAGCACTACGGTCAGGCTGAGCAGAATTGCCACCAGCGCTACCAGCACCTGGTTGGCCCAGTCCTTCCACCATAGTTTCATTGAATCTAAGATGACCGGAAAAGCAGCTTTTATAGGCATGGCCTGATTATAATAGAAACAAATCACCTCGAACCAGGAGCCCTGCCCATGTTAAACCCTGAAACCACTCTATTAGTCGTCATCGACGTCCAGGGCAATCTCGCCCGGGTTGTGGCTGAGAGCGAATCAGCTATCCGCGCCGTTGGGCAATTGGTCCAGGGATCGGGGCTGCTTGGCATCCCGGTGCTCCTCACCGCACAGGTTCCAGAAAAAATTGGGCACACCATCCCTGAAATTGCCGAACTTCTACCTGATCAGACCGACATGCCGCGCGTGCACTTCAGTATCTGGCAAGATGCTGCTGTTCAGCAGGCTATACGCAATTCTAGGCGCCGACAACTGCTTATTTGCGGCTTCGAAGCCCACATTTGCCTTTACCAATCCAGCCTCGATCTGATCACGGAAGGTTTTGCGGTGTACCTGGCTGCAGACGCTGTTTCTTCACGCAATCCCTACCATAAAACTATCGCCTTGCAGGAGCTTTCCAGCCAGGGTGTGCATCTGACCACCGTCGAGATGGCGCTTTTCAGCATGTTGCGCTCTGCCCAACACCCAGCCTTTAAATCGATCTCCAAATTAATCAAGTAATCAAGACCTCCCTTGCAGGCTACCACCAATGAAGATTGAACAATGGT
>WOZA01000133.1:2338-12347 GCA_011620505.1 Anaerolineaceae bacterium
CTTGTCCAATCCCTTCTAATGCTTCTCTAATTATCAGGGGGTATAATCGCCTAATATTATTTCGGAGGAATTGATGTCCACTGTTGATCGACCCCAAATCAAGAAAAAGAATAAAACCGGCCGCACGCTGCTGATCATTTTGCTTATCCTGGCGCTGATCGTAGGAGCATATGTTTTGAACCAACGTCGCCTGCGCAGAGCAAACGAAGCCGCCCTCGCCCAACTCGAAACTGTTCCATACGCGCGTGAGACGCTCACTTCCACCATCAGTGGAGCTGGTCCTATTCGCCCGCGTCAATCCGCCACGCTCTACTGGCAAACTTCAGGCTTTGTTGGTGAGAGGGATCACGAAGTTGGTGAAGAGGTTATGGAAGACACCGTCCTTTATCGTCTGGACGATTCCCGCCTGCCTGCAGACATGTTGCAGGCACAGCTCAATTTACTCAACGCACAAACCAGTTTACAGAACCTCGAATCCGATACGGACCTTCAGCGCGTCACTTTGCAAAACAATCTGACCAACGCTGAGAAGACGCTCATCACTCTCGAGCAGAACCTGCTCGCGCTTACCAGCCGCGAATGCACCGACTGGCGTCTGACCAACCTGCAGACGGCTTACGATGATGCCCTCGAGAATTACCAGAACTGGCCAACCGAGACCGGTTGGCTGCAGGTTCAAGCCGCCCGCGCGGACCTTGATTTTTGCGACCCTGCTGTTATCGCCAGCGAAACTGCCTCACTCAACAGCCAGATCGACCTGCAAAAACAGAATATTGCCTCCTGGCAAGCGGATTTGGATAAAATAGCTAACGGGCCCGACCCCGAGACAAAAGCAAAGCTCGAATTACAGCTCGAACTCGCGGAAAAGCAATTGGAAGCCCAGACGATTAAAGCTCCCTTTGACGGCACCATCACCTCCCTGAATTACAACCTTGGCGACATGGTAAGCCCTGGCAGTCCCGCAGCCCAGATCGCTGATTTATCTGAGCTGTTTGTGGATGTGCCCATTTCGGAAGTTGATATCCCGCAGATCAAAGCCGGGCAGGAAGCCGAATTGGTCTTTGACGCATACTTCGATCAAACCTTTTATGGAAAAGTCGTTGAAGTTGCTACCGTTGGCGTAAACACCGCTGGGATTGTCAATTACAACGTCACTATTCAACTCAATTCAGAGCATGACGGCATCAGACCGGGAATGACAGTCGGTGTGAACATCCTGGTCGAAGAAAAACCTAACACTTACACTGTTCCTGCTGAGTCCGTCGTGAGCCGTAACGGGAACTATTACGTTTATGTCCTGCGGGATGGCATACCGGTTGAGGTCGAAATCAAAATCGGCGCCTATTCAAGCCGCAAGATCGAAGTTCTTCAAGCAGACATCCAGGATGGGGAATCCATTCTGCTTTCACCGCCCGTTTCACTGATGGACGCCTTCGTGGGCGCGGGTAGGTAGGAATGGAACTGACCTCCCAGGCTTCCAGGCCTGTGATCGATGTTCGTAATCTCACCAAGGATTATCGCCTTGGTGAGATCATGGTTCCAGCATTGCGCGGCATTGACCTGCAGATTTTTCCTGGTGAGATGGTTGCCATCATGGGTCCCAGTGGTTCTGGCAAGTCGACCTTAATGAACATGATCGGCTGCCTCGACTCTCCCACTTCTGGTGAGTACTATCTCGATTCTTTGCTTGTTTCCGATCTGAAAGATGATGAGCTCGCAATTGTTCGGAATCAAAAGATTGGTTTTGTATTCCAGAACTACAACCTGCTGCCCCGCATTGACGCCCTCGAAAATGTCACCCTGCCAATACGCTACAGCGATATCACCGCCAATATGCGCCAGCGGGCTGAAGCGGCGCTCCAATCCGTGGGGCTTGGGGACCGCATACATCACAAACCTAATCAACTATCTGGCGGGCAGCAGCAGCGCGTGGCAATCGCCAGGGCGCTGGTGAATGAGCCCGCAATTTTGCTGGCAGATGAACCTACTGGTAACCTCGACTCCCAATCCGGCAAAGAGGTCATGGATCTGCTCCTGAATCTCAATCAGCAGGAAAACACCACGATTGTGTTGGTCACTCATGATCCCAAAGTTGCGGCGCAGGCCAAGCGAATCGTACAGCTTTTTGATGGTTTGATCAAAACACCGGAGGAAGCCTCATGAAAATCTGGCAAGCACTGAAAGAGGCTATCGCCAGCCTCTCGGCCAATAGAACCCGCTCTTTTCTGACTGTCCTTGGAATTGTTATCGGTGTTGGAGCAGTTATTGGGGTTCTTTCGCTCGGGCAGGGAGCTGAAGCAAGCATCATTGGGCAAATCGAATCAATCGGAACCAATGTGATTTATGTTTTTCGGGGTAATACCTCTGAAGACGTGACAAATCCTAATTCCCTCACCACGGCAGATGCCGACGCGCTGGCCAACCGTACCCGCGCGCCACACATCCTTAATATCTCCCCGGTTCTGGCGGGGCAGAGCAGTGTCCGCTTTGGGGATGAGAGTACCCAGACTTCCATCATGGGTGTCGTCGAAAACTATGCTGAAGTCACAGGCATCGAACTCAGCGAAGGCAGCTTCTTCACAGAAAGCAACGTTACAAACCGCAGCTCGGTGGTGGTGCTCGGACCAGAGCTCGCTGAAAGACTGACAGGTCGGCAAACCGAATTGGTAGGCACAACAGTGCACATCAACAATTATCCTTTCAGAGTGGTCGGCGTCACCAAAGCCAAGGGTGGAAATCAGTTTTCCAGCCCGGATATGGATGCTTACATCCCAATTACCGCCATGCAGCTGCGTGTAAAGCGCCAGAGTATCCCCAATGCCGTGGATTTCCTGCTCATCCAGGCACAGGATTCACAGTCAATTGATGATGCGATGCAGGAAGCAAAAAGTATCCTGCGCTCTTCTCACCGCCTTAGCAGCCGCCAGCCTGATGATTTTACGATGACCAACCAACAGGATGTACTTTCGATCGCGAACTCGATCACAAGTATATTGACCATCTTCCTGGCTGGAATCGCTGGCATCTCACTATTGGTGGGTGGAATTGGCATCATGAACATAATGCTCGTCTCTGTTACTGAGCGAACACGAGAAATTGGTCTGCGTAAAGCCCTGGGTGCACGCAAGTTCGATATTCAGCTGCAGTTCCTGACCGAATCAGCGATGTTGAGCGTTTTTGGTGGTTTGATAGGTGTCGGATTCGGCTGGCTCCTGGGAGAAATAGTCGGCGCCATCGCTGCCAATTCCGGTACGCCCCTCGTACCGCAGATCAGCCTGAACTCTGTTCTGCTCGCCACCCTCTTTTCCCTTGCGGTCGGCATCTTCTTCGGATGGTATCCAGCTCTGAGGGCTGCCAACCTGGAACCGGTCGAAGCACTCAGATACGAGTAAACGTTTACATAAATAACACTAAGTGCATACACAAAAAAGAGGCGCCGCGGCGCCTCTTAATTTTAAGCATTATTCTTTACTCTCGGGACCCCAACACCACGTCCACATCCAGCGTCTGCCCATCCCGGATAACCGTGAATGTGATCGTATCACCCGGGTTCTTGTTCACGACCATGTAACTCATTAGATCGCTGAAATCCTTGATCGGCTGACCGTCAACTGCGATGATCAAATCACCACCCTTATAGAGCCCCTGCAACGAGGTCGGTACTGTGCCGCCCCGGATCCCGGCTACATCAGCCGGCCCGCCCTTTACCACCGATGACACATACGCGCCTGTGGATTGAGGAAGTTCCAGAGCTTCGATCATCGCCAGCGACATGCTCGAGTAGCTCGTCATGCCAAGATAAGGATAGGCGTAGCTGCCGGTCTCGATCAACGAGGGTACAACCTTGCGCACAATGTTGGAGGATATTGCGAAGCCGATACCGGTATTGATAGCCTCACCGCTCAGGCTCATACCCGCTGTCTGGATTGCCCGGTTCACACCGATCACTTCTCCATTCAGGTTTAGCAGCGGTCCGCCGGAATTACCCGGATTGATCAAAGCGTCAGTCTGGATAGTATCGCCCGATGAGTAATACGTGCCTGCGGAAGTCTGACGCATCGAATCCAGCACACGTCCACGTGCGGAAACAACACCGACTGTCATGGTGCCACTCAAGCCGTAAGGATTTCCGATTGCAACCACTGTCTGCCCAACCTTGATCAGATTTGAGTCGCCGAGGGTCAGCGGAACCAGCTCATCCGGATCGACATCCACCTTGATGACCGCCAGATCAGAGTCCATATCGGAACCGATCACTTCCCCGTAAACTTTGAGCCCGGATGAGAAGTGCACCTCAAGTTTATCGATGCCACTGGCAACATGGTAATTGGTAACGATGTGCCCCTCTTTATCAATTACAAAGCCAGTGCCCTGACCAGCGCCTTCGGCTGTGGTAAATTGCAGCGAAACAACCCCAGGGCTGTACTTCTCATAAATAGCCTCCAGGGTACCTTCCAGGGCAGCGTACTGGGGCACGATAACTGTCTGCGAACTTTGAGTGGGTAAGATAGACGGTGGGACCGTTTGCTGTATTTGAGTGTCGGTCGATGGCTCGTCAGACGTTGTGACCCCAACGCGGGTCAAAGAACACGCTGTGGCAACAACTAATATCGACAAGATAAAAAAAAGCGTGCGTAGTTTGTTTTGTTTTGTCATAATTCACCTTCTGATAGATGCAGTCGTTAGAATTCGGCTTTTCATGAACTATATCATATGCAAAATTCATTAATAGATTATATAAATTTGGTATAGATTGCTGTCTATCCATGTATAGCCTTGACTGCACCCAAAAAATGGTTGGATTTTCAAATCTAACAGAACGCTATTAACCGGAACAATCATTGAATTGACGGCACTGTGTTAACAAAGTTGATAATTCTTTGGAAAGGAATAAGAATTTGCTACACTAATAACAGATAGCAGACGACTAAATATTGAAAGGAAAAGCATTATGAAAAGTCGCGTTATCTTGGCAATCCTATTCATTGTTCCAATGATACCACCATCGACTGTGATGTCATCGTATTACGTGGGAAATCACTATGTGTCAGCATACGGTGGAAGAGTCAACATTTATACCCCTCCTTATCCAATAAACGTTTTTCACTATGGGCAATTTCACTATGGGCAATCGAACTGGATCTCACTGCCATTACCTTACTGGATTCAAACTGGGTGGAGGTATTATTCGGGGTATCAATTTCCCGAAAAATATGTAGAGTATTATTCCCCAGTAAGCAATTATGAAATCTATCCTCAAGGAAATCAGAATTGGGGAACAATGATCGAGTATAAAATCATTAATGTAGGCGATGAAGTTTGGTGTGCGTACATAAAACAATCTTGGGATAGGATGCAGAGACATAGTTTATGCTCCTTCTGCATTGCAGACGATGTCAGAAGTTCACAACGATCCCTTAATAGAGTTGCATACACAATTCGAAGAAGCATCCTATCGAGATTCGAGTGGTAATTACCATTTGTTCAATCAGGCAAATTGGACTGAACAGTTTCCATATTCTTTAGTCATTGAAAGTGAGTCAACTTTCCTGATTTATCGGATTTACACATGGCAACAATATCTTCCATTAATCATTATGAATTAATCGAAAGAAGATATAATGAATAAAAAACAAGTTGGGCTGATTTGTGGATTAACTGCAATTGTGGCACTTGGGTCTTTCTTGATTATTAATCGTGTGAATGCGAACAAGGCTGAGCAGCTTGCAGAACAACTTGCTAATAGCCTCGTTGCGGAAGGATTGCCCCTGATAAGTGTGCGTGTGGAAGAACAAGCCCCGCTTACACTCGAAGTAACCCTTCAGTACCCAACCACTGATAGCCCTGAGCGAAAAGCGGAAATCCTCCGTGGCCGTCATGCAGTACGATGGAACTGTGCCGAGCTAAATCGCGAAAAATACCAGATCAGCAGTTATATTATTTTGATTCTTGATGATGTTGGCAAACAATTAAGCTGGGAACAAAATTTCCTTTATCAGAGTGATCCAGAAGACGTTCCAGTTGAGTACACAATGAATCTTGAGGAAGCCGCGAATTACCTGCGGGAGACTTTTAATCCAGGGTCCGCCCAGGTGGAGCGATTCGAGTTGATCCAGGAGCAAAAAAACAACACCATCATTAACACGCTGTACATCCTCTTAGTCGAGCCAGATCTACAGACTCTCAATAACGATTTACCAATGAGGCAAATCGAGCCACTAATTAAAGGGGTCAACCAACAAAAGCTCTACCAGGTTGACATCTGCTGGCTCGAGATTCATGGACCAAATTCTGAAGTTTGGGTGGATTATCTTTATGATTATAGCTTGTCAGTTCTTTCGTGGTGGATGGCAGACGGTGTCAGCACTGATTGGTTTCCACATCCTGCGCCTCTACCCAACCAGGAACCCACCATAATAGCACCACCCGAGAAGACCTACCCTGTAGAGACCCTCGAACCAACCGTTATCGTCCCTTACCCCTGAGTTTTTTACGTTTGATCCAGGGAATTCTTGTTGAGAATCAAGGAGAGTCTAAATTGGAAAATTAATCAAAAGCATCCCCATCACTGAGGATGCTTTTGATTTAGAAAAAAACGTCTAACTCAATCCCAGTATCTTACCCGTCTCAAAATCGATGTCGATGTCATAATATGCCGGTCTGGTCGGCAGGCCGGGCATGGTGCTCATCGTTCCCAAAAGGGGATAGACAAAGCCGGCACCAACCGACGCGCTGACATCCCGGATGGGGATGCGGTAGCCCTTCGGCACGCCCTTTAGCTCAGGGTCATGGCTGAGGGAGAGGTGGGTCTTTGCCATGCAGATCGGCAGTTTGTCATACCCCAGCCGGGTGTATTCAGCGATACGCTCTTCTGCCAACTCGCTGTAATCCACACCGTCCGCGCCATATACTTCGCGTGCAATTGTTTCGATTTTTTGCTTGATCGGGACATCTAACGGGTAGATGAATTTGAAGTCCGCTGGTTTCTCCGAAGCTCGTATGACCGCTTCCGCCAGCGCGATGGCACCCGCCCCACCCTGGCTGAAGTGATCCGCAACTACCGCGTCTTCCACGCCAGGGTGCCCCAGCGCGATTTTACGCACCAATTCGAGCTCGGCATCGGTGTCCGTCGTGAAGCGATTTATCGCCACAACCACAGGCACGCCAAATTTCTGCGCGATGCTGGCATGCGCCAGCAGGTTCGCCGCGCCTTTTTCTACTAATTCGAGGTTCTCTTCGATATACTCCGGCGCAAGCGGTGCACCAGCGGTTACCTTCGGACCTCCGCCATGCATCTTGAGCGCTCTCACCGTCGCCACTAACACCACCACATTGGGGATGTTACCAGAGTATCGACATTTGATATCAAAGAATTTTTCCATGCCCATGTCCGAGCCGAAGCCAGATTCCGTGACCACAAAATCCGCCAGCTTCAGAGCGATCTTGTCGGCTATGATCGAACTGTTGCCGTGAGCAATGTTGGCAAAGGGACCCGCATGCACGAACACTGGGGTGCCTTCGAGGGTTTGCATCAGGTTCGGTTTGATGGTGTCCTTCATCAGCACCGTCAGAGCGCCCGCCACACCCAGATCATCAGCAGTAATGGGTTCACCCTGCCTGGACTGCCCGATCACGATCTTCGCAATCCGTTCACGCATGTCCTGAAGGCTGGTTGCCAGTGCCAGGATCGCCATCAACTCACTTGCGACGCTGATGTAATAGCTCGTTTTGAGCTCAAAACCTTTTTCAGCCTCTCCCTGCCCCACGGTAATTCCGCGCAGCATGCGATCATTTACGTCCACTGCCCGCCGCCAGGTGACCGTTTCGGGGTCAATATCCAGCCGCGCAAAGCGCGCCTTTTGCTCGTCGGTCAGCAGATCGGGATCGGTCTCGGTGATGCCGAGTTTCTTCAGCCGTCCCTGCATACCCACTGAGAAATGACGTTTGCCTTTTTTATCCTTCGGGCACAACCTGTTGAACAGCCCAAGGTCCGTCTGACTGGATTCATGGAACATGCGGGTGTCGATCGCAGCCGCCAACAGGTTGTTCGCGGCGGTGATGGCGTGAATGTCGCCGGTCAGATGCAGGTTGAAGTCCTCCATTGGGACAACCTGTGAGTAGCCACCGCCTGCGGCGCCGCCTTTAATGCCAAAGGTTGGTCCCTGGCTGGGCTGGCGGATGCAGGTGATTACACGCTTGCCCAGGTGGGCTCCGAGCGCCTGGCTTAACCCAACAGTGGTAGTCGTTTTCCCTTCTCCGAGCGGGGTGGGAGTGATTGCGGTCACGTCGATATATTTGCCATCGGGCGCGTCCGCCAGGCGGTCCAGCACTTCAAGTTTGATCTTCGCCTTGTAGTCCCCGTAGAGTTCCAGTTCGCTTTCTTCCAGTCCCATTTCTTCCGCCACCTGGCGGATCGGTTTGAGCGTTGCCGCCTGGGCAATGTCAATATCCGCTGGCACGGGGTTTTTGGGGTGAAGTGGGGTCGGGACAAACTTACGTCGTTCTGGGTGTTGAGTCAATGCGCACATACTATTCTCCTTGTATTATTGTCCAATGGTCACATCCTTTGGGATGCTGACCGAA
This sequence comes from Anaerolineaceae bacterium, assembly GCA_011620505.1. Lineage (GTDB taxonomy): Bacteria > Chloroflexota > Anaerolineae > Anaerolineales > Anaerolineaceae > Mesolinea. Next base: position 10,922 of record WOZA01000133.1, read on the forward strand.
GCGTTTATTTTGAGATCTTCTAATTTTCCGAGATAAATAATGGGAACCTGCACGGTTATTGAACTGTTGGCATGAATGGTTCCGCTTTGGTTCGATCCACCGCCAACGATCTTGCCATCCGCATCCGTGATTACCACGTAAACCACCGCGCTTGAGATATCGGCGCTTAAATTGTTTATGATGTTCACACTGACAGCCTCGCCGCCTGCATCCACCACCGGCACACCTGCTACCAGGGGGTCATACCCGAGTTGGAACTGCCCGAATTCTCCCGGCACGATGATCATATCCACCTGCTGCGCCGCACAATCCAGCGGCAAATCCAGGATCCCGGGTGAGAACACCAGTTCCTGTTCTGGCCAAAGCAGGTCAATGTAGCCCTGCTCTGCCAGGCAGACCTTGTCCGCTGAGTCTGTAACCGTCAGAAGGTAATATGTCTCAGTCAAAAGGCGATCGGTCAGGTTCCTGAGCAATGCGCCGCCGGAAACATGCTGATAATCATCGGCGATAAAGTTCCACTGCTTGACTTCAATGTTTTCCCACCAGCTGCCGCCTTCCAGGGAGGCGGACTGAGCCGTGATCCACGGGTAGATCTCCACCAGCGCGATCTCCTGGTCTGCTTTGATCTCTGCCGGGACGGATATGCCTGTGCGATCTTCTTCGGGCACGAAGTCGATTATGCCGCGCCCGCCGCCAATGATCACGCCAGCGGCGTTGTAGGCAATCGCGTTCAACTCGACTTTGGTGTAGGTATAGGGATCCGAGTTATTGATCCACCCCGTCAGCCTGATCCCGTCTTCAGCTTCCACCCAACTGGCATTCTTCACAAGTAATGGCTGGGAATATCGCAACTGGCGGTCCTCCAGCCCCTCTTTAACGCGCACCTCAACGGTGTAGGTTTGCAGCCCGGGAAGCAATTCGAAGTCCTGGACCAAACCGGTGGTTTCGCGCGGGAAGAGGTAGCGCACAGTGCGAACTTCCTGGGCGATGCGGCTGCCGCTGGCATCCAGCGCCAGCACCTCCACCTGCACATCCCGCAGGATCGCGTCCGTGAGGGTGTTGAAGAGCTTGGCGATGATCTGCAGCTCAGCGCCTGTCTGGACGTATTCCAATTCAGTAATCCGGACTGGATTTGGGTTAACCAGATCAGGGGTCGGGGTCGGATTGACAGGCTCCACCACCACCTGAGGCGTGCCGTCCACCAGGATCACAGTCGGTTGAATGAGCGTAGCCGTAGGAGGCACAGGCGTGGCAGTCGGGTCGGCAGTTGAAAAGCCCCCGCAGGCGCTTAGGCTGAGCAGGAATACCAGGACGACCAGGATGAGTGTGTTTTTCCGTTTCACATTGTCTCCGCCACCACGCGATCACATGACAGCTATTCTATTTTATCTGTTTGCCGGTGTTTTGGGTAGTTACGATGGCAACA
>WOZA01000002.1 GCA_011620505.1 Anaerolineaceae bacterium
GTCTTATCCTCAAATTGACACAAATCGATTACCGGGCAAATCGGGCATTTTGGTTTGCGCGCCTGGCAAATCTCGCGGCCCAGCTTGATCAGGTTCAGGTGCAGGCTGCCAAAATCATCAGGGTCTGCTATCTGTTCCATGTAAGCGTGCGTTTTGCTAATATCCAGGTCCTTAGGTCGCAACCCGATCCGCCCTGTAACCCGGTAGATATGCGTATCCACCGGAAAGGCGGGCATTCCCAATGCGAACACCATCACAATCGCAGCCGTTTTTGGTCCCACCCCACGCAGCTTGACGAGCCAGTTGCGCGCTTCTTCAGGGTCTTTCTCTTTCAACCAGTCAAGGTCAATCTCTCCGCGTTCTTCGGTGATATCCCGCAGGGCAGCCTGAATGTTAGGACCTTTTTGGTTGGCCAGACCGGCTATGCGAATGACGTATTGCAGCTCTGCCGGGTCGGCATCCCGCACGGCTTCCCAATCCGGGTAGCGCTCTTTTAAAGCCTGGAAGGCTTTGTCTCGGTTGATATCGTTTGTGTTTTGCGAAAGGATCGTGCAGACCAATTCATCGACTGCCGGTAATTTAACATGCCAGGTCGGAGTACCAAATCTGTGGCGCAATCGCTCTTGGACCTGCACCAACCGTTCGCGGTGCTCCTGGATTTGGTCCATGTTCACTTACCAGGTCTTCGTGATCTCGATTGGTCTTGCAATCCGGATCTCACCGATCTCGAGACCGCGCCAGTTTCTGAGCACCGACGTGTTGAAGTTGCGGAAGGAATCGCTTGCCATCTCCGCTTCAAAACCGAGTGCCTTTAGCAAAGCGACGATCAAAGTATAGGTCGCGCGACGGTTTGGATCGCCATCGCTGATCTTGATCGCCACCCCAATCCCAGGCGAGCCCTTGCCGCAGGCTCCAGGCATCAGGCTGATCATCTGATAGCCTTCCGCTCCACCTTTGACAACAGCCTTCCGTTGCATTACGCTCATCAACACGCTGTCAAATGCTCCAGGGCCTGCCACCATTTCAGGATACGCCATCATGGCATGGGTGATTTTTTTGCATGCAGCCGCGCGCACTTCTCCCAATCCATTGGGATCTGCCAGGCGCGCCATTGCCAGGGCGAAATTGTAAAGTGGCATGGCAAACACCGGTGCGCTGCAGCCATCTATGCCGACTGGCATATCTTCCTGATCCATCCCGCACATCTCCGCCACCGTCTTCAGAATACGCTGCTGGACGGGATTATCCATCGATAAGTAGGTCTCTTTGGGGTAATCATGCAGAAGCGCCTGGGCAAGCATTCCGCTGTGTTTTCCTGAACAATTGTGACGATAGGGGGTGGGCTCTTCACCGCGTTCACGCATGGCAAAGGCAGTGGCTTTATCCGACGGCCAGTGAACTCCACACTGAAGATCCGATTCCTGCAGACCGACTTTGGCATGTATCGAGCGTAGAACACGGACGTGCTCATCGGTTCCACGATGAGAAGCACAGAGGATGGATAGTTCTTCTTCAGTCAATCCGAAATGTTCAGGACCGCCGTCCTCCACGAACGGCAGCGCTTGCAGAGGCTTCATGGAACTTCGCGGAAAGGTGACCAGGTTTGGATCCCCGAGTGAGGCCAACAGGTGACCCGCTGAATCGACGACTGCCATCGCCCCAAAGTGGATGCATTCCACGATGCCGCCCCTTGTTAGTTCAACAACCGCTTCGTAACCTGTCAAAGTATCTGCCATCCAGTCTCCTTATGCCTGATTCAATTCATAGTAGGTTGTTAAACCCCATCTGAGACGGTTGAAGAAAAGTTCGCCTTCATCGGGGGAGTAATCGATGCGTTTCAGAATGCGGGGGGTTAGTTCAAGGTAAGCCTCCAGGTCGGCATGCTTCTCCTGTAGACTGGCTATGGAGGTCTGTATAAAAGTCATTAGTCTTCCCATTGCCCTGACCTGATCCTGAGTGACCAGGCCTGCACGCGACGACACAATCTGGTAGCCCTTGTATGCCCTGGAAGCCAACAGTTTCATGTCTGCCACCCAGGCAGCCGGGTCTGAGTAAGCTAAAAATGGCGGTTGGTTAACCATAACGCTGTCACCCACAAAGATTACCTTTTCCTGCGGCAAAATCGCCCAGATTCCGGCGACATTTGAACCAGGGTGATGCTCCAGCAAGACTTCGGCACCTCCAAAAAATAAATTCATGTTCTGGTCAAAACTAATCTCAGGTAAGAAAGGCCGGCTGGATGAACTGGCCTGTTCATGACTATCCCCAGCGCCGAGCAGTTCCTCTTGCAATTTGACTGCCTGCTGACGCGGCTTCGCAGGCAGGAGATAATCGGATTGCGAAATGAGGATGCAATCACAGCCCTTGGCACTCAATGTGCGATCGTATTGTGTATCGAGGAGAACCAGAAAAATTGCATCGGATTTGGTGGGGAGGTTGCCCCAGGTTTTGCGGTCATCAGTGCGGTAGGGGGAATCGATCAGAATATTGCCATCTTTTGTTTGGATGACGCCAGTATAAAGACCTAATGCGTTTTGCTGGATGGAGACAATTGGGGTTAATTCCTGCATACGG
>WOZA01000087.1 GCA_011620505.1 Anaerolineaceae bacterium
ATACGGCTCGGCAAAGAGGGCGGGAGTGCCGCCGGTATGCCAGAAGAGGACTTTTTCATCCGCTTTGAAGAATCCATGGCGGATGAGGTCAAGCAACCCGGCAGCAGCACGACCTGTGTAGACCGGATCGAGCAGGATCGCTTCCTGGCGCGCAAAAAGCAGTATCGCTTCCTTTTCCGCAGCGGTCAAAACCCCATACCCAGCCGAACAATAGGCATCATTCACAAGGATTTCCTCGGGAAGGAAACGAGTTTCAAGCTGCAGTAACTCCGCGCCAGCATTCGCGATCTCTGCAATGGTTTCAGAAAACTCTCGTGCAGGTTTATCCACGCTGATCCCCAGAATCTTTGCGCTGCTGCCTGTTTCGCGCACGCCAAGCAGCATACCTGCCTGTGTGCCGCCTGAGGAAGTAGCGAAAACGATCCAATCCGGGTTGAGGCCTTGCTCGTGTAATTCATGCATAGCCTGGCGGTAACCCATGGCACCGATCGCATTGGAGCCGCCGTAAGGGATAAGGTAAGGCTTACGGTTGTCTGCTTCAGCCTGCTTTGTAACCTGCGCCAGCGCCTGGTCTCGCTGGTTTTTGGGTACAAAAATGACCTCCGCGCCACTGAGCAGATCCAGATATAAGTTGCCCTGAGGCTGTTCTGGTTTTTCACCTGCCAACACTAAAATACAACCCAGCCCAAGTTTGGCAGCAGCTGCGGCTACCTGGCGGCAGTGATTGGACTGCACCGCACCAGTGCTGATGAGGGTCTGGCAGCCTTTTGCCAGGGCATCGGCTGCGAGATACTCGAGTTTGCGGGTTTTATTGCCGCCGAAGCCGAGCCCAGTCAGGTCATCACGTTTGATGAACAATTGTGGACCGCCCAACATTTTTGAGAGGCGGGGCAGCGCTTCAATCGGGGTGGGTAAATGGGCAAGCTGAATACGCTCAGTCATTCAAGCTCCTTTTGTTGGCTTTCAATCCTCGCTGGCGCAGCAGGTTGAGGAGTTTGGGCAGGGTTTCGGTGTAGCGGCGGTACAACGCTGGGCGAGTGGTGTAATCCCAAGCCCCCAGGGTGCGGGTGATGGTTCCGTTGAAACCTTGCTTGAATCGGAAGACACCCCACATGGAATCGCTCTCGTTAAAGACTTCAGGCGCACCCCACATGTCGTACGTGTGGCAGCCGATGCGCTTAGCCAGGCGCATGGCTTCCCACTGCAGCAGGTGATTGGGCATCAACTCCCGGGCGTTTTCGGTGGACATACCGAACATATAGCGCGCGGTGCCATTGAAGTGGAAGAGGATTAACGCGGCAACCGGTTGATTTTCAACCTCGGCGATCAAAATTTTTGCCATATCTGCTTCGATGAACCTGCGCCAGGTGTTCAGGTAATAGTCTGGATGGCGGATCACAAAACCGTCGCGTACAGCCGTCTCCGCATACATTTTGTAGAGAATGGGCAGCTCGGCGAGCTCTCCCTGCCTCACCTGAACGCCTTTGCGGGCTGCCAGGCGAATGTTGTAGCGTGTTTTTTGCTTCATCGCAGCCAGGAGGTCATTTTCGCTTTTTCTCAAATCAAGCAAGACAGAATTGCGGAACTGGATTTGATCCTGAGAGTACTGCCAGCCGCGCCGCTTTAGCTCATCTTGCAGCGCAAGACCCTGCGGAGCGGATACTTCATCTTCTGTGCCTGGGATACCCGTGCCCAGCAGCACGTCGGGATCGATCTTGATGAAGATCGCTTTTTCCTGGCGGCAGATGTCCTGCAGCGCATCGAGCACACGCGCCACCGAAATCTGGTCATCCCAGCGCAAAACGGGTCCTTTAGGGGCATAAAGCACGCTGAATTTTAATCCAGCGAAAGAGACCTGGCGTTGTAAGATCAGGGCAAGCCCTTCAGGAGCCTGTGGATCGCTGCCTTCCAGGAAGTACATGGGGCTCCAGCCGTTTTGTTTCTTGGCTTCCGCCCATTGCGACGTTTGCAGGATATGCGCGTCGGGGAACTGCAGCAAAAGCTGGTTCCATTGCGGAATTTGGTCTGCTTCCAGCCTGATCATCCTCAGTCTGCCATTCTTCCAGCCCGGATCTTCTGGTAGGCGCGATACAAAAGCGGCTGGTAGACTCGAATAAAAGCCGGCGCAGAGCGTACGACCTCACCACCAAAGCCGCGTTTGAAGCGATATACTCCCCAAAGCCCATCATTGCGCTGCGTGAATTGTTCTTCAAGCTCTTCCGTACTGGCGTCAGGGATTCCCCATAAGTCGTAAATGGTGGCACCGTGGGCCTTAGCCCAGCGCATGGCTTCCCATTGAAGCAGATAGGTGGGCATCAGGTTGCGGCTGGCGTCATCGGATGCACCGTAGAAATACCATGATCGCTCGCCTGAAAGAAAAAGCATCAAATAAGCCAGCGGCTGATCCTCATGGAATGCGCCCAGCAAAACACAGGCTCCGGTCGGCGAGAAAATATCAAAAGCCTTCTGGTAATAGGAAATGTCATGCACAGCGAAACCATCGCGCGTGCCGGTGGTCTGCATCAACCGATAAAAACCCTGAATGTCATCGGTTTCCCTGACCACCACGCCTTTTTTCTCAGCCAACCGTATGTTGTAACGCGTTTTTTGCTTCATGCGCGCAAGCAGCTCGTCTTCATTGGCTGTGAGGTCAACCAGGATCGTGCTGCGGGGTTGGATGGTGTGGGGTTCCACCGCAAAACCCTGCATCTGTTCCGCAAGGTCTGCGGTGAGTTCGCTCTCTGCCACATCGGGCTCCACCTGCAGGAAGACAGCCCGATGTTGTTTGCAGGCAGCATCAATTTGAGGCCATAGGGACGCCCACTCTTTCCCAACGGGGCCTTTTGGCAGGTAGGCAAGGCTTAAGCCCAGCGGTAACCGGCGAAAGAGAACTTGCGCATAGGCGGTCGCGCTGCGAAAGACTTCAGGCTCCCAGCCAAACTCAGCCTTCAACTGCCCCCAGAGAGGGCTCTGGAGTAGGTGCGGCGTAAGAGAAGATGGGTGGCGGGTATCGTTCATGAATTAGCGCCCTTTGAACCCCAAAACGGAGCCAACGGTGCGCAACAAAATATTCAGATCCATCCAGATCGAGGCATGCTCGATGTAATACAGATCATATTGCAGTTTAATAGCAGTCTCTTCGATGGTTTCAGCATAGGGTTGATGAATCTGAGCCCAACCGGTGATACCTGGTTTAACCAGCATACGCGCACGGTAGAAGGGTACCTCTTTTTGGAAAACCTGTACTAACTCAACGCGCTCGGACCGGGGCCCCACCAGGCTCATCTCTCCCCGCAAAACGTTGATGATTTGAGGAAGTTCATCCAGATGAGATTTGCGCAGGAATTTGCCAATGCCGGTGATGCGGGGATCGTTGGTAGTAGTAACAAGTGCTTCTTTTTCCATATCCGACCTGGATTTCATGGTGCGGAATTTGTAGATCATATAAGGCTTTCCACCTCTTCCCAGTCGTTTTTGGGTGAAGATGACGGGTCGACCAGAATCGATGAGGATCACCAAGGCAATCAGAGGGAAAAGGAGCGCCAGGGCAACCAAGCCAACCAGACCAAGCAGCAGGTCCAGCAGGCGCTTGCCAATGCGGTAAAAACCGCTGGTAGGCGCACGGTCGAGGAAGGCGCGAATGACCCAATCCGATTCGAGCAGGTCGATGGGCACACGTCCCGAGAGGCTTTCGTAGGTGTCTGTCATGGTGGTCAGGTTGATGCCCTCTTCCTGGGCAGTCAGGATGCTTTGGAACATGCCATGATTCATTTCATTGGAAATTGCCAGTATCAGGTCAGTGATTCCTTGATTGGCGATAATCTCAGCCATGCTTTCGTGATTGCCAAGGATTGGTTTACCCAGAATATTGGTGCCAAGTTTGGCGGGGTCATCATCGATTAGTCCAATTAACTTGAAGGGCGGCGGATCGAGCTCGGAAATAACCTCCACCAGCGCGGTGCCGGCTTTGCCTGCGCCAACAATCAGGACGCGTTGCTGCCTTGAAACGGAAGTGAAAGTGTGGATATAGATCAAGCGCCAAAGCAGCGTCAGCAGTGTGGCGGTGACGATAAAAACCGCAACTCCCAGGCGAGGCAGTGAGTTCGGCTCGGCTGCGAAGTAGATCACCAGATAGGCGATCACCGAGACCAGAAAAACCATGCCGATACCGCGTAAAGTCTGGCGTAAATTGGCGGATTTGCGCGTGTCGTAAGTGTCTACAAGCAGGATGATCCAAATCAAGGGTAACAAATAGAACCAGGCTGGAGCACGATACTTCAGGAATTCCGCCGAAAAACGATACCAGCTGTCGCCGGACGCCCAGACATAAAGGGAAATCACGAGGGCGATGGAAGCTACCAAGAGATCACCCAAAACTAAAATGAAACGCAGCTCTGAGGGCTTAAGGCGAAACTTGGTAGTGTGGTTTCCTGTAGTCTTTTTTGTCATTTATTCTTTTTAGCACTGAATGCGCCGGCGAGAAAGCCAGCGCCCCAGGAAAAATGCATGGTAATAATGGCGAGTGGTACGCCGATCATCATGAGTATATCTCTTTTCGTAATTGCCATGTGGATACCAACGCCGAGGAGGATAAGAAGATACAGACCCAACGAGGCAGCGAAGAGATACAAGGAGGGCTCCCAGAAAAATCCTACCAGCAGAGTGGCGAGCAACCCCAAAAGAAACGCAGGCGGCAGAGCCTGGCGCCAGCGCAAGGTTTCAGGGTAGCGCTTTAACATTTGGACTTTCCAGTAGCCGTATCCATAATACTGTTTTGATAGCGCCAGGAGGTTGGAGCGGGCGTAGTAGGTGCAGCGGATCTTTGGATCAAGCCAAATCTTGCCGCCAGATTGCAGAATGCGCGTGTTTAGCTCGTAGTCTTCATTTGCCAGGAGTGTCTCGTCAAAAAGCCCGATTTGCTCAAACAAATCCCTTTTGTATGAACCATAGGGGACGGTATCAACGTAGGCTGCTTTATCCGTGAAACGGTAATGGGCATCCCCAACCGCCAGTGGATTGCCAGCTGCCGCGGCGATGGACCGCGCGATCCAGGAACCCTTTCCTGGTTGAATATTCCACACGCCGCCGACGTTCTGCGCGATATTTCTCTCAAGGGCATCCACGCAGAGCGCGACGTAGTCCGGGTTGGGGATGGAATGCGCATCCATACGCACGATTATTTCCCCACTGGAAGCCCGGATCGCGGCATTCAAGCCTGCTGGAATAATGCGCTGGGGGTTATCCACTACCAGTATGTCCAGATCGGCGTGGTTATTCTTGAAGGATGCAATTACCTCACGTGTGTGATCCTCCGAGAGACCATCCGCGATCACCACCTGCAGAAGTTCGTGAGCGTAGGTTTGACTGTAAATAGCATCCAAAACACTGTGGATGGTCTTCTCTTCATTCCTGCAGGGAATGATCACAGAAACGCTTGGGAGCATGGTTTTTCGAAGTACCCGGTTCGATCTACTGGCAGTCGCAGTTGCCTTCATGCTTATGCGGCAGAACCGCAATCGCTTCGACCTCCACGATGCCTCCCTTTGGCAGGGCAGCCACCTGGATGGCTGAACGCGCCGGGAAATCGGAGGTGAAAAACTCAGCATAAATGGCATTCATTTCGGCAAATTGAGCCATATCGGTCAGAAAAACGGTGGTCTTGACCACATGTTCAAGGCTGGAGCCGGCACATTCAAGGACGGATTTCAGATTGGTGAGGGCGGCACGTGTTTGGGCTTGAATGCCACCTTCCACGATTGTGCCGCTGGTGGGGTCAATTCCGAGCTGACCGCTGACGAAAACCAGGCAGCCAGTGGCGATAGCCACCGAATACGGACCGATCGCCGCTGGGGCATTTGCGCAAGTGACGACGTCACGTTTATTGCAACAACTCATATTTACCTCTTTTCCGGATGTAGTGGAGGAATTATAACATTGCTCATCCTGCTGACCTAAAGGTAGGCTTGATGAGCAATTGGTAATAATGGATTAGCCAGATGAGAATGCAGGATTTAACTTTCGATTTCCCTGTCAGCCCGCAAATTTGAGTTGGTTTGTCTGACTTTTCCGGAGGTGTTTTATACTTGCCAGTCTCCAATGCCTTTCCAGCAGTGGTCAAGATGCTCTGCCAGGACGTCCTTGAGTTTGTATTTGATCGTCTGCCGCACTGCCAGCATCAATGGTATTCCGCCGATCTGGTTCAGCCTTGCGCCGATTTGTTTGGCTTCGCGGTGGTGGCACTGGATGTCAAAGGGTCCTCCGGGTGTAAGCGAAAGAAAGTCATCCGTGCGCCCGATCTCCACCAGTTCTTCAATCATTTTTTTGACCTCAGCTTTGTTATGTGGGTCCAGGGCGCGGATTTCAGGTTCACCAAATATGCGATTAAAAAGACTCATAAGGACTCCTTCCTACCCTGTTATTATACGGGATTTCAGTAAAAAAGACCGGAGGAGCACTCCGGTCAATCTATTAGTAGTGAATGATGGTATCGCGTACCTTGCCCCACTTCAAGGCGTCAGCGATTCCCTGCTCGATTGGGAGTTCTGCCTTCCAACCAAGCAGCCTGGCAGCTTTGTCGGCGTTCGCATACGAACCTGCCACATCGCCCGGGCGGGGCGGCTGCAGCGAGACTGGAAGCTTTTGGCCATAGACGTCTTCGAAAGCCATCACAAACTCCTTCACGGTCACGCCCTTACCTGTGCCGAGGTTGATGACTGTGTAGGGGGCATCTTCTTCACGACCCTGCTCGATGACGCTGTCGAATCGCTCCACTGCCTTGATGTGAGCTTGTGCGAGATCCCAGACGTGGATGTAGTCGCGAATACCAGAACCATCGCGGGTAGGCCAATCGATGCCGGTCAGGTTGAAGACGGGTTCACGTCCGAGAGCAACTTCTACCAGCTTGCCAATCAGATGGCTGGGGTAGCGAATGTGCAAGCCTGTACGCATTTTCGGGTCAGCGCCAATAGGGTTAAAGTAGCGCAAGGCGATGGCATTCAGTCCGTAGGCGCTGCAAAAATCCTTGAGCACCATTTCCATCATGTATTTAGTGCGGGAGTAGGGGCTGAGGGGGCGCAGAGGGGATTCTTCGGTGACCATAAAACCCGGAACAACGTCGTAGACAGCGGCTGAAGAACTAAAGACAACCCGCTTCTGACCCAATTCAGCCAGGAGTTTGAAAAATTCCATCGATTTGACGACATTTTCTTTGTAGTACTCGTAAGGTTTTGCGACCGATTCTGGTACCACGATCAGGGCAGCGCAATGGATTGTTGCCTCAATATCCGGATGTTCGCTGAAAATTTGGCGCACCATAGCCCGGTCGGCAATGTCAGCCTCATAGAAAATGCGATTTTTGGTGAATTCCCTGCGACCAGTTACCAGGGAGTCGAGCAAAATGGGTGTATGCCCTCCGTCGAGCAACGCCGAAGCAATCGTACTGCCGATATAGCCTGCTCCACCCGAAATCAACACTTTCATCCTAACTCCTTAATTCAATTCATGCTCTTTGGGGTAAGTCATCGGCTTTGAAGCGGTGACTTCCCTGACGCTCAGAAGAATTACAAAACCAATCAGCAAGAATGCTATTATAGACCCAATCCCCCAGTATTGACCGGCTTTTTCTGCTGCCAGCTCAGCCAGACCATGGTTGAGGTAGTAAAGATACATGCGGTACGAAAGGGTGCCAAAGACCAAAGGACCAATGAAGGTTGATGTACGCCCTGCCACCGATAGAAAACCGTAAAACTCAGTGGTTTTGCCTGCAGGTGCCAGTTGGCTGACCATTGTGCGGCTAACCGCCTGCGCGCCGGAGAGTGAGAAGCCTGCAAAGGCGCCAACGATGTAAAAGCCAAGGGTTGATTTGACGAAGAAAAGCGTGATCAGCGAAGCGATCAGAATGATCAGCGAAATGAGGATAGCCCGTTTACTGGATTTATCATCCGAAAGTTTGCCAAACGCAAGGGCTCCCAACGCGCCAGTAATGTGGATGATGATCACGAAAATGATCAACTGTACCTGGCCCAGTCCGAAAAGCGTGGCCCCAATGATAGCGGCAAAGTCCATCAGCATCATGATGCCGTCGTTATAGATCAGGAAAGCGACCATGTAGCGCAGGAAGACTTTGTACTGGCGGATGTCCCTGAAGGTCTCGCCAAGATGCTTGAAAGAAACCGACAGCAATGTTTCACCATTCGGGATCGGGATGACTGGACTGGTTTCGTGGACATGAAAGTACATCGGCAAGGATGAGATAGCGTAAATGAGGGCGGTGATCAGAAAGGTATAGGGGATAAAATCGTTGCCGATGAGCTGCATAGGGACCACTGCAATCAGAAGGGTGACGACACCACCCAGCATGCCGATTGCCCAACCTTTGCCGCTGATATTCCCGATGGTCTCGGGGGTGGATACATCCACCAGCAGGGCATCATAAAAGACCTGGGCTCCGCGGTAGCCGATTTCCGCCATGACGAAGAACACCATCCCCATAACCACGTCCCCTGCGCCGACAAAGAAGAGCAAAGCAGTGAAAACAACTGATATCCCGGTAAAAATGAACAGAAAGAGTTTCTTGGAACGGGAAGAGTCAGCGACAGCTCCAAGGATAGGTGAGATCACCGCAACCAGGATAGCGGCGATGCCAACGGATATACCCCACAGGCGCGTTCCTTCAGCCCCACCCACCACCACGTTTTTGAAGTAGGCCGAGAAAACAGCAAGCAGGATGACGGCGGCGTAAGCAGAGTTACCGAAGTCATAAAAGTACCAGGCACGGCGCGCACGGCGGGCAGCCTTGGTTTGGTCCAGGAGGTTCTTGGGGGAGTTTTCCATTAGAGGCACCTTTTTTCGTTAGTTAGTTGTAAAACAATTCATTGTATCAAACCTGATGAAAACAGGGAAAAAAGCTTTGACAAAAAAGCTTTGAATAACAAAACAGCTCCCCCGATCGGAGGAGCTGTTGACTAACTTGGATAAGCTTATTCCTCTATGCTTGCCAGGCGAGCCAGGTTTTGCCTGTAAGTGATCGCCTTCATCACCTCCGCAGCGATGGAAGGAATCAGCACCAGCGGCAAGATTTCCACCCAATCGATCCAGCGCAAAGCAGTGGTGTCGAAAACGGTGCGTAAGAATGGCACATAAACAACCATTAACACGAGAATAACCGATGCTGTTACGGCTAAATTCATGTTTTTATTGGTGAAGATGCCGATCTTAGTCAAGGGGAAGTATTCTGAACGGGCGGTGAAGGCACGGAGGAGTTCAGATAGTGAAAGGGTTACAAAAGCGAAAGTCTCGGATAGAACGCGCGCTTCCTCAGGAGAACCCTTTAGAGCTCCGCCACCAACAAAGAAGGCAGCGAGAGTTGCAGCTGTAATGGCGATCGTCTGGACGATGATGCCTTTCAGCATGAACTTGTTAATGATCGGCTCATCGGAAGGTCTTGGCGGATGCTGCATGATATCTGGGTCGCCCTTTTCTGTACCAAGTGCCAGTGCCGGAGCACCATCCGTGACCAGGTTTAGCCACAAAAGTTGAATGGGAGCCAAAGGTGTGTTCCATCCGAATACGGTTGCCAGGAAGATAATCATGATCTCGGCGATATTACAGGAGACCAGGTAGTAAACGAATTTGCGGATGTTACTGTAAATGATGCGGCCTTGCTCCACAGCCGAGACGATCGACGCGTAGTTATCGTCCGTAAGCACCATGTCGGCGGTTTCTTTGGCAACGTCCGTGCCGGTAATGCCCATTGCAATTCCGATATCCGCGCGTTTGATGGCAGGGGCATCATTGACGCCATCGCCCGTCATTGCAACCACTTCGCCGTTGTCGCGCAGGGCATCCACGATCTTCATCTTGTGTTCGGGGCTGACGCGGGCGTAGACATCGGTGATCTTGACGATCTCACGCATCTCTTCATCGCTTGCGTGTTCAACATCCGCGCCGGTCAGCACCTCGTGTCCTTTGCGCAAAAGGCCGATGTCTTCTGCAATTGCCCTGGCGGTATTGGGATAGTCACCCGTGATCATCACTGAGCGAATACCGGCAGTTTGGGCTTTCTTGAGAGCGGGCTTGACTTCGGGCCGTGAGGGATCGATCATGCCAATCAGACCAACGAAAATCAAATCTTTTTCGAGTGCTTCTGGCGTGATTTCATTAGGCATCTCGGGCACTGGACGATAAGCCACACCCAGGACGCGCAGAGCTTTGCTGGTCATTTGGTCATTGGCATCCAAAATTTCCTGGCGCAGTTCCGGGGTGAGGGGAACCGGTGTGTTATCCATGCTGGATCGATAGGTGCAGAGATCGAGCACCACATCCGGTGCTCCCTTGACCGCAATGGTGTACCAATTGGTTTTTTCATCGGTCTTGTAAGGCGAAATGTCGCCATGACCGGGATTGACAATATTGTGGATCGTAACCATGCGCTTGCGGGCGGAGTCGAAGGGAATTTCCTGCTTGCGCGGGTAATTTTGGTTGACCACGTTTGCAGCTGCGCCTGCTTTGAGAGCAGCTACCAGGATCGAGCCTTCGGTGGGGTCACCAACCATGCGGTAGGTTGTCTTGCCTTCGCTTTCGCCAACGGGCTCGAGCTGAGCGTCGTTGTTGATGGTGCCAACCCAGAGAGTGGTCCTTACTGCGGGAAACTGCTTAAGGTCCGAGACCAATTCGCCATTGACATAGAAATCGCCAACCGGTTCATAGCCGGTGCCGGTGATGTCCACGAACTGACCATCCACCCACAGCTTGGTAACGGTCATCTGATTTTGGGTGAGAGTGCCGGTCTTGTCGGTGCAGATGGTGGTGACAGAGCCCAAGGTCTCGACGGATGCCAGCTTACGGATCAGCGCGTGGCGGCTGACCATTTCGCGCATACCGCCAGCCAGGCTGATGGTGACCACGGCAGGCAGACCTTCTGGCACGGCAGCGATTGCCAGCGAGACAGCTACCATGAAGAGGGCAACGATTTCATCCCAAAAGGCTTTGGATCCCAGGTCCAGTGCACCCGGGCCGGTAATCAGACGGATAACACCGATCGCGAAGACCAGGACACAAACGACCATGGCTGCGATGCCGAGGGTTTTGCCGAGCTCCTCAAGGCGTTTTTGCAGAGGGGTCTGCTCTTCTTCCACCGATTGGAGCATGGTTGCAATCAACCCAAGTTGGGTGTGCATACCAGTGGCAATCACCACACCTTTACCACGTCCGTAGGTGACGGTGGTGCCGAGAAAGGCAGTATTTTCGCGATCTCCCAATGGGATATCAGCCTGCAAGTTGGATTCTGCGTTTTTCTTGGCTGGCACGGATTCCCCGGTGAGGGAGGCTTCATCGATGCTGAGGTTGACTGCTTCCATCAGTCGCACATCCGCGGGGATAAAGTTGCCTGCTTCGATGAAGACGATGTCCCCGGGCACAAGGTCGCGCGCCGGAACTGACTGGCGATGCCCATCGCGCAGCACCTGGGCTTCAGGGGCCGCCATTTTCTTGAGGGCTGCGAGTGAGGCTTCGGCGCGAGATTCCTGGATGATGCCCATGATGGCATTGAGGACAACAATGAGCATAATAGCGCCGGCTTCCACCCAGTCGCCCAGGAGTGCTGAAACGACAGCCGCGCCGATCAGCAGCCAGATCACGAAACTATTGATCTGTTCCCATAATTTCTGCCAAATCGTGCGTCCTGCTTTCTCAACGAGTTCGTTGTGTCCATACGTTTCCAGGCGCTCAGCAACTTCTGCAGAACTGAGACCTGTCTCCAGAGGGACATCAAGATTTTCTAAAACCTCTTCAGGCTCCAGCGCGTGCCAGGATACTTTAAAAATGTCATCGTTGGTCATTGATTCTCCATAGGGTCTTAGTGTTTTATTGTTCAAGAGATTTACTTCAGCCTCTTATTATATTCGAAAAAAAACACAACATTGAACCGGCATAAGGATGA
>WOZA01000160.1:0-1766 GCA_011620505.1 Anaerolineaceae bacterium
AAATAAGAGTCAGAGCAGGGGGGATGGGCTATAATTGACTAAATTTGCCGGGTGATGTGGCAGGTGATAAGATGAGCTGCAGGCGGAGTTCTGGTGGACGAAATCCCTAATCGCACACGCACGCGTTACATGCTGACGCTGATAATTCTGATTACGATTCCCTGTTATCTGTTGGGGGTTATCCTTTTGCGCCTTAACCGCGGTCCGCAGCAGCCAACTGCCACGCCGACTCTCACCAGCACTGCAACATTCATCCCCAGCGTGACGCTGACACCTTACCTCACCCGTACTGCCAGCATCACTCCCACAGCCACCAACACGCTCCCTCCAACGGCAACCGGCACGCCCACCCAGACCCCAACCCTTACTGAAACCCCAACAGAGACACCACTGCCAAGCGGCACCCCCATCCCTGTGCCAACGGAAATCCCTACTGAAACACCTACTGAAACACCAACCGAGAGTTCGGTTGAACCTACGCCTGAACCATGAGAGAGGCTTATGAAACTTGATTTGAAACAACATTTGAAGGAAATGATTTCGGCTCCGGGTCTGAGCGGATATGAAGCGCCGATTCGCGAGATCATCCGGACTGCCTGGCAGCCGCTCAGTGATGAGATTCGGGTCAACAATCTCGGCAGCCTGCAAGCCATACAGCGCGGAGAAGGCCCGGAACCCCGACCGAGCGTGATGATTGCCGCGCATATGGACGCCATTGGCTTGATGGTGACCGGCATCGATGCGGGCTTTTTGCGCTTTATGCAGGTCGGCGGGGTCGACCCCAGGATCCTGCCCGGGCAGATGGTGACCGTTCATGCGGCGAATGCGGAAGTTACCCGCGATCTGCCAGCTATGGTGGTTATGCCGCCGCCAGCGTTGCTGCCAAAAGACGGAAAATCCGGACCCCTGCCACAGAAATATTTGCTGGTTGACACTGGTCTGACACCGGACGAGGTCAAAGAGCTGGTCCGCGTGGGGGATGTTATCTCCTTCGCGACCGAACCGATGGAGCTTTGCAGTGAGAGCATCAGCGGACACACCCTTGATAATCGCGCCTCCGTAGCAGCGGTGACGGTTGCGCTTGAGATGCTTTCGAAGCGTAAGCATCTTTGGGATGTGATGGCTGTGGCGACCTCGCAGGAAGAGGTCGGTGGAATTGGCGCGATGACCGATGCGGTTGCCATCAAACCAGATTTTGCGATCGTAATCGACGTCACTTTTGCCAAGGCACCCGGTGGTGCAGGCATTGGCAATTTTGAGATGGGCAAGGTAACCCCCCTCACTTGGGGCTCCTGCAATCATCCTGCTCTGCACAAAGCCATGCAAGCCACCGCTGATGAATACGAGATCAACGTGGCTAAGGAACTGGCACCGACCGGTTCGGGCACCGATGCCTGGGATATCCAGGTAGCAGAAGCCGGCATTCCCGTAATTGAGCTTGGCATACCGCTGCGCTACATGCACACACCTGTTGAGGTTGTATCACTGAAGGATATTCGCCGCGCTGGAAGGCTGATGGCTGAGTTTATCGCCGGTCTTCCACTCGATTTTATGAAAACCGTGATCTGGGAGTAAACCAAGATGGCAAAACGTGATATTTCCACCAAGTTTAATCCCCAAATGGGTGACGCAGAATTAGCTTTGCTGACACGCCTGTGCAACGCTGTGAGCGTTTCGGGCGATGAGCAGGAAGTCCGCGCGATCGTTACCGAGGAATTGCGCGACTTCGCCGACCTCACCAAAGTAGACGCGATGGGTAACGTGCT
>WOZA01000160.1:1866-11915 GCA_011620505.1 Anaerolineaceae bacterium
CTGCGCATTGACATTGGACCCGGATCTGACCCCAAGGTCAAAGTGGGCGATAGAGGAACCTTCGCGACAAAACTGGCAGTTTTGGGTCCAAGCATTCGTTCCAAGGCACTGGATAACCGGCTGGGTGTCTTTAACCTCATCCAACTGGTCAAACATGCGCCTGAGAATGTCGACCTGCTGGCCGCGTTCACCGTGCAGGAAGAGCTCGGTCTGCGGGGCGCGAAGATCGCTGCCTTTGCCTTTGATCCGGAAATCGGCATAGCCATGGACTCAACACCCGCCAACGACCTGCCCCATTATGATGGCTTCGAAAATACCAGCCACAACACCAAGCTTGGGGACGGCCCAGCGATTTACATCATGGATCGCGGCACCATTGGGGACCAGCGACTGATCAAGTGGCTGATTGAGTCAGCTGAGGCGGAGAAAATCCCCTGGCAGTTCCGACAGCCCGGCATGGGGGGAACCGATGCCGGAGAGATCCACAAAACCCGCTCAGGGGTACCAAGCGTCTCAGTCTCAGTACCGCAGCGCTATCTTCACTCGGCAGCTGGTCTGATCCGCATTGAAGACGAACTAAATACCTTGAAATTGATCCACTCGGCTTTGATACGCCTTGATAAAAGCATCCTAAATCACCAGGAGAAAAAGTGATGGCAAAGAAAAATAATTCGTTATGGACTATTCTACAAACCTTGGTCGAGACACCTGGTCCTTCCGGTTCGGAACACGTGATCCGCGAAAAGATCAAAGCGGAAATCCAGGGGCACACTGATGAGGTCAATACTGATGCGCTCGGGAACCTGATTGCCCGTAAAGGTTCTCTGAAAGAAGGCGGCAGGAGGATCATGATTTCAGCTCATATGGACGAAATCGGATTGATGGTTACACATGTCGACGACAATGGTTTCGCGCGCTTTTTGCCGATCGGCGGCGTTAGCCCCCTGACCTGCCTGGGAGGCAGAGTGTTGTTTATGAACGGTACTCAGGGCGTGATTGGGATGGAACGATTGGAAAAAGACGAACACCCCGACCTGGCGAAGTTATTCATCGACACTGGCGCAACGTCCAAAGCGGACAGCAAAATCGGTGTGGGCGATGTTTGTGGATTTGAGCGTCCATTCCTCGACCTGGGAAAACGCCTGGTCGCGAAATCGATGGATGATCGGGTGGCTGCGGCAATCGTGGTGGAAGCCTTAAAAGAGGTCAATCCAGGCGTAAACGAACTCTATTTCGTTTTCAGCGTGCAGGAAGAGGTTGGTATTCGCGGCGCAATCACCGCGGCTTACGGCGTGGATCCCGAAATCGGGCTGGCTGTGGACGTGACGCGCACCGGCGATACCCCCATGGGCATCAAGATGGCAGTTGCCCTGGGTAACGGCCCGGCGATCAAGATCCGGGATTCCTCCTTTATCGCAGATCCGCGGGTGGTGAAGTGGATGGTGGATGAAGCCAAAGCGCAAAAGCTGCCTTACCAGCTGGAAGTGCTCGAAGCGGGCGGCACAGATGGCATGGGTATTCAGCGTGCGCATGCCGGCGTGCCAGCGGGATGCCTTTCGATCCCCTGCCGCTACATCCACAGCCCCTCGGAAATGGTCGACCGGGATGACGTGGAGAACTCGGTCAAACTATTAGTTGGGCTGCTTGGCAAGCCAATAAGCCTGGGCTAACTTCCCTGGCAAGATGCTTTACAATTGCATGGATGACTGATAGTGTGAAAAAGATCAAGATTTTGCTGGTAGTGCTGATCGTCAGCAGCCTGTTAGGGCTGACTGGCTGTGAGGCTCTGCCGGATTCCTGGAGCCTCCCCTGGCAGCAAGCCTCAAGCGCCACTCCTGGGCAGACCGCGGTTCCACTGCCTACTGGCGTCACTGAAGAAGCAACTGAGGTGGCCGAAGAACAGACGCCCACGCCAGCACCTCCTCCCGAAAAGCTGATTCTCTGGCTCCCTCCTGAGCTGGACCCCAACGGGGAGACGGCGGCAGCAGCCATCCTCAAAGACCGTCTGGACGAATTTGCCTACCTCAACACCATCGAGATTGAGGTTCGCATAAAAGCAGTCTCGGGTGGTGGAGGGCTTTTGGACGCGCTGCGCACAACGCATGCCGCTGCACCATCCATATCCCCGGATGTCGTCGCCCTTTCGCGCGAACATCTCCTCCAGGCAGCCCAGGATGAGGTTGTTTTCGGGAATGAGGGTCTGAAGACCGTGATGGGCGATCTGGATTGGTACAACTTTGGCAGAGAGGCAGGTATGGTCCAGGGCGAGACCTTGGCGGTACCCTTTAAAGGGGTGCCGATGGGCTTGGTGTACAACAGCGTCAGCCAGTTGGTCCCCAGCAATGAGTGGGCGGATACCAGGCTGAATTATGGTTATTTTGGCTTTGCCGCGGATGATCCAAGGGGAACCTTCTTATTGATGCTCTATCTGAGCCTGGGTGGGCAAGTGCAGAATGAACAGGGTATGACGATCTTGCAGGAAGAACCACTTACTGCGGCTTTGCAGACCTTGAAAGACGGTCTGAACACGCGTCATTATAGTGACCTGGCAGTCACAATGCAGAATTCCGAGCAGGTTTGGGATGCATTCAGCACGGGTGCAATTGATACTGCTTTTCTGCCGGTGGATGTAGTGCTTAAAGGGAGGGAAACGACCCCTGAAGCGCCAGATCCTGCTTTTACATCGCCAAGTATGACGTTGACGGATGCCTGGGTTTGGGCATTAGGCAGCCAGGAGCCCCAAAGGCAGGAACTTGCGGTGGCCTTGATTGCGCACCTGTCTGACACGCAGTTCCTGGCCAAATGGAGCGAAGCCCTCAAGGAACTTCCACCCCGCCCTTCCGCACTGGGCAGTTGGGAGGAGACCTCCTTAAAGCCAGCCCTGGAAAAGATGGCGAGTGGCGCAATTCTGTATCCCCCCGATTCGGTCATGAATAACATTGGACCGATTTTGCGTAACGCGACTCTGTTGATTTTGCGGGATAATGCGGATGTGGTAGAAACAGCCAAACAAGCTGTGGAGAGTGTCAAATGAGTGAGGACCAGGGATCCATTAAGTCCAGTGGTTTGTCAATTGCGCTGATTGTGCTTGGCTTTTTGGTGATCAGCCTTCTGGCGCTTGTCGTATTCGTCGATCCTATCACGAACCAGCCTGACCTGACTTTGACCGCAACCCTCGCCACGGGGACACCCCAGCCAACCCCAACCGGGGCTGAACTGCTGCCGTCGCCCGTAGTGAACATAGACGGCATCGCAATCCTTGGTGGAGTGATGGCGCTCTTATTGCTTGCGGCTGTGTACCGGGAAATCCTGATCCACAGGCAGGCAGAGAAAAAGAAATAATCGCTGAAAATCATCAGGCGGGCTGGAAAACCCGCCTGATCTTTTAAGGCTTAAATGATGTAATCCGGGCCGTCAGAATATTCCCAGACCCCATCCGGTTGCAGCTGTATCTGGCTCAGTTGGTCACTGTGGATCTCAAGGCGGGCTTCCACTTCGGTCAACCGTTTCATTAATTCCTGTAGATTGGTCATGACCGCATCGGGCATCTCGGTGTGCGAAAGGTCTGTTTGATGTTCGTCCACCAGGTGCCTGCGGCGGATCACTTGCCCGGGAACCCCCACCACCACGGACTGCGGAGGAACGTCCTTGACCACGACCGCGTTGGCTCCGATGCGGCTGTGACTGCCAATGGTGATGTCGCCCAGGATCTTCGCGCCCGCTCCAACGACCACGCAGCTTTGCAGGGTGGGATGGCGTTTGACCTTCTCGAGTCGGGTGCCGCCCAGGGTAACCCCATGATACAGCGTCACCTCATCACCAACCACTGCCGTCTCACCGATTACGATGCCCATGCCGTGGTCGATAAACACCCGCCGACCAAGGCTGGCAGCCGGATGGATTTCAATGCCGGTGAAAAAGCGGGTTATCTGCGAATTGGCACGGGCGAGCCACTTCAACCCCTTTTTCCACAACCAATGCTCCACGCGATGCGCCCAAATGGCGTGTAAACCTGGATAACAGGTGATGACCACGAAGGCATTCACCGCGGCTGGGTCGCGCTCAAGGGCGGCCCGCACATCTTCCGCCATCAGGCTGAAAATGTTGGGGTTCCGTTCTGCTGGTATGCCGTCGCAGGGCATGCGTTCACTTGCTTCCATTTTGCTCCCTCCTGAGATCTGCGAACAGGTCCGTGCTGAGGTAACGCTCGGTAAAGCTCGGCACAATCACAACTATTCGCTTGCCCTTTGACTCCGGGCGGGCAGCCAGCTGCAGGGCAGCCCAAACCGCCGCGCCCGAGGAAATTCCCCCGGGGATGCCTTCAATGGCTGCCAGTTGGCGGGCTGTGCTGAAGGCAGCCTCACCAGTAACCTGGATGATCTCATCCAGCAGGGAGGTTTGCAGCACCGAAGGGATGAACCCTGCACCAATTCCCTGGATGGGATGCGGACCCTTGGTTCCACCGGAGAGCACCGGGGAGGCGGCCGGTTCGACTGCCACGACTTTCAGGGCCGGGTTTTGCTCGCGCAGGTATTGACCAGCGCCAGTAATCGTGCCGCCGGTACCAACGCCAGCCACGAGCATATCCACCTTGCCTTCGGTATCCCGCCAGATTTCGGGGCCTGTGGTGAGGTAGTGAATTTGCGGGTTGGCGGGGTTATTAAATTGATCTGCCCACCAGTAGCGGCTGTCCTCCGCCAGTAACGACTGCGCTTTTTCTATCGCGCCAGCCATGCCGCCGGCTGCAGGCGTCAAAATGAGGTTAGCCCCAAGGGCACGCATCAGCAGTTTTCGTTCAAGGCTGGCGGACTCGGGCATGATGATCGTGCTGCCGTAACCGCGGGCGGTAGCCACATTTGCCAGGCCGATGCCAGTGTTGCCGCTGGTGGCTTCCAGCAGGATACTGTCCTTGTGAAGTAGCCCGCGCTTTTCAGCATCGTCCACCATGCTGACGGCGATGCGGTCTTTGACGCTGTGGGTTGGGTTAAAGGTTTCCAATTTGGCCAGAATTTCGACCTCAGGATTGGGGTTTAGGCGCGAAACACGCACCAGGGGCGTTTTGCCTGTAAGCTGGGTAATATTTTGATAAATTGTCATGATGATTCTCCTAATTCTCTGGAACCTTAAATAAAAACAGCAGCCATCTCACACCATAAGCGGGGGAGTGCCGCTGCTCTTGACGGGTTCCAGGATGTCAAAAACGCAGGCGGTCAGCTACCCCGCCGGAGACACAAGCAATAAAAACTCATGAATATCTTGCGCGTTTTGAACATGCCACGATTATAGTTGATGCGACGCTTGAGTCAATAGCCTGTGTACAAGCACGAAAATGCTTGCATGGCTATCCAAGCTGGGTACAATACTCTCTAGAAAAAGAAATCTGTGGTGAGGTTGTTAATGAATAAAAGAATCGAAGCTTTGGCGGCTCAACTGGCACTTAGTGGCCTGGAATGGATGGCGCTCAACCCTGGCCCGAGCCTGCGTTACCTGACAGGGCTAAACTTTCACCTGATGGAGCGCCCGGTGGTCGTTTTGGTTGGCAGTAGTGGGCAGGTGAAAGTAATCTTGCCTGAACTGGAGCGCGCGAAAGTGGCAAACCTGCCTTTTGACGCTGAAATCATTCCTTTTGGGGACGACCCGGCCACCTGGCAGGGCGTCTATGAGCGGGCTTTGTCCGAAATTTCGGGCACTCCGCTGCGCGTAGGTGTTGAACCGACGGGATTGCGTTTTTTGGAACTGAATCTGCTGCGTCAGGCGCTGCCTGAAGCTGAATTCGTGGATGGAAGCGCTGCTCTGGCGGGGCTGCGGATGTGCAAGGGAACTGAGGAGCTGAATGCCATGCGCCAGGCAGCTATCATCGCACAGAACGCGTTGCTCAACACCCTCGAAAGCGTGAGACCAGGGCAGAGCGAGCTCCAGATTTCGGGTGAGTTGATGGTGCAGCTTTTCCGGGCGGGGTCGGAAGCAGAGCTGCCTTTCGCGCCGATCGTTTCAACCGGTCCCAACACCGCCAATCCTCATGCCAGCCCAACGAATCGACCCTTGCAGGAAGGTGAGCTGCTGTTGATCGACTGGGGAGCAAGCTTTGGCGGCTACTTCTCGGATATCACCCGCACCTTTTTCTGCGGTGAACCTAACGATGAAATGAAACAGATTGCCGACCTGGTGGCAAAGGCAAACGCGGCAGCCAGGCTTGGAGGAAGAAGGGGTATGCAAGCAGGGGAGGTGGACCAGCTGGCAAGGGATGTCATCGGGGAAGGCGGCTATGGCGAATACTTTACCCACCGCACAGGGCATGGGTTGGGAATGGAAGCGCACGAGCCGCCTTACATCTACCAGGGTAATCCTTTGATCCTGAAGCCAGGGATGGTCTTTACCATCGAACCGGGCATCTACCTTCCTGGTAAGTTTGGCGTGCGGATTGAGGACGACGTCGTGGTGGAGGATGAAGGTCTGCGCAGCCTGACCGACCTGCCGCGCGAGGTGATGCGCCTGAAAGACTTCCTGACTAAAGCTCGGAAAGAGTCGTAGAGAACACCATGACCCTTTCAATACACCTGGCAGTCCTGGGACCGATTGAAAACAACGTTTACTTCCTGGTGGATGAAGACAGCGGCGACTGCGTTCTGATTGACCCAAGCTTTGAGCCGCAGACCCAACTGCGAATGGCGCGCGAACACGGTTGGCAGCTGAGGCAAATCTGGCTGACGCACGGGCATTATGACCATATTGCCGGGGCAAAGACGGTGAGCGAAGCCTTTTCGCCGCCTCTGCCGATCGCCATGCACCCGGATAGCTTCGCTTGGGCTGCCGCTCAGCCAGAAAAGATGAAAATGGGCAGGAGGGTTGACCCCATACCCAGGTTGGATGTTCCTCTTACCCAAGGCATGTGGCTGGACGTGCTGCCCGGAGGTAGTCGTAAGCTGGTGGAAGTGCGGGACGTTTCAGGGCATAACCCCGGTTCGGTGCTTTTCTACATTCCCGATTTAAAGATGGCAGTAGTAGGGGATGCGATATTCAGAGGCAGCATCGGCAGGACCGATCTTGAAGGCTCCGATTATGAATTGCTGCTAAAGAACATCCGCGAGCAGATTTACACCCTGCCGGATGAGACCACGCTTCTGCCGGGACACGGACCGGCAACGACGGTTGGGTTTGAAAAGGCAAACAATCCCTTTGTAAGGGGATAAGGCAAACTTCTAATTGAAATGTCTTGATTCGCACTTCCAGGAGTGATAATGGACATCATCCAGGTAAATGCGCTTAAGCCTTGGTTCTTACGGGCATAACGATCGTGAATTTCTTGTTCACAGCTTACGCTGTTTACAATCAGCGTGATCTCAATATCTAACATTCACCGGAAGATGAAAGAAGAAGCTGCCTCATTTGGCAGCTTCTTCTTTATACCGAGTTTGGTGACTTACTTTGCGTAACTGACCGAGCGGGTTTCGCGGATCACGGTCACCTGGATCTGACCGGGATACTGCATGGTTTCCTCGATCTCGGTGGCGATATCCTTGGCGATGCGGTGCGCTTCGAGATCGTCGACTTCCTCAGGCTTGACAATGATGCGCACTTCCCGACCAGCCTGGATGGCGTAGCTCTGCTCAACACCCTTATGGGCGTTGGCGATGGTCTCAAGGGCTTTCAGGCGCTTGATGTATTGCTCAAGGTCCTCGCGGCGGGCACCAGGGCGCGCGCCTGAGATCGCATCAGCGGCTTCCACCAGGATGGCTTCGATTGAGAGCTGGTCCACTTCGTGGTGGTGGGAGGCGATTGCGTTGCAGACTGCCGCGCTGACGCCGTGACGTTTGGCAAATTCCGCGCCAATCTGGGCGTGGGTGCCTTCCGTGTTGTGGTCCATGGCTTTGCCAAGGTCGTGCAGAAGGGCTCCGACCTTTGCGATTTCCACATTGGCGCCGAGCTCTGCCGCCAGCACACTGGCGATCTTGGACGTTTCCACTGCATGAGCAAGCTGGTTTTGACCGTAGGAGGTGCGGTATTTCAATCGTCCAAGCTTCTTGATGATTTCCGGGTGGAGACCATGCACGCCGGCCTCGTAGACCGCTTCGGTGCCGGCTTTGAGGATATCCTCATCCATCGCTTTGCGTTCTTCGTCAAGGATCTTTTCAATATATGCCGGGTGGATGCGGCCATCCGTCACAAGCCGTGTCAGGGTGCGCCGGGCAATTTCCCGGCGGACGGAGTCAAAGCAAGAGATGGTGACAGCTTCAGGGGTATCATCCACGATGACGTCCACACCGGTTGCCTGTTCGAAGGCCTGGATGTTGCGCCCATTGCGTCCAACGATGCGACCCTTCATCTCTTCATTGGGGAGTGTAACCACCGAGGTTGTTACTTCGGCAACCTTGTCGGAGGCGACACGCTGGATGGCATCGGCGATAAGTTCGCGGGCTTTTTCCATGCCGGTTTCGGTAGCTTCGATTTCATATTGGTGGATGATGTGCGCCATATCTCCACGAGCTTCCTTCTCCACTTCTTCAAGCAAGAGCGTGCGGGCTTCCTCGCTGGTCATTGCAGAAACGCGCTGCAGTTCTGCAAACCGTTCATTGTAGAGGGCTTCAATTTCATTGGCTCGCTTATCCACCGCGCTTTGGCGTTTGTTGAGAGCGGACTCGCGCTGCTGCATCTGGTCAAAGCGGTGGTCCAGCTCTTCACGGCGCTTTACGAGGCGGTCATCTTCCTTGTTGAGTTCGCTGCGCTTGTGCTGGATCTCACTCTCTGCCTGCAAAGTTATTTTCAGGGCAGCGTCTTTGGCTTCCAGCTCCGTGGTTTTGGCAATTTCTTTTGCCTGCTCGATAATGCTTTCGGCGGTTCTTTTGAGTTTTTCATCCTGGTTTTTGCGGATGATTGAGAAAATAAGGTATCCGATCAGGACACCCAAAATAACGGCAAGTCCTATCCACAGAAAGAGCAGGTTAGGACCTTGGCCTGGTTGAAATAAGGTTTTCATTGTGTCAATTGCTCCATAGTTTATTTGATTCCACGGTCTCGGTATGCTGCATCTCATCCCAAAGAGTGCGCAAGGTATCATTGACCGTGGCATAACTGAAACCGCGCCGTAGAAGCGCGTTCCCCAGTCTTTTTCGAAAAATTTCGTAATCGGATGAAAGATAGCGATGCGCCTGTTTCCGCGCGGCTGCCATCGCCAGGGTTGCGTCATCAACCCCGGATTCCTCAAGAGCTGAATCGATGGAACTCTCCGCCAAACCCTTGAAACGCAGCTCTGCTTTTAGCTGGCTTTGGCTGCGCGGGCGGAAGGCGTTGCGGTTCTCAATCCACTCCCTGGCAAAGCGATCGTCGTTGAGCAGACCTTCTTCTTCGAGCCGCGCAAGCACTGCTTTTAGGGTGCCAGGCGCATAGCCCTTGCCTTCCAGGTAGCGGGTCATCTCTGCAACCGAACGGCTTCTGTGGCTTAGTAAGTTGAGAGCCTGATTGAAGCCGACTTCCACTTCGTCGTGCATCTGGAGCTGTTCGATTTCCCCATCGCTCAGTTCTCTCCCAACCTGCAGCCAGGCAGCAGTCATTCGGTCCAATGAGAAAGCATAGGAACCATCCAGGCTGATGTTCACTCGCCTGCGATTGCGCTTTTGCGCACTGATTTCAGTGATCGTTTTTTTCATCCGTACCAAACAGCCATGGTCCATGACCATGGCTGTTGAATTCCGGACTTACTCGATAACCCACTTGCTCAAGATGAATTTGAGCTATTTTCAATTAAGTATTGGCAAACTGACAATCAGATACGATCAATCTTAATAACGTTCCTCTTGAAATAGAAACTCTCCCTGTCTGCTTGCCCAAATGCTAGGGAGGGGCAGAAAGGATGGATTGATCACTCGACTGCTCAAATTATTCATTTTTTCCAATACATAAGTCAGTTTTTAACACTGACGGTTTCCTATCAAGTAAATCGCGCAGCAATTCTCAGCCATAATCGGAGGCGAAATATCCTTTAATGCCTCCTGGACGCATGTGCGATAGTTTTCTTCGCTTCATTATACATGAAATATGTAAAGATTTGTTAA
>WOZA01000012.1 GCA_011620505.1 Anaerolineaceae bacterium
GGGCGACGCATGCGTCACCCCGACCAAGGGATTGTTTCCCTAATAAATATGGTTGAATGGTTGTTGAATCTGTGCAACCGACCGTACGGATGTGCTTTAGTCCATCCATGGTTTACACGCGAGTATTAATCTCCGGCGATGACCAGGGGGATGAAGATGACATAGGCTGGTTCCTCGACCTTGGCGACGGCGCAGTTGGACATTTGGGAAAAGCAGACTGTTCCGGTCTCAGCGGCCTGGACTTTGTAGAAATAGTACTTGTTGTATTCGATGTCCGTATCTTCGTAATTATTGGTTGTTACTTGGGCAACCTGGGTGAAGGTGCCAGCGCAAGTGGTGGTGCTGCGATAGACATTGTAAACGTCCGCGTCAACAACCTCTGGCCAGGTCAACAAGATTGAATCTGTCGGGGCAGTGGCAGTAATATGAGGGTCAGCGGCGAAACATTGCCCAATTGGTTCTGCGAGACTGGCGGCAGTGCCAATGCCAGCCTGCGAGATTGCCAGAGTGACAGGCAGATTCATAAATCCAATTTTGTCAGTAGTCTCATGATAGTGAGGATTTTGGTCAGACCCCTCACATCCGTTGGGTAGATTCTGGTCAGAATAGTTTTCCAAAACCTCAACGGCTCCAACACCCTCATCCCAAAATGAGGCGTGGTCAGACCCATATGTGAAACCGCTAGTGAGATAATCAAAACTCAACCCAAGAGCATAGTTATTATTTACATTGGAGAAGCAAGAGCCAACCAAGTTTGATTCTGCCAGTGTGCCTACATGCAGTTCGAAACAGCGGTCGTCATCACTATCATAGCCAAACATGTCCAGATTGACGACTCCAACAATGTTATCCATTTCTGTAGGATGGTCATCCACATAGGCGAAGCTGCCAAGCAGCCCCTGCTCTTCGCCGGTGAAAAAGATGATTTTGATGGTGCGGTCAAACTTGTAAAAACGGAACAGCCGGGCAGCTTCCATCAGGGCAGCCACACCGCTGGCGTTATCTTCCGCGCCTGGCGCGTTAGTGTTAGCATAATTTGATGTACTATCTAGATGAGCGGTCATCAGGACGATCTCATCCGCGTTTGATCCGTGACCCGGGATGGTAATAACTTTGTTTTTCCAGGTTAACATCTGATCAGGAAAAGTCGCGATTTTGTTTTTCAAGAACAGTTCATCGTCAATCGCTATTGGCATATCAGCGATAACGCCAGCGTTCGCTGATGCCATTTTTGAAGGAGAATAGGAATGATCTGTCAAAAAGGTGCCGACTTCATAGCCTAGACTCTCAAGCTGTTCGCCAAGATATGGATAAGCCAAAGCATTGATATTCAAATTAAACAACTGGTAGGAGTAGCGGGTGAGAATTTTCCTCTGTGATCCACCAATCGGGACAAAGTCTTCACCGCTGAAGTTGCGGATCCACTGCGCCACTGAGTTCTGGGTGACCTGGTTGATGATCTCCTGGACGGTTGGATTGAATGAGCAGGTTGGGGTTTGGCTGGTGCCAGAGGCTGTGGGAACGGAAAAAAGCAGGATAATCGTGATCACGAGCAAAACCCATCTTGTCTTTTGCATGCGTATCGTTTGCGAGGAGTTGCTGAGTTTGAGCGGGGTCTAAACCATTCCGTAAGCGTAAAAGGTTGGGATAAAGACAGTAGCCTCCCCGTTGAGCCAGGATTTCAGTGCGCGGTCCTTCATAGCCAGAATTTCATCTACTGGAACCATGCCGCCGAGATCGAATGCAATGATGTCCCATTCATGATCAAAGACATCTTTTTCCGGATAGCGCCACTGCCCTGCAAGTAAGCCAAGGCGGACGTCCCTCAATCCGATTGTGCGGAAGATATGCCCTAGTTTTCGCCCCATACTGAGATCAACACCCCGAAAGGCTAATGAGCGATTTTGGATTTTTCCAATATCCTGGAACACCTCTGGATAATCAATGCGCGAAAGGTAATCGGGCTCGGCAAAAGCGATTACGTAGCCTCCCGGTTTGGTAACCCGCGCCATTTCAGAAACCACCTGGGAAGGGTCGTGGACCCAGAGTAACACATAATGTGTCACCGTCAGGTCAAATTGGTGTTCCTTGAAAGGCATGCGGTGAGCGTCAGCATTGAAAATGACAGGTTTGGAAGGGTGGAGGTGAGCAAACTGGCAGTTTTCGAGGTCAAGATCCAGACCTGTAACCTGCAGACCGCGACCAATGTATTCATCCAGCAAGGCACCCGTGCCAACCCCGACATCCAACAAGGACTGCCCAGGCTGGGCGTTGACTTTACCAAAAATGAAGTTGCGTAAGTCGCGGGTCCAGGTAGACTGGAGTTTGAAACGATCATGCCAATCGGAGATTTTCAAGCCGCACCTCCAGCCATTACCCGGGACCAAAGAGTGGACCAATCTTCTCGAAGCAAGTTGCCGTAATTGTGTTGATTGCCGGCGTGTTGCGCCAGGCTGCCATCCGGTTGGATCACAAAATGCTGAGCGGGTTGTGAATCCGGGTCCCAGACGCTAAAGAGGGGTTCTGGCACGTGGGGATGATAGGTGAGGGGCATGTCATCCACAAAAGCGACACCGCTTTCAGCGAGCTCACGCTGCAGCTTTCCTGCCAGTGCGTGAGAATACTCATCTTCCGGGAGGAAGTTAAAGGCATTGACACCAAGATCCAGTAGTTGGTGAATGAGATCATGGTAATCACGGTCGGTATGGACAGGCATCCGAAGGCAAGTGAAAAGATCCTGATCAAGGATATTCGACAAACCCTGCAAATCTTCCGAGCTAGAGGCGTCAAGGCAGAAAGTAAGGTGGTCCAGGCCGGCTTCAATGAGGGGCAACAGGTAGGCAGGATCCTTTAGTTTGGGATCCGATGAGACCAACCCGCAGACGAGTCCGAGCTGCTCTGTGAAAGCCATGAGTTCAGTCAGATCAGCGCGAAGAGTGGGTTCCCCACCAAAAAAGATTACGTGGGGGATGCCCGCGTTGTAAAGCCGGGTAAGGAGCGTTTTCCAGTCTTCCGTCGTCAGTTCGTTAGCTATAAGAGAGGCGTCATCTTTCTCATTGAAGCCACGGTAGGTGAGGCAGCAATCGATGCGCAAGGGAGCACTCAGGTTTTTCTCGAACACATGCGACTCAAATCCGATGGTGGCAGAAGGCGAGAGATCTTTCTTGCGGCTGAGGAAGAGGATCTGGTCGATAAACAACTGGACATCACGCATCAAAACTTCACGGGTAACATCATAGCGCTCGGATAAAGCATCCACAATCTGGACGTTGTCCTTGCCCTGAATCAGATAATAGGCAAATTCCGTGGCAGAGCGGTTGAGGTGCAGCACTATAGAAGCATTAACTACCAGGATCCCTTCACCGTCCGGTTCCACGCGCAGGTGAAGGCGGAACTGATCCGGCGAGTCTGGAGCGGTATGGTAAGAGTACAAACCAGGGGCCAGAGGTTCAACATCCGTTTTCTTTTCGCGTGGTTTAGTTTGTTTTGCAGCCATGTTTAGCTCCTTCTCAATACAAGATCGCGATAGATCGGCTGCGGGTTTTGATGATCACGAGCCAGAGGGCAACCACCACCGCATTCCGTGAAAAAGTCACAGGTCTTGCATGCTTGCGGAACGTCCCTGCGTTGGCGCAGAGAAAGCGCAAGCGGATGTTCCCAGATGGCAGACCATGGAACTTTCAAAAAATCCCCGAGGGCTTCGTAGTAGGACTGGCAGGGAATGACCTGACCATCCGGTTCGATGCACATATTGTAATAAGCAGCAGTACAGCCCTTGATTCCAAGGTCAAGCTGAAGAGGGTCAAAGTGGCAGTACTGGGTGGGGGTGTACCAGATCAGACGCTGACCGCTTTTTTGGGTGAAGTCGGTCGCGATTTCAAGCAGCTTTGGCAGGTCCTGCTCTTTCAAGCCGGTGGTGACCGTGCTGCCTTTGCCCGCGTAAATCAAGGCATTCAATCCCACTGTTGGCACGCCGAGATCCCGCAGGAATTCCAGCAGTTCAAGCAGGTATGCTTCGTTATTTTCGAGGAGCGTGGTATTGGTCATGAGGTAGAGTTTGCTATTTACAGCATTTCTCACGCCTTCTACTGTTTGCTGCCAGGCACCCTGGCTGCGGACCATTTGGTCGTGAACTTCGGGACGGTTCGACTCAAGGGTGATCTGGACATGGTCAAGCCCAGCTTCGACAAGCCTGGCAATGTAAACTGGATCAGAAAGTTTTCGCCCGTTGGTGTTGAGACCTGCCACGAGCCCTGTTTGCTGGGCATAAGCAACCAATTCCGGCAAATCCGGGCGTAGGGTGGGTTCTCCGCCGGTAAAAACAACGTGGGGGATTTTCAGGCTCCAAATCCGGTCCAGGATGGACTTCCAGCTCTGGGTTGGGAGCTCCGGATAGGTGCGAACGCGGGCGTTGTAGCAATGGGCACAATCGTTGTTGCAGCGGTAAGTGAGCGCAAGGTCCATGCGATAAGGCGCGCTTAATTCCTGGCTGAAAGGCATGTCCATATCAAGTCCGAGGTCACAAACCGGGCATAAGCCAGAGTTTTGATCGATCAAGGCTTCCACGCGTGCGCGCGTGGCGAGGTAGTCCTCTTTTAACTGCCCGGAGGGGGCATTGAAGCGGGCTTGAAGCGCTTGCAGGGCGGTCTTTTCGTCGATTTTTTCAAGGGTGAGGAAAGCCATGTAAAGAGCGGTCGGGTTGAGGTGGACAACACGTGAGGCATTGACCACCATCAGACCGCTTAGGTCAGGATCAACACGTAAATGGACGCGCGACTTGGAGTCGGCATCTGCAATGTCGTACTGGTACATTCCTTCAGTGAGCTGTCGCATCATAAGTTGATCCAGGTAGAAAAAACGATTACCTGCCACCGCCAGCACAGGCACAGGCACAGCCAGCACAGGCGCAGGCACAAGCGCAGGCAGAGCCTCCGCCACTCCCGCGGAAACCGCCGCCGCCACTACGGGGGGGCGCTGTGACTGGGATCGGGTTGGTGCGGTTGGTAACCGAGGAGGTGAAGTCAGTTACATTGCCGATTACTCCCGCAGCCATGGCGGAAGCGCCGTGTACCATCGAAGCCGCGAATTCAGAGCCCGGCAGATTGGGCAGGTTGATAGAAGGACGGCTGCCGCCAGATCCGGCACCGACGGCGGTTGGGGCTGCCAAACCACCGCCGCCACCGCTGCTCATCACAGGATGAAAGGTGGGGTCGTAGCGCGGCCACCAAATAGGCACAAATACGGGGATGCCAGTAAAGGTGCGTTCGGTACGGTCATTGAATTCCTTGTCGAGCATGGTCCACTCGAGGGTGTGGTCGTATTGAGCGCTCTTGACCTCAGGAGTTTGGGCAGTCTCAACGGCTTCCCAGGCTCGCCGAATAATGTCCTGGTAATAGTCCTTGGTTTCCTGAAGGCTGAAGCCTTTCATTTTGTCTGAAACCGATTTGACCAGGTCGATCATCAGCGATTTAATCTCTGTGCGGCGCTTGGATGTGTTCTCAGATTTGAAAGCTTCCAGGAAAGCTTGCTCGTATGGGTAGAGACCTTCCGGCAGGGGATCCGCAATTTCGATCTTCAGGGGGTCACGAGAGGTCACAGTGACCAATTCCTTTTTTATCAGCCCAAAGAGGATCATGGTGAGTATCTTGTCGAGTGGTTCCTCCAGCAGAATACCAGCTTCAACTGCGGTGAGACCGCGCTTGATGCCTTTGCCTTCGATTGAGATTTTTGGAGGAAGGTATTGCATTTTGCGTTTGGTGGTCTGCTTATTGCCTCTTCGAATAATGAAAATAAAGAAGCCGATAAATAGCAGTGGGAAGAAAGCGCTTTGAATAATCCTCCACAGCGTGGTAAAAAAACCAGCGACTGGAGTTGTGGTAGACCCATTGGACCCGGTGTCAGATGGAATTGTTTCCTGGGTGGTTAGAACACCTGCAGGGATTGCGGAAGCAGGGAAAGCCGCACCAAAAGAGTACTCGCTGTGGACATCGGCGTTGGTCGTATACCAGGAATAGTTGACACGACCATCTGTAG
This sequence comes from Anaerolineaceae bacterium, assembly GCA_011620505.1. Taxonomy (GTDB): domain Bacteria; phylum Chloroflexota; class Anaerolineae; order Anaerolineales; family Anaerolineaceae; genus Mesolinea. The sequence continues at coordinate 6,034 of WOZA01000012.1, forward strand.
TCAAGGTGGCTTCAGGCTCGCTTGGCCCTGGCCAACCCGAAGGTTCGTACCAGACACCCTGTTCCGCGCCAACGCCAGGGGGCAGGATGATCGTCATGCGGTATTCGGTATTTTGAGAGACATCATTCTGCGATCCGAAATAGTTCGGAACAAATAAGAAATTAGCATAATCCGTGCGATCTGCACCATCATAAGGGCTCAAAACGCCTTTGATACCATATACCCAAGCCGTGACGATGCCAGATTGACCAGGCTGGATGGCATACTCATCAAGGGCAAGCTCAGCCCCCTGGACATAAGCTGAGTCATTTACCTCGGGCATTTTCACGCCGTTTACTTCAGCCTTGATGTCGGAAAGCTTGTATTGAGTGGTGGGTAAGCCGAGATCGACAAAATCAATCGCATGCCCGGAAGGATCGTTTTGAAACGCCATGTAGTAATATAGGGTCAATGTGCCATCCGCTTCAAGGTAAGCTTCCACTTCGTAAGCGGTGAGGGAAAAGCGATAATCCTGAGCCTGGGCGGATCCGAGCGGGATCAGCAGCAGAAGGATGCTTAACAGTAGGAAAAGATGCTTGAGCTTATTCATTTGCTTACCATTTTGGTTGTTCAGTAATCTGATAAGTTGTACCGCAGCTGTGGCACTGCACCGTGATCGCGCCATTGACAAGTTTCATATCGTCAGGGGCGAGAGGAGCGCCGCAGGATTGGCACTTGATGGTATCCATCTGTACATTGCCCGGGAGATCGACATTGAGGGTTACGTTCTGAACGGTCTGTTTGGACGCAGCTGCCAGGCGCACGCCTGCAAAAATCAGAACAAATCCCAAAATGAGCAATATGATCCCATAGACGATCCATGAAGGGGCATCTTCACTACCTGACCCAAGAAGCAGCAAAAATCCAAAAATGATGAAGATTGCTGCGAGAATGTACGAAATAACGCTGCCAGCTTTCATAGAAACTCCTTAGACATGTGTTTTGTGTTCAGCATAATACTATGCGTCGGACAAAACCCTATATAATATGCTTTGCTTATGATGATAACATCAAAAACATCATCTGATTTTCTATTATAGTAAATTTTTGGAAAGGGTTCGATGGAAAAATCATTAATTCCAGAAGTTGTTGTAGCAAGACTGCCTGTTTATATCCAAAAACTCAACCAACTGGTGCGGGAAGGCAGAGAAATTGTGTCATCACAGGAGATGGCTGAACACCTGGGTGTCAGCGCTGCTCAAATCCGCAAGGATCTGTCTTTTTTTGGAGGCTTTGGGAAGCAGGGTACAGGCTATAACGTAATCAACCTGCTCGAGTCGCTGCGCAGCATCCTGAACTTAAATCAAATCTGGGAAGTTGTTCTGGTGGGGGTTGGACACCTTGGCCAGGCACTGTTGAGTTACCAAGGATTCTCCCGGAATGGATTTGAGATCGTAATGGCGTTTGATAACGATCCGAAGATAATTGGAAAGACATTTGCCGGGATTAAAGTGATGGATGTCAACGAGATGCAAAACCACATCTGCCCCCGGGGTGTCCCGATTGCCATCCTGACCGTGCCAGCCGGAAATGCCCAGGAAATGGCAGATCAGTTGATCCGATGCGGGGTGAAGGCAATTTTAAACTACGCGCCTGTTACTTTAAAGGTGCCTGAAGGTATCAGGCTCGCCAATATAGACCCAGTTTTGAGCCTACAAACAATCACTTTTTATTTGTAGCGGGTGAGTTTAACGACCCTGGTTGCGAAGAATAACTTCGAGGATTGAAAAACCTTTGGCAGCACCTTCAACGGTGCAAGTGACCGGGTTTTCAACCACATAAGCGGGAATGCCCAAGGCAACAGTCAGGTACTTATCGAGACCCTTTAAAAGAGAAGTGCCTCCACAAAGTGCTACACCGCGATCGATAATGTCAGAGATCAATTCAGGCGGCGTTTTCTCGAGAACGCGACGGATGGCTGTGACGATTTCTTCCAGGGGAGGCTGCAAAGCTTCGACGATCTCATTAGTGGTGAGGCTGGCAGGCTTAGGCAGACCGGTTACCTGGTCCTGTCCCTGGATTTCCATTGTTTTTTCTTCCTGGGTGGGGCTGGCTGCGCCAATATTGAGCTTGAGTTGTTCAGCGGTTGGCTGCCCAATGATCAAACCATATTTTTTGCGAACGTAGTTGATGATCGCTTCATCCAGTTTTAACCCGGCGGTGTGGTTGGTTTCCGCGCTGACGATGCCGGTCATGGAGATAACTGCTGCCTGGGTGGTGCCGGCGCCGAGGCAGATGATCATGTTGCCAGTGGGGGTGTTGATGGGAAGGTCCACTCCAAGAGCAGCTGCCAAAGGTTGAGGGATGATGTTAACTTCACGACCGCCAGCGCCCAGACCGGCTTCCACTACCGCGCGTTTCTCAACGCTGGTGACCCCGTAGGGGGCAGATATAAGCAGGCGGGGCTTGAAGAAGAGAGTAGGACCAGTGACTTTTTTGATCAGTTCGCGAAGGTAGATCTCGGTGAGCTCGTATTCAGCAATGACGCCGTGGCGAAGCGGGCGAATGACCTCGATCGATTCCGGGACACGCCCCATCATGCCGAGGGCGGTGGTGCCTAATTCAACCAGTTTCATTTCGTTGACAACAATCGCCACAACAGTCGGTTCCTGCTGAAGAATCTGATTGCCTTCCGCGATCTGCGTATTGAAGGTACCGAGGTCTATGCCTAATTCCCGAGAAAGTGCCATGTCTTTTCCAATTGTTTATTGATTTTCAATCTTTAATTTTACCATCTCTAAAGGTGATAAAAACAAGCCTAAAAATGGTCAAAATACTGTAATGCCACGCGAAGTTTCGTCTCAACGTCGTCAGGGGTGTTTTTAGGGATGGTCTGCAGGGCAGTCTGAGCTTCAATAACACTGTATCCAAGCGAAATGAGGGCATCGACCACGGCGTCATCCACATCGGTGATGCTGCGAATAGCGAGGCCATCGCTGTCAGGGAGTTTTCCCTGCATCTGGATGATGATCTTTTGAGCGGTTTTCTTGCCGATACCAGGAACGCGGCTAAAGTAATCGGGTTTTTCACTCAGAATGGCGGAGCGGATATTATCAATGGAAAGGCTCGAAAGGATTGACAGCGACAGTTTTGGACCGATCCCGCCAACCGCCAAAAATTGGAGGAACAATTCCTTTTCTTCAAGGCTGGTAAACCCGTAGAGCGCAATATTATCTTCCCGAACGAGCATGTAGGTGTACAGGTAGAGTAGATCGCCTGCTTCTGTCTCGGATAGTAGCGGCTTGGGAACAAAAACCTCAAAGCCAAGACCATTGATGTCTATAATGACAGTTTCCTTGGTGAGCTGAATGACTTTTCCGGATATTGACGCGATCATGATAGCCTCCGTTCGAGCTGGCGGTTTTGATAGATTTGATAAAGCATGACACCTGCAGCTACGGAAATGTTAAGTGAGTCGCAGGCTCCTTCCATGGGTATTCGCAGCATTTGGGAACATAAGGAGACGTATTGGTCCGAGAGTCCCTGGCGCTCACTGCCCAGAAGCAAAAGGACAGTGGGTGGGAAGGCTACTTCAAAGGCTGAGGCAGCGGCTTTATCGGAAGTTCCGATCACCATCAGATCAGGGCTGCGCTCCAAAAAAGCTGTAAAATCGCTGAACCCAGCCCGAAAATGAGGTACGGTAAATATCGACCCCATGGAAGCTTTTACAGCAGCTGGATCGTAAGGATCGGTGGAGTCATCCAGCAGGATCAAGCCGCTGGCACCGACTGCATCGCACGTGCGCAGGATAGTGCCCAGGTTGCCCGGGTTCTGAATCGATTCAAGGGCAACCCAAAATGAGCCAGGTTGAGCGGATGATGTGCGGATATCTGACCAATTTTGGGCGATGAGGGCTGCGATCCCCTGGGGTTTTTCTTTGCGCGCCAGCGTGGCAAATACGGAGGGGCTAAGTTCGAGGATGGGAATATCGCGTTTCCTTGCAAGCTCGGTCAGAGAACGACCATACTCACTGATAAGCAGATCAGGCGAGATCAGGAGTTCATGAATTTGTGCGTTGGAATCAAACGCCTGACCGACAGCTTTGAGCCCTTCCGCAAGGAAATTACCACTCGCGCGGCGATCTTTGGCTTGATCCAACTTGCGGAGGGCTTTGATGTGGTCATTGGCAGTGCTGGTGATCATTGGGTTACTCCATCAGGCTGCGCAAATTGATGTGGTTGGAGTGGCAGAGGGCGACAGCGAGAGCGTCGGCAGCGTCATCCGGCTGTGGGATCTCACTCAGCCCGAGCAGTAATTGCACCATACTTTGCACCTGTTTCTTATCCGCCCTACCATTGCCAGAGACAGATTGTTTGACCTCGTTGGGTGTGTACTCAGAGATGGGGAGACCATGCTGGGCAAGACAAAAACAAGCCACGCCGCGGGCCTCACTGACTGACATGGCGGTGGTGATGTTGCGCTGGAAAAAAAGTTTTTCCATGGCAGATTCGGTCGGTTGGTAGGTCTCGATTAGAGCGGATAACCGGTCGTAGAGAAAAATCAAACGGCTGGAGGTTGAGCTCACAGCCGTTGAATCTATGACTTCATAGTGAACCAATTCGGGTTCATTGCGCTGATCGAGACGAATAAGACCGATACCCGTACGAGTCAGACCTGGATCGATGCCCAAAATCAGCATTAATGCCTAATCTTCCTCCAACTTTTCAAGGTCCTCATCAGTATACTTAAGGTTGGTGTAAACGTTCTGAACGTCATCACTTTCTTCAAGAGCATTAATGATTCTCAGGACGGCAAGGGTTTGATCGGGATCGAGCTCAACTTCCTGTTTGGGAATCATGCGCAGACCGGCATCTTCAATTTTCAGACCGGCATTCACCAGACTGTCATGAATGTCTTTAAAGATTTCAGCCGCACCGACAATCTCGATATAACCGTCCTCTTCCGTGACATCATCTGCGCCGGCTTCAAGAGCAGCTTCAAAAGCTTTGTCGAAATTCTTACCATCAGATTTCACAGAAAAGATTGCTTTTCGGTCGAACTGCCAGCTGACCGAACCATTGCTTGCAAGATCGCCGCCGGCTCTGGAAAGGATGTGGCGCAGATCGGCGACAGTACGGTTGCGATTTTCGGTGACACATTCAATGATGGCGGATGCGCCTTTGCCAAGGTAACCCTCATAAGTGATCTCAAGCAATTCGTTATTGTCTTTATCTTCACCCGTGCCTCGTTTGATGGCCCGTTCAATGCTGTCTTTGGGCATGTTGCTGGCTCTTGCCCGTTCAATGGCAAGTTCCAGTGAAACGTTCATGGAGGGATCGCCGCCGCCATTACGTGCGGCAAGTGCAATTTCGCGGGCGTAGCGGGTGAATATAGCGCCTTTTTTGGCGTCTGCAGCACCCTTTTTGCGTTTGATCGTGGACCAATGGGAATGTCCTGACATAAAAATTCTCCTTAAATATGAATGAAAAGCTAAGCAATTTAGTATATCATGAAGTAATGGCTCGCGGGAATGTCGAAAGGTAAGTGGTAAGCCTGATTTCTTAAATCAACTAATTCCGCAGCCGGATTAACTTGCTAAAGCCGACATATTCGCAGATATTTTACCCCATTTACGCAGGTGGCAGGTATTGGGGTTAGAACAATATTCACAAGCGATGGAAGCCATCTTTTCACAGTTCACCTGCCGGAATAAAAAGAAAATCACCACAACTCATTTATTTTGAATATTTCTATCAAAACAAAAAGGAGCCCTGCTGGGGGCAGGGCTCCTTTTACTAGTGGCCTAATCCGTTACTTGAGCAGTAAAGGCAGGTATAAATAGAATACAGGGATCTCTTCCACGACATGCAGTGTTACAGGC